>CAXTRM010000230.1:4699-5782 GCA_964246625.1 uncultured Acidobacteriaceae bacterium
AGATGGTGGCGGATGTCGAGCACCGAACGGACGCAGTGGTCGGGCACCTCCATCTCGCACGGGTCGTACAGCACCCGCCGGTCCTCCAGGAACGCGACCACCCGGCGTGCCCCGGCGATCTCCAGTTCCGCTGGCTGCCATGACACCCCACCGACCGGCGTCGATATCCCCGTCAGCCGGTTCGCGATCTCAGAGAACTTCATCGGGCCTCCTTCAAGCTAGCAAGAGACAGGCCGCCCAGAGGGACGGCCTGTGACTGTGTACTCAGTGATGAGCGAAGTCAACGACTATGGCTATGAGCCATAGCCCACCGACGATGAACCACCACAGCCCCCTCTTCCGCTCCCTACGTCGTAGGAGCAGCCCGCCCCATATTAGGTCGGTTAGAAGGAACACACCTAACACCGGTAGGGCTAGAGCCCACACGAAGGGCTCTCCTGAGACAGGAACCGCTCCATGCTCCTGCGGTATTCTCCAGCCGCGAGATGCAAGACGAAGGTAGAGCCCGATGCCCACTGCGTTGGCGGCCATGAACGCGATGTCTAGGGGTTTCGCAGGACTGCCCGGTGTGCTGTCTAGGGTATTGACGGTTGGCATGAGTAGCTCCCCTTTCCAGCAGCCAGAGAGAAGCCCAGGTTCCTGAACTGTGCCTGTTGAGCGGTTGCTCCATTGTTGGAGTTGAAGAACGCATATGTGTTCGAGATCAAGCTCGCCACCCATTGTCGCGCTCCCGTCCCTTGAACGTAGGCCCCCACAGCAACATTGGCGACCGGTGTGTACCCCTTGAAGAACTGCGTGACAGAGCCAACCTGGAATCGCTGGAAGTCGTAATAACCGCCTTGCCCTACAGCAGCTCTTGCGCCTGACAGACCGTTCGCTGCTCCATTCGCGGCTATGTTGCTGACGCTGAATCCTGGCGGAGCTGGGAAGCTAACCCCTGTGCTCGTAGTGCAATTCAGATGGTTTCCCGGAAGGGGCATTCGCTGGAAGTTACTTGGGGCAGTTGATGCTGTGTTGGAGTTTGTAGGTTGGTTTCCGCAAGGTCCGCCGCTGCCGTGCATGCCGTAGCAACCGCCGGTCGCC
>CAXTRM010000231.1:0-5722 GCA_964246625.1 uncultured Acidobacteriaceae bacterium
ACCTTCCCTATATCACTTCAGCTAACACCCAGCAAGCAATGAAGTATCCTCAGGAGTATTGTCCAGCCTGCAATACCGGTTTCAACGGAACAAATGGACACATAGATGACGCTGTCTATTCAACAGCGTGTTCAGGACATTCGGTGGGTGACTACGGCAATTTGTGGACGGCGGATACCTATGCTGCGAATTAGTGTGAACATAGTTTTTTGGACGTTTCTCCTTGGAGCTCTGTGCCATGCTCAGGATCAGGAACACGGGCATATCGAAATCCCGGCCGCACAAACCTCAGGGTTCAGCCCTGGATCAAACCAGGAAATAACCACGACGCTTGGTAGCACAACACTTTATATCACGGGTGGCGCGCCTCTCTCGCTCACCATCATCTCAGGGGGCCAGGCAAAAAGAATTCTCCTGCCTGGAGAGTTTAGTCAGTACTCCACAGCACGGCTCTTTTCACCAGAACAGGTAGTAGTCATTGAAGGCTTTGTAAATGGAGATGCCTCTGAGATTTTAGTGATTAGCCTTGTAAGCGGCGTTATAGAACGCAAATTTCTTTGCTATGCGCCCGCGATCTCTCCTAACGGTCGCTACGTGGCTTACCTCAAATTTTACCCGACGCATGGCGTGAGAGATGTAGAGGACAATTACCTGATTCTTGATCTTGCCTCTTCAGGGAAGGCCGACAAGGCGCAAAACATCTCACAAGGGGTGAAAGCTCTTTTCCCAGAGCGTGCATCAACAAAAGCTGGTAGTAACGTTGACCTTGAAGGCCCCTTGCACAGGATGGCATCAGATGGTTTTTTCTGGAATGCGGATTCTACAATGGTCGCTTCAGCAGACTTCTATGAGGAGCAATACAGAGCCTTGATCTTTACCGTGGCAGCAGGCGATGCAACAACCCATGTTGCAGAGATCCCGCGAAACTACCTCTGCCCGAACGGCTTATCTTGTTTCGAGCGAGCAGTTAAGGCGAGCTTCGACGACAATGGAATGGGCGGCCTGTCATTGTCCTTCGAGGGCTTCAACGGAACCCCTGCAGAAGTGAGAGTAGTCGATATCACCACAACTAACGACGGTGCTTACACCGCGTCTTTACCCGACAATACCAGTGCGCGCGTGCGCCGTCGATTAGAGCAATAAGCGTTGTACTAGACTTTCCTAGTAAAGCGGGCCGTAGAAGATTGCTCGCTCGTGCAAACCAAATTAGCGCATCTGTCCTTGGCCCTTACTGACGAACGACCTGCATCCCGCCTTTCCTGTTACTAGCGCTGCTCTTTGCAAATTGAAGCAAGGGTATGTTTAGGTCGCAAGTAGACAAGCTTCTCGCTATTGCGTGCCTCTTCACTGCTTCTGCAAATAATTGTGGGGCCTCAAGCGAAGGCCACGCCCGGTACAGCCCGGTACCTGCATCGGTTGCGACATGAAGACGACGACGGGAGCGCCGCACCCCAAGCACGTCAGCACTAGTTTTGTGGAGCGTCCGAACTCACCATGCGGATGGGGGTGCGGCGCTTCACTCACCTCACGAATGCCTTCAGCAAAAAAGTGGAGAACCACGCGGCTGCTGTCGCCCTGCACTTCATCCACTACAAAGTCGCCCGCATTCACGAGACGCTTAGTACCACTCCGGCGATGGCGACTGGCATCTCTGACCACGTTTTGAGTTACGAAGAGGTTGCTTCTCTTGCAAGCTAGTCGGTGATGACAAACAAAGCACTACGTTGGACGATCACTGCATCTCTTGGCGTGGTCTTAAGCGTTGTGCCATCTTCGTGTGCCCTGGGGCTCCTCGGAGCCGCATTGGTGTTCCCGCAAGGTGTTCAAGATCACACAGCATAGTCCCGTACCGATGACCCTTCTTCCAGGCCCATTCATCGATGCCGAGCACGCGGACTGGAGACTCCGCTGCCGGAAAAGCCCGTCTGCGAAGTGCCCGTAGCAAGGTCGGCCGGCTTGCCAAAATGCCGAGCTTGCAACTTAGCCTCGCCCCAGCCCGACCTCCTAACGCCAGGGTGACCCAGTGCAAAGCCTCACTCGAGCGACTGCTCTTACGCGCGTAGCGGGCCACAGTGCCGGTCAAGGGTTCTGTGAAGATGTGCTGGGCACAACGGTCGTTAGAGCAGAAGAACTTCCGTGCATGAAGCTGAATCCGGACTGGAAGCCCTTGCTAGGGGCAGATCGGCGAGCGTGCGCCGGTACCGACTGTGGACCCGCGTCGAGCGATGGCCACAACTCGGACATGGGGAGGAAGGTCTGCGGGCCCGGACTTTCATCTAGATCGCACCCGCCTTCGACCGCAGGCAGACCAGTTCACCTCTGCTGCATCCGGAATCAGTGCCACAACAAGGAACCGTTCGGCTAAGGGCGGAATGATCTTGCGCCAGTAGTACGAGGTCATCGGAAAGCCATGCAAGAGCTCAACCGCTCTCCCTGGCCGGCAACGGTAAAGTGCAACCTGGTGCCGTTCACCTCGACTCGATGGTGGACTCCGGGGACTTCGGTTGGGAGCACTTCGCGCATCGTTCCTCCCCAAACGAGACCTAGATTACGCCTTGTTCTGGCAGTAAATACACTGACTAACCCAGTGACTGCCGTGAGTCTAAGAACGCCTTGAGGGTGCAGGCGGGAACGAGTGCAACAAACAGCACCACAACCGTCCATTTGGTAGAAAGTATGCCCGAGCCCCGAAAGATAAGAGTAATCCCTTCAAGGAAGATAAGGATGGTCAGCGGCCATTGCTTCTTGCTACGCTTTGTCATGGTTCCATCCTCTCAGGAGCTTGGGAGAGGCGCAATGGTGTGAGCTTGCCAAGCGAAGTTAAAGCGATAGAGTTCACCGTGAGGGCTGGTCAAGACCCCATCTGCTACCGTAACGTCACCGTTTACGAGGCCAGAACAGCGTATATGACTTGGAAACAATCCCAAGTTGGTCGCACAGTTCTTCCCGTACCTCTGTGCGGGTGAGAGCCGTCCGCTCACGCCGATCATCTCAGCACTCGTCGCAAGGACTCACTAAATCGGATTTCTATGTGCAGGCGCTTTGTAACGATGTGTCGGCTTCTCATCAACTATGGCCCGATCCATTGCCGCGAACGGCGTTTCCCGAGACTAATCCGCTACAAACTTCAAGCTGCATGCCTCACAACCGAAGAGAGCGTCCAATCACGAGTTGATTCTTCAACGTTTGGAGGGGTTGGAACGGCTTGCCGTCTTTTCCAGCGCGTAGCGCTGAGCTTCGACTCTTGCCAGCAAACCTCTCGCTCGCACGCGATCTATGTGCTATCTGCGTTCGGAATGCCACGGCAGCTTACTGACAGGTGAGCCGTATTCCGCTACGGTCGCTTGTAGTTTGAGCAATCTTGGTAGAGGAATCGTTTGCGGGAGATCACTGCGAAAGCAGAACTTGCCTGAGTCGAGGGACGAAACCTGAACCGGATCCGGCCAGCGCGGTAATGATGTTCGCCCGCACAGAGACACGATTTGGGTCACTAGGCCCTGAAAAGTAATTGCCATTTTTCATGATGGCCCAGACCTTCCGGATAGATAGGTCGCCGTTGTGCAAATCCGCAGTCAAGGGAGGCGCGCCGCCAAGACCACGCAATATGTTGATGACCTGATAGACATCGGGTAGGGCGAAGTCATAGTAGATCTGCGCGTGTCGAACATAATTGCCGATCTGAAAGCGAACAAAGAACTCTGAGAACGCGAGCTGGAATAATTGTGCGTTGGTGTCCTGGAGGCAGGCTGTCGCGTTGGGCCAGCGCATGTCAGGATAGCGATCAACGAGCCCTTCCGCGGCATAAATTTGTACTGCGCCATAAGGTCGCTGTTTAATCCAATTTGTGGATTCGACGAGGATTGGCCCATTGTTGATCGAGCCGTTGTAAGGATCGACCCCGATGTTCGGCACCTTGATATCCTGAATACCGTCGCGGATTTTGTTATAGAAGTACTCGAGCGATTGGCCAAGTTCGAGGAGTTGTTGTGCGCGCTCTGCCAACCAGTCGCTGGGGTTGAGTTTGGCCAAAATGAGTAGCCAGATGCATAGCACTTCGAGAGTGGCCGGCAGGGTCAGGCGAAAGTCAAACTGCGCGCCCGGGAAAGGCTGCGGCGGGTTCAGATTAAGGGCCGCTGTGTAGGGATCGGGAGCGTAGTCGTCGCTCTCAAAATGCAGGCGCAACCACATGTATTCCGTCTGATCCAGCAGCTGCAGAAGATAGGCGTGTGTGTTCTCGATAGCCTCTGCGGACTCGGAGGCATACCCTGGATCGGAGGGCTGTGCGCTGCTTGCGAAGTCCCTGTAAGCCCGTGCCTTGTCCAGCAGCGAGCCAACCTGCACCATTTGCCGAATGGTATCCTCGGCGCTCTGCGCGGCAAAGACAGCCGCAAAATCCGTCTGGATGATCTGTACAACGGTACCTAAGTCGATCGTACTACCGAAGAGTTGGATCAGCGTCTCTACGACCTGTACAGCAGCTCCGAAACCGGCAAGGATCTCAACTGCTGCCGAAAGGCTGCCAAAGATGGCATTAGCTGTCGGACTGAGGTCGTTGAATGGGCCGAGCAGTATCTTTAGGCCGTCTCCTGGATCTGTCATGTCAGCTCCTAATTACTAATAGGTAACGAGAACCGGGATGAAGCCCTCGGCACTGTCACGTTGCCAAAACAATAACGATGATTGTCGAGAATACTGAATGCCGCTTGGACAGCGACGAGTATCTGCTGAAGCACACTGGGACCTGCGGAATGCAAAGTACGAGGCCACTGGTAGCGATAGCTGCACCCACTGCACGCTGCGACATTTGCCAGCGCACCGAGAAGTTCACTGAGAACTGTGAGAGAGCCGATGGACTGGCCTGCGCACACCTGAGGAGCATGACGGTACCGACCATGTTTGGGTCGGGAGTTTTCGTGCTCGTACATGTGGCCGTGCGGGATGATCCATCGTGCCTCATTTGCTCCTGGCGCGCTGCGCAGCTCTACTGCAAGGTGATGAGCATAGGGATGAGACCGGTGCCATCCTGGAGCGGGGCGAGCGCTTTGCCGAGGATGGTGCCGGGGGCGAGGCGGTCGCAGTCGGCGCGCATGGCGTGGCCAAGCGTTGCGGAGGTGGTGAGGAGATCGCCGACGCGGATGGGAGCTCCCCTGGCGTCAACTTGACACCACGCCTTTCCGATGAGCGCGATGGCTCCGCGCGCATTGATGGCGTCGGGGCGGCGGTCCAGGGTAAGTGCAGGGCGGTAGGTGCCTGCCCCGGACATCACGCCGGCGACTCGGGGGTCATAAGGCTTGGAGGCGAAGGCGAGGGCGCCGTGATCGTCGATGACCATGACAGCGCCGGGAACGGGCGAGAGATTCCCGGCCATGTCGAACTCTTCTGCGCAATCAGCACCGGAGAGGATCACGTCTCCAGAAACGGTGACGCTACCGGTAACTTGGACGTCCCCCTTAAAGAAGCCCGCGGGGCCCTTACCTCGACTCTCGCCATAGATGCCGGCACCAGTTCCTGTAGGATTCACTTGAATGCCGGCAACAGCGGCATTCAAGGACGAATTGGATTCCCCATGAACACCTTCGCCAGATTCGCCATGGCCAAAGACACCTGAACCCGTCCCCTTACTCCATCCAAAGACAGCCGCGATGGTATTGCCTGGATTCAGAGCCCATCCTGCTATCGCCGCTGTGCCTGTTCCATTCGTTTGCCCATGGATGGCTTCATA
>CAXTRM010000232.1:0-5677 GCA_964246625.1 uncultured Acidobacteriaceae bacterium
GGTGTAGATCTCGTCCTGGAGGCGGTAGGGCGTGAAGAAACGGTGGCTGCCAGTGTCGATTGTGTGCGCAAGGGCGGCACGGTGACGCTGGTCGGTAACATTACCCCGCAGGTCACGCTGCCGCTGCAGAAGGTGGTGTCGCGCCAGATCCGGTTGCAGGGCTCGTGCGCTTCGGCGGGCGAATACCCGCTGGCGATGGAGATGATTGCCGATGGGCGAATCAAGGTGAAGCCGTTGATCACGGCAGTGGCCACGCTGGAGGAGGGTGCCCAGTGGTTTGCGCGACTGCATGCCCACGAACCGAACCTGATGAAGGTCGTGGTCGACCCAAGGCGCGATGCCGCGGCGAGGCCGAGGAGTCACGCATGAACACCAAGCTCTTCGACCTAAGTGGGCAGGTGGCGGTGGTGACAGGCGCAAGCCGGGGTCTTGGGCAGTACATGGGACGTGCGCTGGCCAGTGCGGGCGCGGACCTGATCGTAACGAGCCGGCGTAAGGACGATCTAGGGTCCTTTGTGGCGGAGATCGAAGCGCTTGGCCGGCGAGCGCTGCCGTTGGCCCTGGACGTGCGTGAGCGGGGCAGCGTCGAGGCCTTTGGGGCGGCGGTGGCCGCTTCTGTGGCGCAGGTGCACATCCTCGTGAACAACGCGGGGTGCAATGTACGCAAACCCGCGACGGAGATCTCCTGGGAGGACTGGAACCTGGTACTTGACACCAACCTGCGCGGGAGCTTCTTTGTGGCGCAACAGATCGCGCGCCTGATGATGCCGCATAGGTATGGCCGCATCGTGAATATCGGGTCTGTCACCAGCGTCTTCGGCTATGCGGGGCTGGCACCGTATACGGCGAGCCGGGGCGGCATACGGCAGCTGACCATGAGCCTTGCCGATGACTGGGGCAAACATGGCATCACGGTGAACTGCCTGGCCCCAGGGTGGTTTCAAACGGCGCAGAACCAAGTGCTCTACCAAAACAAGCGCTGGGTGGAGTACCTTGTGGATCGCATTCCGCTGAGGCGTCCTGGAGAGCCGCACGACCTGGATGGAGCCGTGGTCTTTCTCGCGTCCGAGGCAAGCCGCTACATCACCGGGCAAACCCTGCTTGTGGACGGAGGCATCAGCACCGGCTCCACACGCGCCACGGTTGGCCCAAACCAAGGCTGAAGGAGGGAGATACGTATGACCCTGTTTTCGTGGAAGCTACGGCAGTGGAGGCTAATCCTCGCTGCTGGATGCACGTGGTTGTTGCCAAACGCAGGCACCGCACAGGCAACATCTCACGCCCTGGTGCCGCCACTGCGCGTCTTCTTCATCGACGTGGAAGGCGGCCAGGCGACGCTGTTCGTCACTCCTGACGGGCATTCTCTGTTGATCGATGCTGGCTGGCCCGGCAATCAGGGCAGGGATGCCGACCGCATTGTCGCGGCAGCACAACGGGCGGGGCTTCATGGGTTGGATTACGTGTTGATTACACACTTCCATGACGATCACGTCGGCGGTGTGCCACAGTTGGTGGCTCGCCTGCCTGTGGGCGCCTTCCTTGATCATGGACCCAACCGGGAGATGGATCACGGTGTGACCGAACACGGCTATGCGGAGTACCAAAGGGTGTTACAGACCGGGCGATCGCAACACATCACCCTGCACCCAGGGCAAACTCTGCCTCTTGGCGAGGTGCAACTGCGCGTCATCAGTGCCGATGGCAATGTGCTAGCCCAAGCTTTGCCCGGCGCCGGTAAACCGAACGCGTACTGTGCCACAACAGAGACCCGCCCGCCCGATCAGACGGAGAACAGCCGGTCGCTTGGCGTCGAGTTGACGTTCGGCAAGCTGCGACTGCTGGACCTGGGCGACCTGACCTGGGACAAGGAGCGTGAGTTGATGTGCCCGACCGACCGGCTGGGGCCCGTGGACGTTCTGGTTGTTTCGCACCACGGCTGGTACCAGAGCTCAAGTCCCGCACTGGTGGATGCTGTGCATCCTCGGGTAGCCGTAATGGATAACGGGGAACAGAAGGGTGGCTCGGTTCCGACACTGAAGACCATGCGCACCAGCCCCGGGCTCCAGGATTTGTGGCAGCTGCACTACTCTGCGGAGGGTGGCGCAAGCAACAACGTCTCTTCACGCTTTATCGCGAACCTGCAAGGATCTGACCCGGGCAACTACCTGGAGCTTCGTGGCGACCCGAATGGCAGCTTTACGGTGTTCAACTCCCGCACGGGGGAGACTGTGCCATACCCGCTGGCGGTGCAAACTGCCTTGCAACCCTGAGAACTTGAATTGCACGATCCCTCGCCGCCCGGACTACCCCGTGGCTGCCTGAGCAGGAATGCGCTCGATTTTGCCTAACAGAAAGACATAGCCTGCCAGACCCAGCAAGAGGTAGGCTCCAGAAACGGCAAAGGCCCAGGCAAACGAAGCGGTGGCATGTACGAGGTAGCCCGTGATAATAGGGGCGGCGATACCGGAGAGTTGATTGGAAAAGTTCACGATGCCGCCGACGCGTCCGGTGCTGCCGTGTGGCGCGATCATCGACGGGATGGCCCAGCCAATGGGTGAAGCCGCGCTTAACCCGCCAATAGAAAGGCTGATCCACACGAGCGCCCGTACGGGCGTGTGGGCCTGTGCCGCGCCCATAATGCCCAGACCGCAGGCGGTGCCGCACAGCAGCACGGAACGCCTTACGCGATTGGCGTCCCATCCCTTGCGAATCAGCACATCCGAGGTAAGCCCGGCGGAAAGATCGGTGCATGTGGCGAAGAGCCATGGCACGCCTGTATAGAGGAAGGAGTGCAGGAGATCCATATGTAGCGCCGCGGACAAGTAGGTCGGCAGCCACGTCACGAGCAGGTAGAAGACGTAGTTGTAGGCACCCATGCCCAGGGCGAGGCCAAGCACCTTGCGGCTGCGGAGCAGGAAAGCAAGCGAGCTGCCCGCCTCACTCTCCGTTGCGAGCTCGGAATTGGAGGCAGGACGCGCAGCATCGCGCTCCGGATCCCGGTACACGCTGGAGAATAGGCCGAAGTATAGCAAGCTGATGAAACCCGTGATGGCGAAGCTCCAACGCCAACCGAGTTGCAACAAAAGGACTCCAAGCAGGGGAACGCCGATGGCAGAGGCGAACTTCGCTGCCGCATCGAAGATGGCTGTTGCGGTACCCCGTTCGCGGTCTGGAAACCACAGGCCCACAGCCTTGGCGTTCGCAGGAAATGTAGGCGCCTCTCCCACCCCGAGCAAGAGCCGTGCGCCAAAAAAGCCAGTGATGCCGGAGGTGAGAGCCGCCCAGAACGAGGCGATACTCCACAGCAACGTGCTTACGCGACCGATTCGCCTTACCCCGAAGCGGTCCAACAGCACACCCACAGGTAATTGGCAGGCGGCGTAGGTCCAGTTGTACGCACCCGACAGGTAGCCAAAGGTGATATCAGAGATGCCGAAGCTGCTGTGCAGGGCTGCGTGCGAGACCGACAGGTTTACCCGGTCCAAATAGTTCACCAGGACGCCCACACCCAGCAATCCCGCGATACGCCACCGGCCTGCCCTCGAGCTTTGCGGTTCCATACGACAAAGAGTCTCACAACCCGCCATGTGGGTTGGACTTGGGCTTAGCTGGACGAATCCGGGAGGTGCGAGATGACCCTGCTTTGCTCTAACCAGGGGATGGTGTCTGCTTGGGCGATCGCATAATCGGAGCGATAGCGTTCGTAATGAGGGCTCAAGCGCGAAGGTGATCCCACGCCGAAGGCTGCTGCCGCTACGCAATTTATGGAGATGCCGTTGCACGGCCAGAGATGGAGTAGAGGGCAAGGGTTCGAGTGCGCTTACAACAGCTACTGCGCACAAGGCGGAGGAGCCGATCAGTAAAAGCAGAAACAGGATCAAGAGCAGAAAGGAGAGTTGTGCGAGTCTAAGCGGACTGAGTCTGGATCTCCGGTGGGACTCAGTAGAAGCGCGCCTGAGGAGAATTTCAGAGTTGCTGGGAATCTCATTTCACTGCGCCTTTGAGGGTTCCATATCCGTAGCAGGCACGGGCCGCTCTGCACCGTCGCGAATGGCGGAAGATTCTTGTGCATCGGTTTGCTCCGGTATCGGTTGGTCTGAGACAGACCAGACCTTGTCCCCGTCGATGCCTGTCGGGAGAACGCCCGTGAGCTTCTGGTAGGCGACCAGTCGCGGATCCTCGGTTGTATCTGCTAACGCGGTTGTGAGCGCCAACGGCAGCACTGTGGGCCTCTTTTGCCCATGCAGGGTGGCCTCGTTCATACGATTGACGCCGTAACAGATCCCAAAACCTGCATAGATGTATGGCTGGAACAGCAGAAGAGGGATGGCGTACTTTGGATCGAAGAGGGCTGATTCACAAAAGTTCCGTGGAGGTTGGCGCCAGCTCTGAAGTAGGCTGCCGGGGAAGGTCAACGTACGGAACTCGGCATTTGGATCCGCTCTGAGATGATGATGCAGAGCGCGCTCAAGAGCACGTGGCGTGTACACACCAACGTCAAACACGCGGTTGGCATGGAAGGCATGCCCGAGGTAGAGCTGAAGCACCTGTTGAGCGTAGAAGGCACAGTTGCGGTGAGAGTAGCTGTAGCGATACTGCTTTCTTTGTTGCTCCACCTGCTCCAAGACGCGCCGATCCTCTTCCGGTGTGGTGGCAAAGGTGGTGACCCGCATGCCCCGGCGCCACACCCTGCCCAGATATTTGCGCCCATAGGCAGGTTTCACGCTGGGATACGCGGCACCAAGCGTCGTCTCCCAAGCGGCCAGGCTACGGCCGGCTGAACCGGGTTCTGGACCGAGGAAGAAGAGTTCAGCAGGGATTGCGGCCGTTCCAGGGTTGGGCCAATATGCGGTACTGGAAAGCACAATGCCCTGCGAATGCTCGCAGTATTCGACCTCGCCCCGTTTGTTCAGGCACCCATGAGAGATCCATACAGAGGAGTGGCCGACGTCACTGAGGAAGCCGAGAATCCCGGTGGGCGTTTCGACTACAAGGCCAGCATCGCCATACGCAGAGGCTGCGAACAAGCTCAGGCAGCACAGAAGATAGAAGGCCATACAGGCCGTTTTCAGGTGTTGCTTCATGAGTTGCTCAAGGCTTTTAGGGATCGGTTGGAGATGTCGCGGCAGTACAAGCGCTTCGTGTGCGCCGCAGCGTAGCTCGCACGCAGGTACGCCGCACGCGAAGGAAGGACGCTGCCACCGTTGAAGGGCACAGCAAGTGTAGGGTTCGGTGTAGTAGCAATGTGCGTGCAGCACGTAAGAGCTGATCCGTGCGAGTCAAGGCAAGCATGACAGTTGCAAGCAGAGCCGTCTGTGGGACTTCCCACTTAACGTCTGTTTGTTACAGAGTGCTCATCGATCAGGTGGCATTGGCTGTTGGCGGTTAAGTGCCTTCTCGTGCCAATTGGAGCAGGTGTGATTGCCTGCTGCAGAACATCTAATGCATTGTTGTGGCAGAAGTTGAGTGTGGAATAGGCGCGATGCAACCGCTCTTTTGAGCCACCGAAGGAGCTCCAACATGAAATCGTCCACGTCCGCTCGCACATTGCTGAACCGGCTCTTAATTCTCAGCTTCACGACCGCCCTAGGATCCATGTCGGTGTTGGCGCAGCAGGTGGCTTGATTACAATCACGAAGCCGACCTGAGCCACTTCCGCACTTTTCCATCTATAAGC
>CAXTRM010000233.1:0-276 GCA_964246625.1 uncultured Acidobacteriaceae bacterium
CTCTCTGCGAGGCCGCCGGCATCACCCCACCGCCTCACGCCCTGCGGATCTCCATAGGCCCGGTCACCTCGGAGGCCTTGCGTGACCTCGACCTCCCACCCCACGCCGAAGCGCCGGAAGCCAACGTCCTCTCCCTCGCCCAAACTACGTCGCAAGCCCTCAGGACAAGACGCAACCGTCCCTAAAAAGCCCGTATCTCCGGCCTGGCAAAGATTCTGTAGCGTACCTTGGCGCTCTTCGCGCCTTTTGCGTTGGTCTCTTGCGCCTTTACTTCTG
>CAXTRM010000233.1:286-2550 GCA_964246625.1 uncultured Acidobacteriaceae bacterium
CAAACCACGTCGCAAGCCCTTACAAAGAGAGCCACGCGGCCCTAAAAGCATCACGCCCGACCCGCCAGATACAGCCGTGGCGTCCCTTGGCGCTCTTCGCATCTTTTGCGTTGGTTTCTTACGCCTTAGTTCTGTACGCCGGCACAGGAGGCCGCCGTCAGCTAGGCCCCGCTGGTCGCCGGCCGCTTCCGCCGGTTCAACACCGCGGACTGCCGCCGTCCATCGCTCGCCCGGTCGATCTGCTTCCAGAACCCCACGAAGTAGTCCACCGCCGAGATGATCGACACCACCGTCATCCAGTAGATCGCCGTTACGGCGATAAAGTGCACCCCGACCACGAACGGGCCACCGAAGTCCCACTCAAACCACTTGTGGTTCAGGATCGCCGCCACCACGGACACGATCTGGATCACCGTCTTCAGCTTGCCCACATCCGACGCTGCGATCGTGAAACCCTCGGACGCCGCGATCGACCGGAGGCCGTTCACCAGGAACTCCCGCCCAATGATCAGCACCGCGATCCACGGCTTCACGATGCCCGGATTGTAGGCAACCAGCACGATATAGGCGGCGGCGATCATCAACTTGTCTGCCAGCGGGTCCAGCAGCATGCCCAGGGTCGTAATCTGCCCACGCTTGCGCGCCAGATAGCCATCCAGCCCATCGGTGATCGAGGCCGCGATAAAGATCAGCGACGCAAAGATCTCCTGCTCGCCATGCGCCCCATGAAACGGGCTATGGTCTGACAACGCCCAGATCAGCACCGGGACGGCGGCGATGCGGGTCAACGTGATGGAGTTGGGAAGATTCAAAGGCGGCGCAGCTTCCAGAGTACAGGGCGGAAACACCCCCATTTTGTCACACAGCCCGCAAGCGTCGTGCAGCCCAAGGGCCGTTCCATCGCAAAAGCGATTCCTTCGGGAACACGGGGATTCAGCCTTGCACTGCGGGCACGCTATTTCGTGTTCAAAGTGCCGTTTGAGCGCTTAAAAGTGAACAAAATTTCTGCAAAAAAGGCGCGGTCCCAACAGACTGCAACCCTCTGACTCACCCGCAAGGTGTACGTGACCCGGGCGGCAGAACCAGCCCGGGTCACCTTCGCGTTACGCGTACATGCCGCGTTGTTTGGTGGTGTAGGCAACACGATCAATCGCCAACATGTAGGCAGCAATACGGTTATCGACGCCGTGGGCCACCGCGTACTGCAGCACATCGTTGAAACTCGACGACATGATGCGATCCAGCCGCTGGTTCACCTCATCCTCGGTCCAGAAATAGCCCATGCGATCCTGCACCCACTCAAAGTAGCTCGTAGTAACACCACCAGCGTTCGCCAGAATGTCAGGAATCACAAAAACCCCGTTTTGGGCCAAAATCTCGTCGGCAACGGTCGTGGTGGGCCCGTTGGCGCCTTCGCACACGATGCGTGCGCGGACACGGTCGGCGTTCTGGCTGGTGAGCACGTTTTCTGTCGCAGCCGGGATCAGGATGCCGCAGGGTTTGGTGAAAAGCTCGTCCTTGTCCATGGCCTCACCCTCGGCGAAGCCGTGGATGGTGTTATGGCGTGTCTTGTATTCGAGCAACTCCGAGATGTCGAGACCGTTGCTGTTGTACAGACCACCGTCGTACTCGACGATGCCGATGACCTTGTAGCCCTTGTTCCACAGGATCTTGGCCGCATGCGAGCCGACATTGCCGAAGCCCTGCACGATGACCGTGGTGTCTTCCGGGCGCATGTTCAGGTGCTTCAAGGCTTCATCGCACACGACCGACACGCCACGGCCCGTAGCCTCGCGCCGGCCGCGCGAGCCGCCCATGTTGATGGGCTTGCCGGTGACCACGGAGGTGACCGTCTGGCGCATATGCATGGAATAGGTGTCCATGATCCAGGCCATGGTCTGCTCGTTGGTGTTCATGTCGGGCGCGGGTACGTCCTTTTCCGGCCCGATAAACTCGATGAGCTCCGCGGTGTAACGCCGCGTCATGCGCTCGAGTTCGCCCTGCGACATGTGCTTGGGGTCGCAAATCACGCCGCCCTTGGCGCCACCGAAGGGGATGTTGACGACCGCGCACTTCCAGGTCATCCAGCTTGCCAAGGCGCGAACCTCGTCCAGCGACACGTCGGGCGCGTAGCGGATGCCCCCTTTGGCCGGGCCGCGGGCGACCGAGTGCTGGACGCGGTAGCCGGTGAAGACCTCTACCTGGCCGTTATCCATTTGTACGGGGATGTGGACGATGATCTCGCGTTGCGGGTAGCGAAGCAC
>CAXTRM010000233.1:2560-5673 GCA_964246625.1 uncultured Acidobacteriaceae bacterium
GTGTCGAAGCGGGCGGCCTGTGCTTCCCATGGGTTGGTCTCCTGTGCAAGCGAGACCGCGTTGCTGCTGGTTGCTACTGATGACGCCATGCTGCTGATTCCTTTTGTTGCGGGTACCGGACTCGCGCTGAGTGCCTCGGGCGTTGGTACCAGATTTTCAAGAGCCATTGCGATCTCCCGGCTTGTGCAGCCCCACCTCTTATGTGATGAGCGCAAGGGTGGTTAGGAGCGACTATCTATGACTATGCCGGCGATGCGCCTCGGCCAAACTGGGCGATAGTAGGCCCCTACTTCGGGGCTTGGCAAGGGCACAGAGGTGGTAGGCCGTTGGATAGTATGGTCCCTATGTCCGCGTACGAGACAACACCCGATTTGGCACAGTTCCTACGCCTCGCAACAGGGCACACCCTGGTCCCGGTGACGCGAACCGTGTCGGCAGACCTGGAAACCCCGGTGGGAGCGTTTCTCCGGGTCGCGGCCCAGGAACCGGAGGCCTTTCTGCTGGAGTCCGTGGAAGGCGGCGAGAAGATCGGAAGATACACCTTTATCGGAGTTCGGCCCTACCGGACCTTGACCGCGTGCAATGGCGAGGTCACCGCGCGGCAGGGCGGCCCGGCGGGGCAGCAGGACGTGCACGCAGCGGACATCTTTACGGAGCTGAAGGCATCGCTTGAAGGGCATCGGCCAGCGAAGCTTCCCGGGTTGCCACCCTTTACCGCAGGGGCGGTCGGCTTTTTTGCCTATGACGTGATCCGGCAGATCGAGCACCTGCCGTCACTGGCGGCCGACGAGCTGCACCTGCCCGATGCGCACCTGATGTTCTTCGATCAGGTACTGGCCTTTGACCATGTCAAACAGGCCATTCACCTGATGGTGACCGCGGGCGCGCGCGTTCCGCTGACCGGGGCGGGAGCCGAGGCAGCGTTTGACGACGCGGAAGCACGGCTGGACGAGTTGGAAGCCTTGCTGGAGGCCGCCCTCCCGAAGCGGTCGCAGCTTAAAGAAGAAACTCCCTTGTCCTTACGGCCACGCACGGAGGCCAGGGACTTCCTGGCAGCGGTCGATACGGTGAAGGAGTACATCGCGGCGGGAGACGTCTTCCAGTGCGTCCTTTCACAACGCTTCGACTGCACACCGGGAGTGGACGCCTTTGAGATCTACCGATCGCTCCGGGTCGTCAATCCCTCGCCCTACATGTACTTCCTGCGCCTGCAGCTACCCGCGGGCGCAGGGGAGCGGCAGTGCCATATCGTGGGTTCTTCGCCGGAGTTGCTGGTGCGCGTGAAAGACCGCCGGGTGGAGTACCGGCCCATTGCGGGAACGCGGCCCAGGGGTGCCGATGAGGCCGCCGATCGCGCGCACGAGGAGAGCCTGCGCCAGGACGCGAAGGAGGTTGCCGAACACGTCATGCTGGTAGACCTAGGCCGCAACGATGTGGGCCGGGTGAGCGAGTTTGGCTCGGTGCAGGTTAAGGAGCTGATGTTTATCGAGCGGTACTCCCACGTCATGCACCTGGTCAGTGCGTTGGAAGGCCGGTTGCGCGAGGGCCTGGCACCACTGGATGCCTTTCGTGCCTGTTTCCCTGCAGGCACACTTTCAGGCGCGCCCAAGATTCGCGCGATGGAGATCATCGAGGAGCTGGAGCCGGTGCGTCGTGGCGTGTACGGTGGCGCCATCGTGTACGCGGACTTTACCGGGAACTTCGACAGCTGTATCGCCATCCGAACCCTGTTTCTGGACGGCGATAAGGGGTACATCCAGGCCGGTGCGGGCATTGTGGCCGATTCGGTGCCGCAGGCCGAGTTTGAAGAGTGCGGCAACAAGGCCCGGGCGGTGGTTCGAGCGATCGAACGGGCCAGACAAAGGGCCTAAAGTGCCCTGGAAGTGGACAACACAGGAAGCCGCTCCAACCGGTGGGCAGCGGCAAGCCACGCAAGTTGTAGGCGGAGACCCGACCGCGCGCATGGTGGCTGCGCTACCTTGAAGAGGTCATGGCCGGCGAATTAGAAGACCAGCTACAACACCTAGAGCGCGCCCTTGGCCATCTTCGGCTGAACGCCAAGCAGGCCTTCGGCTTCGTGGAAAAAGTCGAATTCGAGGGCGTTCAATTCGATGTGAGCCGGCGCGCGGTCATTGCGGACCTGTCGCCCCTGTTCTTTTCCCACCTGATCGAACACATCGACAAGGACGGTGTCGGGGCAGCGGTGCAGCGGCTGTACGAGCGGCTGGCGCCCTTGCTGACCTGCCAGCATAGCTGGACGCCTTTGAAGCGGGCGAGCGACGAGCAGGTGCGCGGCATGGCCCGCACATCCGCCGGGGATGTGTGCACGCCGCACATCTGCAAGACGTGCAATGCGTATGTGTTGGGTCTCGATCTGCCGGTGCGAGGCCGCCAGCGGGTTTAGAGTCATCAACCAGCCCGGGGCCGTACACTGCTGTCATGGTGTTTGTGCTGGACAACTACGATTCGTTCACCTACAACCTCGTGCAATACATGGGCGAGCTTGGGGCGGAGGTAGTTGTGCGACGCAATGACGAGGTAACCCCCGCCGATGTGGTGGCCATGCGGCCCGATCGCATCCTGTTGTCTCCCGGGCCGTGCACGCCGCAGGAGGCCGGGGTCTTGATTCCGCTGTTGCAGCACCTGTCGACGCTGCCCCCTGCCGAGCAGATCCCGACGCTTGGCGTTTGCCTGGGGCATCAGGCCCTTGGCGCGGCGTTTGGGGGCAAGGTGGTGCGAGCGCCGCGGCTGATGCATGGCAAGACCAGCATGGTGGACCATGACGGCCAGACCATCTTTGCCGGATTGCCGCAGCCGATGACGTGCACCCGCTACCATTCCCTGATCGTTGAGGAAGCGAGCCTGCCGGAGGAGTTGGAGATCTCCGCACGGGTGGCAGGAGAGCCGACCATCATGGCGCTCAGGCATCGCACGTTGCCCATGGAAGGGGTGCAGTTCCATCCAGAAAGCGTGCTGACGGACTCCGGGAAACAGCTGATAGGGAACTTCCTGAGGCGATGAGCACACTGCCGAGTTCGAGCGGAGCTTCGCCGTGGTACCGATGCGCGGTCCTTGCCGCACTTGGTCTGCTGGGAACCGCGGCGTACGACCAG
>CAXTRM010000234.1:0-3013 GCA_964246625.1 uncultured Acidobacteriaceae bacterium
CCTACCTGCGCCGGGGAAAGCGTGGCCGTCGCAACCGAGGTTGGATCGCCAGGGTTTGTGAGGTACTGGTATTGCAGCGTGCCCGCTTTGTATGCGGCGGTGGGCGTGGTCTGCACCACAACCTGGTCTTCGGCAAGCCGCTGCCCTTCGTAGTTGCCGAAGAAGAACAGCTTGTTCTTGACCAGAAAGCCCCCTGCATCGCCGCCAAAGATGTTGCGGACCAGTTTGGGTGGGCGGTTTGCCTCGCCTGAGGCGATCTGTCCCTGTTTATTGAAGTAGTCGTTGGAAACCGTGTTCGTCGGGCGGTAATACTCGTAGGCTGCGCCGTGATAGCTGTTGGTGCCGGACTTGGTCACCATCGAAACCTGCGCACCCGACGACCGTCCCTCATCCGCGTTGGCGTTGCTCGTCACCACGCGAAACTCTTGAATGGAATCCTGTGTTTCCCGCAGCACCCCAAAGAACGCCAGGCCGCGAAGCTGGTCGTTGTCGTCTACCCCATCCAGGGTCACGTTGCTTTGGTCGGCACGCTCTCCGTTCACCGCGCCTACGCGGCTGTCCTGTTCTCCAACATTCTGTGGAGGCGGCACATAAAACACGCCAGGCTGCAACGAGAGCAGGTCGGGCACATTGCGTGTCTCCGTGGGCAGCGACTGGATCGTTGTATTGTCGAAGGCGTTTCCGATGGTGGCGTCGGTGTTGTTCAGCGTTTGCGCGCTTTCGGTCACCTCCACCACGGTGCCGCTTGTGGCCGCGCCCAGCAAAAAGTTGATGGTCGCGGGCTGGTTCACCAGTAACTCCGCTTCCTTTCTCTGGCTGCCGAACCCTGGCGCCTCTGCCGTGATGGTGTATCGCGAGGGCTGGATCTGCGGTAGCTGGTATTCGCCCTGTCCGTTGGCCGTGGTGTGCAGGGTTTGCCCCGCCGCCGTGTTGACCAGCGTAAGATTCGCGTTCGGGATGACGGCACCGGTCTGGTCCTGTACCACGCCTCGAACCGAGGTGGTCGCGGTTTGGGCAAGGCAAACCGGGGTCAAACACACAAACGAGGCAGAAACAAGCGGGCCAAAACGTCTCACGGGAACACTCCGTAGCAAAGCGGGTAAGAGACACAAGGGGGCGAACCCCCACAAGGAGCAGGCGTGGCCCAGGGTTGACTCACCGGGTGTTTTGAGTTGAGGTCTGCAAACCTATAATTACAGCCACAGGATAGGCACGCAAGCGCTTGCAGTATCTTTTCCGCTCCGGCAGCGCGCCTGATCGTCTCTTGCACGCGATTGTCTGCTGAGATCGAGCGCATGGGGAGGGTGCGTGCAGAGTCTTTGAACCCTGCATACTGCCATTCCTCCCCCGCACGAGCCACAACGGCCGGGCTCCCTCCGCAACGGAGAACAAGGCGTGGCCTCGTCTAAGTGGAAACGCTTGCTACCGCGAAGTCTCCACCGTCCGCACGGCTCTCCGCCGGACACCTTTGCGGGGCTCCCTGGCAGGTTGTGCGGCTTGGGTCGTGGTGAGCAACAAGGCCCGGTAATGGGCGAGCTCACGGTCCCGTTGGGCGCGGTACACCACGGTCAGCTCATGGTGCTTGCCGAAGTGCTGCCGGGCCGCAGCGGTGATCTCTAGGGCATCGTGCCACTGGCCACCTGCCTCCTGCAGCTCTTCAAAGCGCTGTGCCGCTGCCACCAGGGCAGCATCCTGCGGTAACGCCTCTGCAAGGTAGCGGGCCCTTTTGGCGGCCTTGCGCACCGTGTGCAGCTCGTCCGCGCTCAGGTCCTCCACGCGGTCCGGCGCAAGCAGGCGGTTCCGCGTGAAGGTCGCCTCTGCATCCCGCAAAAGGTCATGGCCGGCGAGCTCGAAGTCCCGGGCGGGGTGAAGCACACGCAACAGCTCCTGTGCTGCCCCGGTGGTCTTGCGCTGCTGCCTGGCGAGTACCTGTTGCAGCTGCCCTGCGGCCTCTTCCCGGCTACGCCCCATCGAGTCCCGCAGTTCGGCAGCCGCTTTGCTCAGCTCTGCAGCATCGTCCCGGGCAGCGGGAGGCGGAGCCGGCAGCCCGGCCGTCGCCTTCACCTTTGCCGCCGCCCACGGCCTGGTTTCTGCTCCGTTCTGCTGTGCCGCCTCGTTCTCCACCGCTCCAAAGGCTTCCAGCATCTTGCGGTGCACATCCAGATCGCGCACAGAAGCCGCAGCCCGGCGCAACTTGCGCAACCGGCGCAGCAGGGCGGCGGCCTCTTTGCGGTGCTCGGGCATCTCGGGGACCAGATCCACCAGCGATACCAGCGCTGCAATGCGGCGGGTCTCCGTTCGCAGCTTGTGCACAGGCTTGTGGTCCGGCTCAGCGAGGCAAAGCGAAATCGCGGCCTCAAGCCCGGTGATGTGGTCTTCCAGAACCCGCACCGGGTACGCAACAAGGGCATCCATACAGCTCCTTCGATGCCGGGCGCCCCACCCGGGACGCTGGCTCCATCCCACGGCCGCTCCCGGCCGGCGATAGGATAATCACTGGCGTATGTCCCTTTCCGCGCAGCAAGCCCATCCGGACGCCCAGTCCCCCGCCCCCACCGTCGCGCCCTTCGCCGAGGCGGTCCGCCTCCGAAGGGCCACCGGGGCTGACGCCGCCGCCCTTGCCCTGGTTGGCGGGGCTACCTTCCTCGAGGCCTTTACCTGGATGCTCCCGGGAGCCGACATCGTGGCACACTGTGCCAGGCACCACAGCCGTGAGGCCTACGAGGCCTACCTGGGCCGTCCGGACACGCACATCACCCTGGCTGAAGTCGAGCCCGGTGGTGCCCCCGTGGGCTACGCCATGCTGGCCGCGCCGGAGCTGCCGACCTTTGCCGTCCAGCCGGACGACATCGAACTCAAGCGCATTTACCTCTTATCCCGCTTCCGCTCAGCGGCCACGCCGGTGCTTCGGCAGGCTGCCGCGGCCGAGGAAGCCCTGCAACCGGTGCCGGGCCTTCGCGCGGGGCAGGCCCTGCTGGACGCCGCCGTCAGTGGTGCCCGGCAAATGGGGCGA
>CAXTRM010000234.1:3023-5642 GCA_964246625.1 uncultured Acidobacteriaceae bacterium
CTGTTGGGAACGCACGCCGGCAACCGGCAGGCAATTGCGGTTTACGAGAAGAATGGCTTCCAGCAGGCCGGCACCCGGACCTTTCAGGTCGGCAGCCGGATCTGCAGCGATCTCATCTACGCCAGGGTCCTCTAAAGCTATGCACCTGACCCGACCGACCGGACCGCCGGGACGCAGCGCCTCCAGGGGCGGCCCACGCACCCCTACCACCGAACCGGGCTTCACCAACCCCAATCGGCAGGTGGTGGAGCGGGCCACCGGGGCGCCCTCGCTGGAGCGTCGCGGTCAGGCAGTCTATGCCCTGCGCTGTCGCGACTGCGGTTTTCTGTATGGCTGTAATGGCCTGGACATCAAGGAGCGCCGGTGCCCCTCATGTCAGGGCGGGGTCGCCGGGGAACCGCTTCAGGAACGGCAACCAGGCCTGTTCGGCTGATCAGATCCCCGATCGCGATCCTTGCGCTGCGGACGCGAGCGCACGGTGCTGGCCCCTTGGAGACGGTCTTCGCCGAATCCTTTGGACGTTTGCTGTCGTCTAAGTATGTGGTAGACTTTGTAGCGCTGGAGATACGCGCCTTTGAGTGCCGAAACACCGAAGACCGGGTCAGTCCGTAAGGACTGGCTGTCTGGGCCCTTCATGGAGTTTCCGCCTGCGCACGCGGCCTTCGATCCGCATCTTTTTCCTCAGCGCACCCGCGACACCCTAGGGAGAGCTGCGCCCGACATATCGGCGTCAGCCTCTGGAAGCTATTCTGTCCCGCGCAGGGGTCTGCGTGGGCGCGCAAGTGAGGAGCACGGACCAACGTGGCTGAAGAAATTGATAAGTACGAAGAAGATGTAGATCGCCTGATCGATACAGGCAAGGAAAAAGGGTATCTCACCTATGGTGAGGTCAATGACCTGCTCCCCGGCGACATCACCTCGCCGGACGATCTTGACGACCTGCTCACAACCATCAACACCCAGGGCATCGACGTCCTCTCCGGCGAGGGTCGGCGTGGCCGCGGTCGGGGCGGCGAAGATCGTGAAGACCGCGATGAAGAGTCCGAGGGCGGCATGGGCGAGGACTCCGATGTGGAGCTCGACCTTTCGCCCGGCACGCTGGAAAAGACCAACGACCCTGTCCGCATGTACCTGCGCGAGATGGGCACCGTTCCCCTGCTCACGCGCGAAGGTGAAGTGGAGATCGCCAAGCGCATCGAGCGCGGGCAGCTCCGCGTCATGAAGGCGATCTCTCGCTCGCCGATCGTGATTCGCGAGATCGTTGCCCTTGGCGAGGACCTTAAGCGTGGCGTGCGCAATATCAAAGAAGTCGTCACCTTCGACGAGGAAGAGCTGACCGAGGACATCGTTCAGTCGCGCGTCAAAAAAACCATCAAGCGCATCGACGAACTGGTCAAGCACCAGGTCAAGGCCGCCGAGTTTCAGGCCAAGGCCGAAGATCCCCAGGGCAAGGACGCCAAGGCCAAGAGCAAGGAAGAGCGTCGCTGCCGCTGGATGAACGGCCGTGAGCAGGTCTTTGTCACGCGCATCGTCCGCGAGCTGAAGTACACCAACGCCGAAAAGAAGCGGCTGCTGGACAAGGTCAACAAGACCGTCGACTCCATGCGCACGCTGGAGCGGCAGATCCGCTCGCTCGACAACAAGTTCGAGCAATCGCGCTCTGAGGAGCTTCGCAAGGAGTACCGCCGGCAACAGAAAAACTGCCGTGCCGACCTGGACCGCATGGAAGGTGAGATCGGGATTCCCATGGAATCTCTCCGCCGCACCCAGCGCGAGATGGTGCAGGGCGACATGGACGCCGAGCGTGCCAAGCGCGAGCTGATCGAGGCCAACCTGCGCCTCGTTGTCTCCATCGCCAAGAAGTACACCAACCGCGGACTGCAGTTCCTCGACCTCATTCAGGAGGGCAACATCGGCCTGATGAAGGCCGTCGACAAGTTCGAGTACCGTCGCGGCTACAAGTTCTCGACCTACGCCACGTGGTGGATTCGTCAGGCGATCACCCGCGCTATCGCCGATCAGGCCCGCACCATCCGTATCCCGGTGCACATGATCGAGACCATCAACAAGCTCATCCGGACCAGCCGTCAGCTGGTGCAGGAGCTTGGGCGTGAGGCCAGCTCGGAAGAGATCGCCAAGCGCATGGATATCCCGGTCGCCAAGGTCCGCAAGGTCCTCAAGATCGCCCAGGAGCCCATCTCGCTCGAAACCCCAATCGGCGAAGCAGAAGATTCGCAATAGGGGGACTTCATCGAAGACCGCATGGCGGTATCGCCGTCCGACGCCGTCATCTCGGTCAACCTCAAGGAGTACACCTCGCAGGTCCTCCGCACCCTAACCCCGCGCGAAGAGCGTGTGATCAAGATGCGTTTCGGCCTCGAGGACGGCTCCGAGCACACCCTGGAAGAGGTCGGCCAGAGCTTCCAGGTTACCCGCGAGCGTATTCGGCAGATTGAAGCCAAGGCCCTCCGCAAGCTGCGCCACCCCAGCCGCAGCCGCAAGCTGAAGGCGTTTGTGGATGGAGTAAAGGAACTCTAGATCTCAAAAACCTGAAAGGGGCAGACCTGCTATGGTCTGCCCCTTTTTCTTTTCGGCCAACACTACTCCGGTGATCCATTC
>CAXTRM010000235.1:0-1797 GCA_964246625.1 uncultured Acidobacteriaceae bacterium
GCGTCGCCCAGGAACTCGATCTGCTCGTTGTCGGTGCCGGGCTCGTTGGGCTCGTCGCCATGGGCTCGCGCCCGCCCCAACCGCGCCTCGTATACGTGCGAGCTGTGTGTCAGCGCCAGCAGAAGCAGCGCCTGCTGCTGAAAGCTGTACCCCAGCCGATCTTCCAGCGCGTGCAGCGCCACGCCACCCACCTCGGGGGCGGGCACTGTCTTGCGCGCCTTTGGCTTCGCTGCCGCCTTCTTCTTCACCGCTGCAGCGCGAGCCTTCATCCCGTTGAGTGTAGCCTCACGCTTCGCTCCGCAGCGACTCACGTATTCCCCGGCCACCGCCCGGCAGGGCAGCCGCGCCTACGCCGCCTTCAGTGCGTCTGCGATCACCTCGGCGAGCGGCCGCGTCCTGTGCCCGATCAGCCGGCTCAGCGTGTGCGACGCATCGTCCAACTCGCCCTTGGCACACTTTGCGTCCGAGTCCGCCAGCACCCGCGCCAGCTCCGGGGGCACAAAATCCGTAAGCGCCTTCTCAAACTCCGCTTCACGCATGTCCCGGTACACAAGCCCCTTGCCGGTCTGCCGGCTTACCTCCTCGGCAAACTCCGCATGGGTAAATGCCGTATCGCCGGCGAGCTCATAGATCTGGTTCTCATGGCCTTCGCCGCGCAACACAGCCACAGCCGCCGCCGCATACTCCGCCCGGGTCGCCGCCGCGAAACGGCCCTCGCCCGAGGCGCCGATCAGCGCGCCGTGCTGCAACCCCGGCGCCACCCCCGCAAGCAGATTCTCGGTGTACCACCCGTTGCGCAGCAGCGTAAACGGTATCCCACTCGCTTGCAGGTACCGCTCCGTCGCCAGGTGCTCGCTCGCAAGCATCATCGTCGAGGTGTCCGCGTGCAGGATGCTCGTGTACGCCAACAGGCGAGCGCCGGCAGCCTTGGCCGCGTCGATCACCGCGTTGTGCTGGGCCACCCGCTTTCCCACCTCGTTGCCAGAGATCAGCAATACCCTGGTCGCCCCCTGAAAAGCCTCCGCCAGCGTGTCTGGACGGGAATAATCCGCCTCGCGAACCTGCACGCCCTGCTTCGCAAGTGCTGCCGCCTTGGCGGGTGTGCGCACGGCGGCGGTAATCTGGTCCGCTGGCATGGTTTGCAGCAGCAGTTCAACAACAAGGGCCCCAAGCTGGCCCGTGGCTCCGGTAACGGCGATCATGCTTCTCTCCTCGGTCGCCCCTCAGGCAACCTGCACCCAGCCTAGCCCGCGGGCTTACTTTCCGTAAGTACGTACCCGCAGGTAAGCTGTATGCATGCCTTGGCCGAAAAGCACGAAATCCGTTCGCCTCCCACAGGGCAATCTATTTGCCGCGAACTGCCCCACACGCGACATCCTCGATCACGTCACCTCGCGCTGGGGATCGCTTGTGCTGGTTCTGCTCCTGCGCGAAAACAGCTACCGCTTCAGCGAGCTCGCCTACCTCATCGGTGGTGTGAGCGAAAAGATGTTGGCGCAAACCCTGCGCGCGCTTGAAGCCGACGGCTTCGTCCTGCGCACCGTTCACGCCACCAAGCCGCCCAAAGTGGACTACAGCCTTACCACGATTGGGAGGGAACTTGCCGAACGGATGCAGGCCCTCACCGCCTATATCGAAGCCAACGTCCATCGTGTCGTGGCACATCGCGCCCAGGCAGGCACACAGGGCGCCTGACGCCGCGGGCAGGTTTCGCGAAGCAGGCAGGGTGCCCTCGCTGCCGTGCCGGGCGCACCTTCATGTAGGAACTGCCTTGGGAGGCCTGCTTCTCGAGCGCGC
>CAXTRM010000235.1:1807-4171 GCA_964246625.1 uncultured Acidobacteriaceae bacterium
CCGGGGCTTCGGCGGCTCACGGCGCGGCAGCGCAAAGGGTGCCTTGATGCCGTTTTCCGCCGCCAGCTTGGTGTCCGGCCGCGCATCCCGTGCAGCCAGCGCTGCCTCATACTCGCTCACCGCGCCGCTGCGGTTGGGCGGGTCCATGTTGTCATACAGCCGGCCCAGGTAGATGTGGCTCCAGGCCACCGTGCGCGGGTCATGGCTCAGCTTCAGGGTGGACCGGAAACCCTCGATCGCCTTGTCCGGCTGCCCCTGCATCAGCTCGATGCGCGCCAGCACATACTGCGCCCGTCCATGGTCGGCCCCGGGGGTCTCCATGGCCTTGCCTGCAAGGTCGGCAGCCTCCGGGATGTTGCCCTTCATCAGCGCCGCCTCGGCCAGGTCCATGCCCTCCGGCGCATGCGGCTTCGCGGTGGCGCCGCGCCCCAGCGGATCACGGCCCTCGTCCGGCACAAACGCGATCTCTGAGGCCCGTCTGCGTTCGCCTTCCACGTCGATGCCATAGATCATCGGCGCGATCTCATCGCGCAACCCGTCTCCCTTGCTGCCCATCTGCGACAGTGCCTGGTAGAAGTACCCCGTCAAGACCCAGCCCGCACGCTCATCCTTGACCACCACCACCTGCTGCGCCGCGGCTGTTTCACGGTCGTAGTTGGCCTTGGCCTGCTCATAGCGATCCATCTCGCTGCGACTCTTGTTGGCGGCCTTCGCGGGTGGCGCTTCGGCGATGGTGTACAGGTGCGCCTCCACGGCCTTGATCAGGCACTCGCTCAGCAGCGCCTCCACATCGCTCTTGTCCTCATACGGGATCGGCGCATCCGCCACCCCGCGCAGCATCGGTTGAATCCGCTCCATCGCCGAGCCGCGGCTATACACATACGGTTCGATCTCGTAGTGAAGATAGATATGGCGGACATCCTCCATCCGCACCGGGTCGCCCGTAGGCTGGTTGTCCGGCGACATCACCACGATGTAGTCCGAGCCATAAATACGTGCGTTGGTCACCGCGGGGGAAAGCATAGGCTCCAGCAACACCAGGAAGCGCCGCCCGTCATAGCTCGAAACCGGCTGGTGGAGGTAGATGTTGGTTTGCAGGATCATCTGCGTCATCGGGTCATGCACCCGCGCCGCCAGCGCCTCGTACTCCGGCCGGTGCCGCACAAAGATGGGGTGCAACTGGCTTGCCTCCGCGAACGTGCGCAGCAGCGGCAGCACATTCACCACGGCCGCGGCCTGCGGTGGCAACTGGGTCTCATCCACGTTCGGCATCAACTCTGGCGGCGGGGAAAGGTACAGCGCCAACGACACATACTGGCCCACATTCTGTGCCGAGTCGCTTAGCCTGTGCGCTTGCAGGTACTCGCACAGGGCATCGCGGCTCGTGCGGGCCGGCTCACTGCCAGCCAGCACCTCGTCCACCTCCGCCCGCACCTCGCCGCGCACCTTGGCCGAGTTGGCAAGATCGGCGTCATAGCCGCAAACGTTCAACGCCGTCGCCAGCTCAAACAGCGGCTCGTTGTACTCCAGGGTCACCGCAGCCCCACCTGGGTCGATCTGCGCCGCCCGGGGCCGCGGCGAGGCTGCCTGGGTCTCACCTGCCCGGCCATCCGCCGTTTGGGATGAGGAAGAAGAACTGGCTTGGCCTGACGCGCCCGTCGGCAGCATCAGCGATGTGCCTATCGGCAGCATAGCCATCGAAACGGAAAGGACCCGGGAAGAAAAAATAGCCGTTGGACGCACGGCACTCAGTCTAGGCAAGCGCCGGTATTCCCTGCAACCACGGGCCCGTGGCCCCTTGCTGTTTCAACTCGTCCGGATCCGCACCCGCAGGGTTCATCACGGGCATCGCCTCAGGCACCGTGGCGAGATCGGGTGAATGCCCGGCGTACTGCCCGGAACGGAAACGTGCATGGGCTACAAAGCCCTCAAAGGACTGACGTGACGCACCACGCTCCGTGTCAGGCGTGCACGCTGTCGTCCCCGGCCGGCGTTGTGCCCCCCGCAAAGGTGAAAAGCACGGCTCAAGCCGTGCTTTTCACCTCAAACCGCACCGCGTCGCTTAGCCCCTTGCTGAAACCGTGGTGTAGGTCATCACGGCGTGCCCGGGAACCGGCACCCCGAAGACGCTCGCCGGTTTGAAGACGCTGTGGAGCAGATTCGCTTCGATCCGGAGCCGCGTCTGCGCGTCCCTTGGACCGTCAAGCAGGTCGAAGTCATAGACCCGGCCTTCGGCGTCCACCTTGGCATCCACCAGCACCGTGGCAAAGGCGGCCTTGCTGGCAAAGGGCTCGGGCGACCCATGGGAGTACAGGTACTTGGGCGGACTCAGGTGCGCCAGGCGGTCATCGTTGGCCTGCACCG
>CAXTRM010000235.1:4181-5633 GCA_964246625.1 uncultured Acidobacteriaceae bacterium
GCCAAGGATCACCAGCGTCGCCGCAAAACCCGCACCGAACCGAAGCCCGGCCGGGGCAAGGGTACGCTCAAAGAACGCGGCAAATCGGCGTAAAGGCGGCAAATGCCTGCCGGTCACTCGTTCACTGGCCAGCGTGTCACGCAGCCTGGCCTGCAACTCTGTCGGAACCGATGCCGGACCCAGGCTGCTCAACGCACTCTGCAGGGAACGCCAGGCCGCGAACTCCGAGGCGCAACCGTGGCACTCGCGCATGTGCGCGGCAAGCTGTCCCATGGTGCGGCCATCCAGTGCCCCGTCCAGATACGACGAAAAGGCCGCCTGGGTCTGCTCGCAGGCCTCGGTCAACGGCCCTTCGGCAATGGTTCGCTCGTCGGAACAGATCACAACGCCCCCAAGGATTCCTTGCTTCTGATGCTTGTACGTCCCCGTGGACTCTTCGGTTCCGGCGCTTCTGCCTGTTTCTTGTGGATTTCGCCCGGCAAGCTGTCCCGCAGGACCTCGCGCAGTGCCGCCCGCCCGCGCATCAGCCGGCTCTTTACTGTGCCTACCTGGCACTGGAGGATCTCGGCAATCTCCTCATAGGCAAACCCTTCGATCTCACGCAGCACCACCGCCGTCCGGAACACCTCAGGAATCTGGTGCAGGGCAGCTTCCACACGCTCCCGCAACTGCGCCCGGGCCACATTGTCGAACGGAGAGGCATCTCCTGCGGCCAACATGTCGGCCAACGACAAACTCTCGCCGTCCTCACCCTCTCGCGAGTCGTCCAGCGTGGTTTCCTGCTGCTTGTGCCGGCTCCACCAGCGCCGCTGGTTGGAGGCCTCGTGCACCGCGATGCGGTAGATCCACGTCCGCAGGCTTGCCTCCCCATGAAAGCTGTGAATGTTCCGGAAAACCTTGACGAAGACCTCCTGGGTCACATCGGCCGCGTCGGCCGGGTCGCGCAGGCTGCGGGCGATCAACGAGTACAGGGGGCGGCTGAACTGGGCAATGAGCTGCGCGAAGGCGGCCTCTGACCCGGCCTTCAGATCGCGCACAAGGGCCTGCTCTTCGGCTCCAATGGCTAGCGCACTTGCCAGATCGCTCATCGCACCTCGCTCCGGAGGAATGCTCCGTGGCACTTGCCACAGGGTGACGAATACAGTAGGACCTCTGGGACAGTGTTGTCCAGTAGTCTCGGTGTATGTCTCAAAATGCTGTTCAAAACGCACTTTGAGCCACATAAATCTGACAAAATTTCATGCGAAACTACGCCGCCGGCGGCCGAGTGCTCGCTCACTCTACCTCCATAGACACCACAGTTCCGCCATTTGTGCCCACACACAGTTTGACTTCACCCCACCCGCCGCGGGACAATGAACTCGTCCTCAAAGAGTGGGCCTGTGGCGCAGCTGGGAGCGCGCTTCCATGGCATGGAAGAGGTCATCGGTTCGATCCCGATCAGGTCCACCA
>CAXTRM010000236.1:0-1358 GCA_964246625.1 uncultured Acidobacteriaceae bacterium
ACCCCTTAGTAACCCTACAACCGACCGCTAAAGCGAATTACCACAAACCTTCGTTTGTGATGAGGTAGTGTCAGCAACGTTCACAGCGCCTCTTGCGACTCTCGGTATCGACCGGTTCAGGTGTCCCATGCTGTTGACCTTTCAGATACAAGAGTTCAAGTAGATCAAATGGGAGTACCTCTAGGGCATGAAGAAGGGCATTGTTGTCTTTGCCATACTGGTGAGCGTGTTCTGCCTGGGCTTTCTCTTCCATCAACACCAGACTTCTGTCTGGGAGGAAGTCTATATGGAAGCCTTTCAGGCTTTTGATCGTGCATCTGAAGAAAGTCTTTCCCAAGGCGAGGTCTTTGAGCCACGCCTACTGGAGTTTGAAAGAACCGTGGACCGTCTCGCTAGGCTGGCTCCACCGTTCGGCCTCCCATCCGTGCGGAAGCTACAGGGGGTCTTTTCAGACTGGTCTCAATACTCTTTCTACGATCGGTGCGCTCGATAGCAATTGTGAAAGGACCGGCAACACGCGCGGTTCCGAGTAGAGGGTGTCACAAACGGTCGTTTGTGATGACGGACTGGGTTACTGACGATAATGCGACTTGTAGGGAGTGACTTGCTTTCGGTCGGGGTTGATCCTTCGATGTGGCGTTAGACTGCTTCGAGAGGCCCATTGAGACGTGTATTGGCTGTTCGCACACATCACCTTAGCGTTCGCAATACCGTCTTTTGCCTTTGCACAGGTCGATGCGTCACAGAAGCCTAGCGTTGATTCGGGCCGGACATTCTCGATCAACTTGAAACACTCTCTCGCTCCGGCAACACCTTGCCGAACCTTTCAACAACGGATTCAGTTCCTCTCGGAGACGAGCCTGCTTTTACTCTCAGGTCCGTTAGACGACTGTTATCGAGCGGTGAACCAAATCGCTTTAAACGTGATCTCAACAGACGGACATGTGCTGGCGCGAAAACCCTGGCCTTCTACTGACCCAGGCATGGTAGTCGATGCCGGACGACTTGTGCTCGCGCGTTCGGCTGACCTCGAAGTTGACGACAATACCCTGACCTCGATTCAGTCACTGCAGTTGCCGCCGCATCGTTTTCCCCCGTCAATACAGCGCATGGATCAGCAGGGCAAAGTGACCGTATCAGCCGATAACAGGACTTACACCTATGGCGGAACGCCGCTAGCGATGTTGGATGAGGTACCGGCCGCTCAACAAGGGACAATTAAGACACGTTTCACCTTCACTAACGGGCAGATGATTACTCAGGACGGTGACGTCCTGAAGCTCGAAGGCGGCGGCAAAGCAACGAGGAAGATCGCCAACCTAAATTGGGTACTTCCCGCCTGCGGACGGTATATGTAC
>CAXTRM010000236.1:1368-5627 GCA_964246625.1 uncultured Acidobacteriaceae bacterium
GTACTGCCAAGCCTACGACGCGCCAGCTAGCATTCAGGTGTCCACTGGAAAGAAGCGGAGAGTGTTGGTGTATTCAAACGGTTCCAAGTTTCCGATCACCGACGCCGCCGGGCTGTTTCCATACTTCCGCCTTCAAGTTTTCGATGTGGCGACTGGAGCCGAGCTCTATCGTGAAGAGGACATAACGCGCACAGGGGATCGTGGCGCTGCCATCAGCCCAGATGGAGACTGGCTGGCTACAACCGACGGCCAGCGAGTGGTCGTACGCAATCTGCAATGAACCATTACTACCTATAAACGCCGCTAGCGGAAGTTGGCCTGTCCGCCCACCCTCTCGGGAGTTCCATGGAGACGGCTTCCTTCCAACAATGCGATTTTAGAGGCTGGTTTGCGGATGCGCTTGTAGGATTGCGCATCATGGATATTGTCCAGGGGCAGAAAGACGTCCGCGAGACCTTTCTTGGCGGATTCGCCGGTCAGCTTGTTTCGGCTGTGTTGTGGGGCACTTCTGCGGCTGCGTGTACATGGCACTCCTTCCGGCTGGGAGCACTCATCCTTGTTTTCGGTGGGTTTCTGATCTTTCCCGCGACACAACTTTTGTTGCGCGCCATGGGGCACGCTTACTCGCTCCCTAGGGGACACCCCATGAACGCGCTTGGCATCCAGGTCGCGTTCACCCTACCTCTTTCTTTGCCGATTGTGATTGGGGTTGCTACCTTCCGACACGCATGGTTCTACCCGGCTTTCATGATCGTGTTGGGGGCACACTATTTACCTTTCGTCTTCATGTATGGCATGTGGCAGTTTGCTGGTCTGTGCACGATTTTGGTTTCATGCGGTGTTGCCCTCGGGATGTACTGTCCAGACCACCTCAGCCTCGGTGCCTGGCTGACCGCGGCGATACTGCTGGCGTTTGCCTTCATCGGGCGCGATGTCGCTACACGGAGGGCGTCAGCAGAGAGTAACTACCGATAAACGCCGTTGTGGGAAGTTGACGGCGGGGTACCCTACCAGAAACGGTCGTTTGTGCTGACGGGCCCGGTCGGGCCGGATGACTCCCGCTATTGTGACTTGTTGCTACCAACCCTGCAACATGGCGGTGTACACGGTCGGACGTGCACATTCGCCCGGATAGAGTATGCAGATGGGAACTTGCGCGCTTTGCCACGAAGAGAAGGAACTCCAGGATAGCCACTACATTCCGCGGGCTTTCTACAGAAGATCACATGCGACAGTAGGCGGACAAATAGTCGGCCCCGTAATGATTAATTCCGACGTGACAATGTACCAAGCTGCCCAGGTGAAGACGTATCTGCTGTGTTTCGACTGCGAGCAGCGTTTCAACAGGCTAGGAGAAGGTTGGGCAGGAGCATGTAGCCTCCAGAGCAGTGGTCTGTTTCCGCTCCGAGACTTGTTGTTGCAGCAGACTCCGGTTCCGGCGCCCGGAGCTGAAAACCCGTGGTACTTCGGGGCGTTTCTGCCACAATCACGAGTGGAAGAGCTGAACTATTTTGCCGCAAGTGTGTTCTGGCGCGGCGCGGTACACAGTTGGACATCGAATGCGACGGAACCTGAGCTTAAGCTGCCTGCGGACGCCGTAGAAGATCTACGCCTGTTCCTCATCGGAAAAGGTGCTTTTCCTGACAAGGTCTCGATCTTGCTTGAGGTGCATCGTCATCCGGAGGCGATGTTCAATTTCCCACGCGGCCTGAGCGGTGACGGGGAGGCAAGGCTGACCTTTACTGTTTACGGTCTCACCTTTTACCTGTCACTGCCTTTGGCGTATCCAGATGGTGAGCCTCTCGCTCTCAGCCTCAGTCGCTTTCCATTTCCTATGACGGTAGCTGAGATTGCAGGGGACGCGATCCTCAAAAACAGTGTTCAGAAGGCGAGCGTATCCGTTCAAAAAGGAAAGCTGGCCAAGGATCTTCCGAAGCATAAGGCTTGAAATGAACTCGCGATACATTTGTTTGGTCGGTCGCGAGGAACGCCGTCATCGGGCGGAGGTTGAGGCGGCCTACCCTACTAAAAACATTCGTTTGTGGTGACGCTGGAAAGACAACATGAGCGGACCGATTATCACCGGATACATGGATGAAAGCTACACCGGCAACCAGACGAAAGGGTTGTTCACACTCTGCTGCGTTTTTGTGCGCCAGGAGCAGCTCGCACCGCTGGAGCTTTCTTGGCAAACGTAATCGACAAGAAGAATCTCCAGCTCCAGAAGGAAGGCCGCCCGTCAATACAACGATTCCACGCGACGGAGTTGAATTGCTTGTCAAAGCAATACGAGGGCTGGACGGATGACGAGCGACTTCAGTTCGTCAAAGCTTTGTACCGGACCCTTCGATATAGCCTGACAAGCCATGAGGCATACACCCTGGACCTCAGCGATATCCTCGCGATTTGGCCGGAGTCCGAGCACCCGATAGCGTTCGGCTATCAGCTTCTCACCCAGAATTTCATGCTCGATATGGGTGAGATCATTCATCAGGAACAAATGACGGAACGCATTGACCTGGTCGTGGAGCGGGGAGATGGATCAGCAACTACGCAAGCCACATTCCAGGCGATGTTGCGAGACGAGACATTCAAATACGCAAACACGTTCCGTTCCATCCGAGAGGGTAGCTGGGATCGTGACAGAATGCTTCAGATAGCAGACCTATTCGCCTATGAGGCTTTCAAAGATGCGAAGCGCCGTAAGCAGGGTAAGACTGATCCACGGTTGAGCATGCAGGCACTCCTCTCGATGGACTCCGTAGGCATTAAGACGCAAGAAGTCTCAAGGGAATGGCTCTTGGAGCTGAAACGCACCAAAGACCAACTATAAGGTAAGAGCAAGAACGCTATGGAATCTACACTCGTACAGGTTTCCGTCGAAGCGATTCGGCCCGCCCCTGCAGTTGGTCCTATGGGCGGAGCCATCTTTGACGTGACTCTTAGAGGAATCTCCGCCAACCCCGATGCGTGCTTTACTGAGACCGTCCGGGTCGGTTCGAAAAGCTATGAGAACATCCAGCTACTTCAGAAACATGGATCAGTTGTGGTTGAACTGCTTGGGTTGTGGCAGTATGACCACCACACAAGTGGTGGTTGGATCAACTGTGTTTTCCGGAAGGTAACCGAGCAGATCGAGGCTTTAGACATGACGAGTCAGGACGACACGCCATACGGGTATGACGCAGAGTTGGCGCAAAGCATCCTAATCGCCCTCAACAAGATCTACCCGGCAACCATGCCCGGCCCCATGGACCTGAAACATGCCCTCTCTAACGTTCCGAGTGACACTTCCTTATTAACGGCCCTGGATGCCCTTTGAGAGACGGGCTAATCACCGGGAGACCACTCCGAGATCACACACGCGCTGGAGGCCGTCTCGCAATCTTGGCGAATATTCAGATCACCCGCGAAGGTCGGAAGCACCTCGCTCCACCGGAAGAGCAAGTTCCCCAACAGCCCTCGCTAGTTGTACATGGTGACCACATCACAAACAGCGGCACAGTCGGCGCTATCGGTCGCAATTCAACCGGGGCGGTCGCGACCAGCGGCCCGAAGCACGATGAGGCACTTGCAGCCTTAGACGAGCTGTTAGCGGCGCTAAAGCCGCTGCAGCCGCAGGACCAGTTGCTGGACAGGGCACACCGCGAACTGATGAAGGTACACGACGAGCTTTCAGACGAGCCGGAACCAGATCAGAACAATATCATCAAGTGGCTCAGCCGAAGTAAGCAGGCAATCGCGACCGCATCATTGGGCTACGAAGTGGTGGACGCAGCTCACAAGCTTTTCTCACTATTCGGATTGTGATGAGTCTCTTTCGGAAAGCTGGACTGTTTCGGAGGTCTTCAAGTGTTTACGGAGGAGCGCGCGACGCTCCGAAAGTGATCTGCTGGTCAGATTCGCGCCCACAAGTGAGAGGTGATCGAAGCCGTAGAACGTCCGTAGCACACAAAAGCGAACACTCAGCCATAGATGGTCAGGTGAAACATGCAGCAGTTCTCGGCATTCTCGGTGTTTTCCGCGGGAGGCTTAATCGAAAGCATTCGCATGGATTGCTATATAGCATCGACGATTGTCGGTCCCAATGGAGAGGCGGGCTTTGCGATGATGACGCCTATTGATGACCGGCTTCGGAATAAAGCGATCCGAGCGCTCGATTCCCTGGTAGATGACTGCAAGACGCTCTCACTGGAAACTTCCGCTGAGCTGATCGCGAAAGTGCAATCAGCTATTAAGCGGGATGCTCATCGCGATAA
>CAXTRM010000237.1:0-290 GCA_964246625.1 uncultured Acidobacteriaceae bacterium
CTCGGCATGGGCAGCGCCTCGCGGGGTGATCTGCCCGTCACGAACGCCACGATCGATGCGGGCCTGCTGACGGCTTTGGCGGGCACGTATGGTGTGACGTTGCGCGTAGGTGGTCTGCGCCATGGCCGCAGAGGCCGGCAGGGTAAGCAGGGTAGCGGCGACAACAAACTTGCTGAGAGTCATAAGAGGTCGAGCCTTTCCATCCGTATCGGATAAGGTAGCTCACCGGGCCCGGGCGGCTGCCTCGATGCTTCATCAAGGCAAACACCGGGCCAACGCAGAGGTTGCGC
>CAXTRM010000237.1:300-5625 GCA_964246625.1 uncultured Acidobacteriaceae bacterium
TGCGTGGAGATCTGCAGAAAGAAACCTAGGTGGCCTTACGCTGGAAGGCGGTCTTTTTGCCGGCAAAGGAGCTCTTTGCACGGAAGGTGGCGTTTGACGCGGAGGTTACCGGTTTGCCGTTGGACTTGGCATGGGCAGCCTTTTCCAGCGCCGCTTGCAGCTTCTGCTGTTTGGGGTTCAGTCCCGTTTTGCGTGCTGGAACCATGTGCTTCGCGGGTTGTTCGGGCTGATCGGTCATGAACAGCATCTTCTCACGAAGCGTACGGAAAGGTCGTTCCGGCAGCGGGCAGACGGCTCAAGAGAACGGGATGCGGAGGACCAGACCGGTCGTCAGATTGTTCTGGCTGGTCCCGGGCCCTGGCAGGCGTGTGTAGCTGTAGTCGAGCACGCGCCAGCTGATGTACGGCAGGATCGTGAGGTCCGCGCCGGCAGCAAAACCCGCAGCCAGATTGGTGCCGTCATACCGGGCCACGCCCTGCCCTGTTTGCACGTGAGCGCCGCCGACCAAACCTTCGACATAAGGGTGCACCGGGACCAGCGGAAGGTGGAAGACGGCGCGCGGTCCCGCGGTCACGGCGGTGACCTTGGTGACGCTGTCCGAGTTCACGAGGACGCCACGGACATCAAGACCGAAGTTGATCAAGGGAAAGTGGTGATTGTCGTAAAACGCACCAAAGGTGCCCCCGTTAGTGCGGTTGGTGTTCGCGACATCGAGCTTCGAGGTGGTAAAGCCGGCGTAGACGCCGAGTTGCGCGTGACCGGGCAGAACAGCCAGGACAAGGAAAGCAGGGACAACGAGATACTTGTTCATAGAGGGCCCAGATGCGGCGATGCGCTCAGTATAGCGTTCAGCAAGCAAGAGTTCAGCAAAGAAGCTGAAGCGCTGCAGCGCGCCCTTGGTGCGCTCCGTGGCACTTCCTGGGTTGTGTGATCAGAGGCTTCTACTGCGGCTGTGTGCTGGCAGGCTCCGCCGGCTTTCGCTTGTCGACGATCCTGTACCCCTCGGGAGGCTGAAACCGCTTCGGGTCCGGTTCCGAGGTGGTGAGTTCGGTCACGGTGAAGATCTGTCGGCCGACCTGAGCGGCATCGAGGGTGGAGAAGAGATTGACGCCAAGGTCGGGGCTGTAGCTGAACTCGCGCACGGTGGCCATCGGGACGTCGTTGCCGAGGGTGCCGGCATCCAGGGTCGTCGTGTCGCGGTAGGCATGGACGGGCATGCCCGCGATGCTTTGCGCTCCGAGATCTTCATGAAGAAAGGAGCCCTTGCCGTTAGGCAGTGGACCCGATTTGAGCCGGTTGGGGTCATAGTGCCCCAGCCCGGCCACTGATGGAAGAAGCTCGCACACCTTTTGGCGGACGTAACACTGGAAGTACTTGTGGGCGATGGGATCGTCCACCTGGATGGTCGTCATGCTTGAAACGATGCCGCTGCCTTTGGGGACAAGCAGCCAGCGTTCCTCGTAGATGCGGCCTGCACTGTCTCGCATGATGGGCCGCTGGTTGACCTCGGTGAAGGTGCCCCCGTTGCGCAGGGGCTGCACCCACTCGGTGTGGAGCGTGAGGCTGAACGGGGCGTTAGGCAGGTTGGGGACGTAGATGCTCTCAAGCACGCCTGTGCCACCGCCGTCGGTTACCGTGGCACCCCCGTCGCCCTGGGCGCGCAGGGCGGAGCTGCCCGCGACCACCACGGCCAGGCCAGCGAGGAGCAAACGACAGAGCCATCGGAAGTGACGCATGGGGCACCTCTCTTAGTGGTACGTTGCGACACGGAACGCGTACGGCGGAAGTATAGCGCCTGCCGCGGTACAGGCTGACCATGTGTACAGTGATCTCGCGGAAGCGCCGCCCACGGGGCTGCCAAAGCCACGGAAGGGGCTAGGGAGCCAGCGGCTGACGAAGCTGGTGCGGGTTGGTGCTGTCGAAGCTGTCGTCGGGCAGGGTGAGCTCTTCGGGGGTAGGTGTCAGGTACAGGTTTTCCCACTTGTCCGGGGCGACGTGCAGGGGCAGGGCCGGCTGGCGGTGCCACTGGGTGATCTGCGGCGCCCATCGGGGACCGGCGGCGGTGAAGGGACGGCTCTTGTAGAAGTCCAGGACGCCGGATGCAAGCAGGCAGACGAGGAGGACCAGGCTGACCCTGCGGAGGCGCTGCGCCTGTGCGTTTTGCAGCACGCAAACCAGCGCCAGGCCCACACACACGTTCAGCATCAGGAAGTAGCGGTTGTTGGCGTAGGGACGAATGACGGTGGCGTGCATTTCAAGTCCTGTGAGGACCGAAAAGCTTTCGACACAAAGGCCGATGCCGAGCAAGGTGACCGCAGGCCACCCGCCGCGCGTGCCGAGGGCAAGCAGGGCCGCAAAGAAGCAAAGAAACACAAACGGCGCGCCCACGATACCGGCAGCGGCGTGGGCGCGCAGAAGATCGCTGACGTGGTACGCGGTGACGACGCTGGTGAAGGGAAGGAACACATTCTTGACCAGGGCTGCTTCCCCGACGTACTGCAGCTGGTGAGGATTTTCCCGCGCGCCGGCCGCGAGAACGACGCCCAGTTGCACAAGCGTGCAGCAAAGGCTGATCACGGCCTGACTGATGGCGGTGCGGGTACGAAGCAAAAAGCCCTTGGCCAGAAAGAAGGGGCACAACAGGCAGCTAAGGACGCCGGTCAGCGAGGCAAAGGCGAGCAGGACGTTCTTGTACGCCTGCGCGCGGAAGGAGAGCAGCATCGCGAGGGAACACAGCAGAAGATAGAGCTGGCTGTTGGCGACGTTGAGCCAGACCTCCGCACTGGACGGCACCAGCAGGACGACAGCGACGGCGAGCAGCTTTGTCGGAAAGCTCGTAAAGATGTCGGCGTCGAAGATGAGCCAGGCGGCGAGCAGCTGCACCAGGGCCGCCGTCCACACGAACAGGAGGGCGGCGGCGGAGAGCGGCAGGGCACGCGCGGCGACCAGACCGACAAGGTTGGGCAACAGCGCGTAGTAGCCCTGGTGGTGTGCGACAAGGGCATGCCAGAAGGCGTTTTCCCAGGCGAATCGCAGGTATACGGTGCCCTCCTCCGCCCAGAGCCGGCCATGGAGGAGCAGAGCGGGGTTCCGCACAGCGAGCAAGGCAAACGCGAGCAACAACATGATGAGGGTTTCGCGGCGCGTGCTGGCCGGTGCGGCGCCAAACCGTTGCGTGCCGGTTGCTGTTGGAGAGTCACGAAGGTACGTCAAAGGCATGCGGTGGTTTCCTGCTTTTTCGGAGTCGACCCCATCACTTTACCCCGGTCCTTGGGAACAGCCCCGCTTCCCGGGACAAAAAGCATGGCAGGATGAGTGTATGAGTGCGAACCTTTCGGAGTTGCAGGCGCGAGATGCTGTGCGCCGGATGCAGGGGCTCAGGCAGCGCCTGAACACCTTTGCCGCGCACGCGCGGATGCTGCGCAGCCTGTCGCAGGCAAAAGCTGGAGTGGACGACCGCATGCTGCTGCAAGAGGCGAATCACCTGAGCCAGGAGCTGACGGTGGCCTTCCAGCAATACCAGACCGCGCAGTCGCGCGTGGGCAGTATCGGCCGGTCGTTGCCGGTGTCCGGCGGCTCGCCTGTGAGCCCGTGGAAGTTCGAACTGCGTGCCGGGTCGCAGCAGTTTCTGCAGGCCCTGAAAGGTGCGGAAACCGAGATAGCCGCCCTGCAGAAGACGACGATGGCGGGGTTGAACGATCCCCTCCGGACGCCCGCGTTGCCGTCCGATCCGGGGTTGGACAACATCGCGGACATCGTTCTTGGGTTTGCGGACATGCTGTCCAAGTGGGTCGACCGGCGTCGGGCAGGGTAGCCCCACATCCTATGCTGCACCTGTCCCAGCGCTCTATCATGGGTATGTGACTACTTTCCGATACCTGGTGTGTGCGTGGTTGCTGGTTGCAGGGACAGCAAGGGGACAGATGCCGGGTGGGGGCCCGCCTTTGGGCGCCGCGGCGCAGCAGGTACCGGGCTATCTGGCCCATGCGGGCGTTGAGCAACGTCTGGGGCAGAACCTGCCCATGACCTCAGCGTGGACGGATGAAGGGGGCCGAAGCGGGCCTTTGAGCACGTGGATCAACGGTAAGCCCGTGGTGTTTGCCGAGGTGTACTACCAATGCACCATGCTGTGCCCGCAGGTGTTGCAGGGGCTGGCGGCGGGGCTGAAGACGACGACCCTGCTGCCGGGCAAGGACTATGAGGTGGTGGTGTTCAGCATCGATCCGATGGACACGGTGCCGAATGCGGTGGCGCAGAAGAGCCAGTTTCTTGCCGAAGCAGGTTGGAAGGCAAACGCGCAAGCGGCACGGGCGGTGCACTTTCTGACTGGCTCACAGGCGGCGATCGATGCAGTGAGCGGCGCCTCCGGCTTCCATTATGTGCGTGTTCCTGGCCCGGATGGCAGGATGACCCAGTTTGCGCACTCCAGCGTGGTGATGTTCGCAACGCCGCAGGGCAAGATGTCGCGATACCTTTCAGGGATCGACTACCAGAGCCGCGACCTCCGGCTGGCACTGCTGGACGCGTCGGCGCACAGGATCGGTAACCCGGTCGACCTGCTGATCCTGTACTGCTGCAACTACGTGCCCTCGGTGGGCCGTTACACGGTGTCGGTGACGCGAGTACTGGAGTTGTCGGGCATGGTGAGCGTGTTGGCCGTGGTGGGCATGATCTTCCTGCTGAACCATAAGCCAAGGCTCGCCTGATCGCTCTGCGGGGCAAAGCTCCTGCAGGCGAACACGGCGTGCCCTTCTGACTTGGGAAGCGGCCTCCGTGTGAAGCTGCATGTGGAGACCAGGAAAGACACCATTGCGGCCGCACGAGGGGCCCGGGCGACCAGAGCCCCTCGTGTAGGACGGCCTGCATGTGGCTTAGTGGGCGATCAGTTTGAACTCCTGGTTGACTCCGCTATTGCCGAACCACTGGTCCAGCTGTGTGTTGCTGCTTTGGCTTCCGGCGCCTCCCGGCACCTCCAGCGCCTGCAGACTGTTCAGGTTGTAGAACGAGTAGGTACCGTCGGGGTTCTGGACGGGAAGCCACTGATCGTTGCCAGGGATGATGGCCTGCGCCGGCCACTGGACGATCGGCGCACCGTTTTGCGCATTGTCCGTGTTGCTGCCCTGGACGTTGGCTACCTGACCGCTGCCGACGTTCTTGATCTGGTAGTAGCCGCCGCTGGTGGGAACGAACTGCCACAGGGAGTTGTTGTGGCCGTCGAAGGGGTACTGGATGATGGCCGTACCCTGTGTTGTGGAGCCGCCGCTGACGTTCATCGAGAGGCCGCTGCCCACGTTCTGGATCTCCCAGGTGCCGGAAAGGTTGATG
>CAXTRM010000238.1:0-2390 GCA_964246625.1 uncultured Acidobacteriaceae bacterium
CGGAGGCGCACTGTTGGCCGCTCCTGGCTGACATGCACACCGTCTTCTGTGGTGTTTCGAAGAGCGTAACGCCCTCGAGGGCTGGTGCGCTGCTGGGATATAGGCACCCTGATGCGTCGGCGGACGAAGGTGGTGTTTGCTGTTAACGGAATGCACCTGCTTTCGAGCTGTGGCGTGATTTGGGCACGGATGTATAGCGCTCGCCTTGGCCGTGCAGGCGCGCTGAGGTTGCGTTCCGTAATGGCGTGTGCCGCTGCGTTCTTGCGGGACAGGTCGACACGCGCGAGGAACAGCCCTTGCGGCGTGACCATGCCCGTGACTGAGCCCGTGCCGTTACAACCACACACATCGAACCGGGCACCGGACACTTTGAAGCTGAACGATCCAGCGGTTTTGTGGGGCTGTGCTGTGGAAGCCCTACTGTTCGCGAGCTTCTGGATGCGCTGCCGGTATCCCGTTGGCAAGCGCGGGGGATCGTGCTGCGAGGCTTCCCGCAGACTCGCGCGCGCCAAAGCAAAGAGAGGTGAGGGTGCACTTCTGGGCTTTGCAAGGGCCACGTAAGGGACCGAAGCAGAGGCCGCTCGCATTGGCTCACAATGGGCGTGCTGACCCGCTTGTAACCGATAACAGATCTTTCGTAACCACACCAAAAAGCAGTACTGCCAAACACAAAGGTTGTAGTAGGTTTGCGTGAGCACAAACAACAGTCTGGCAAACAGCTTGTGTCTTGCCGCATGTCCTGCTGAAGACCACCGTCTTCGGTTCGGGGGCGCGCTGACGCAAACGGGGGATCACGTCTTCAGCGATTGGAGCGGTTTCTTGCCACGGCGGGCGTGCGTGTCCCATGGGCCCTGTTGTACCGCTCGACACGCTGGTTTCCTGGCCCTTCCCAAAAGGATGGCAGGGGACAGGGCACCAAGGTGATGGGTGATTTCTTTCTCGGAGCTTTACATGAAATCCTGGTCCCGTTTTTCCTGTTGCGCCCCTGTTGTGCTGGGCGCAATGTCTTTGTCCCTCCCGGCCGCGGCCGCATGCCACCACGTGAAGTGCTCGGCTGATCTTCAGAACCTGGACAAGTCCAGTGTTCCGGTGATCGTGCAGTACACCAAGGACCCTTCCAGCACAGAGATCGCCGCGGTGCGCTCGTTTGGTTCTGTTACACGCCACATCCGGGCAATCCATGCCCTTTCCGCGAAGGTTTCTTCAACACAGCTGGAGACACTAGCCAAGCGGCCGGGTGTTGCCTTTGTATCGTTGGACCGCAAGCTGGCCGTGAGCCAGGCAGCGACGGCGCCCATTGGCACGAGCCCCGAGTTCACGGCGGAGCCAATCAACGCGACCTGGGCCAACAGCCAGGGGTACGTTGGTACCGGCATCGGGGTCGCAGTGATCGACAGCGGCGTCAGCCCGGTGGGCGACCTCGCAGGCCGCATCGTGTACAACGAGAACTTCGTGCCAAACGAGACGACCACCGCGGACGGCTACGGACATGGCACGCATGTGGCGGGGTTGATCGCGGGCAGCGGCCAGGGCTCGACCGGCTCCGGGTATACCCGCACCTTCACGGGCATTGCACCCCAGGCCAACATCATCAACCTGCGCGTGCTGGATGAGAACGGGCAAGGCGCGGACTCGTCCGTGATCGCCGCGATCGACCAGGCCATTGCGTTGAAGGACACTTACAACATCAAGGTGATGAACCTTTCGCTGGGTCGTCCGATCTATGAGAGCTACACGCTGGATCCGCTGTGCCAGGCGGTGGAGCAGGCATGGGCTGCGGGCATCACGGTCGTCATCGCGGCGGGCAACGATGGCCGCATCAACACGCTGAACAACGAAGGCTACGGGACGATCAACGCACCGGGGAACGACCCGTATGCGCTGACGATCGGGGCGACTAACGAGATGAACACCGCCACGTTGAACGATGACGTGATGGCCACGTACAGCTCCAAGGGGCCGAGCTTTCTGGACCAGATTGTGAAGCCGGATGTGGTGGCACCGGGCAATCTGGTGACGAGCCTGCTGGCACCGGGCAGCAACCTGCAGCTGGAGAACGCTGCGTTCTATACGCCGCTGAGCTGGTATGTGGCCAACGGCAGCACGCAGGCCTCCACCACGTACTTCCCGTTGAGCGGCACCAGCATGGCGACGGCCGTGGCCAGTGGTGCGGTGGCCGATCTGCTGCAGGCCTCGAGCACGTTGACGCCCGACCAGGTGAAGGCGCTGATGATGTTTAGCGCCAACAAGAACGTCATCCCACAGACCAACGTGATCCAGGATGGCGATCAAACCTACACGGCGCACAACGACGTGTTCACGCAGGGTGCGGGTTACCTGGATCTGCAGAGCACGATCCAGAACGCGTTCACCTATGGGCAGCTGATCCC
>CAXTRM010000238.1:2490-5623 GCA_964246625.1 uncultured Acidobacteriaceae bacterium
CACGGCGCTGTGGGGCCGCACGGCTCTTTGGGGTCGCAGCGCCACCGACGCCGATACGGCGCTGTGGGGCAGAACGGCTCTTTGGGGCCGGTAGTCTCGCCGGGTAGGTGAAACGAAGCGGCAGGCGCCGTGCGGAGAGGCCCCAAGGTGTAGCTGGGGGCCACGGCACACGGCGCCTCGCTGTTTCTGCAAGCAAGCAAGGCTGGCGCATGAGCGGGCGAGGGCTTGATCCCGGCATGGGTTGTTCCGGAGGTGGCGGTCGAGGCGGAGCGCTCGGCATGGGTGCTCTTTGCCCAGTTCGCAGGGGCACAGGCCACGGCCAGCACGCTCCACGCCTTCGAGAAAGAAGTGGGCGGCCTTGAACCACCCAAAGGGAACGCTTCCATACCGGGTACAAGACCCTGAACGGCCCATCGACGAGACGGTCCGCGCCCACGTTCTGTTCCGGCCTGGGGTGGAGGTTACGATGGCTTTTGCTCGGAGGTGCGGATGACCTGATCCGCCTGCGGACCGCCAGGGCCCTGCACGACGAAGAAGCTGACCTCTTCGCCCTGCTTCAAGCAGCGGTAGCCATCGGACTGGATGGAGGTGTAGTGAACGAAGACATCCTCAGCCCCGTCGCGCTTCAGGAAGCCATACCCTTTTGCATTGTTGAACCAAACCACTACGCCTTTGCTCTGTGACATAGACCCGTCTCCCCAGCCGAACCTGGCTGTCCCGAGCGCACCTAGCAGCTCTGCTGCTGTGCTCGTTGGCCTAAGTGTCCGTGCAAGCCGGAAGATGGTCTGCTTTGTATCGCACATAGCGTTTCACAGAGTCGATCGTCATTAGCCTATGGAGGATCGAGAAGCTGTTCGCAGCCCGCGGTTGCAATCGCAGACGAGGTGTTGCAACGCTTCCGGGAGAGACAGCTGCCATGACCATGGCGGTCGGAGGGGTCCCTGCGGAACTCACGGAAGGAGAGATCCGGGGGCACTTTTCTGTTGTGGAAAGAAATGCGCCCGAACGGTGCTTTGTGATAAGGGCCGGAAGGCATTTGCACACGCGAGGCTACGACGCGGTAGGGTGTTTATGGACGTTGTTTCGACGTTGATTTGGTGCGTTGTCCGCTGTTCCGATGCCGTACGCCGTGAGCACGCGTCACGAGGGCATGCCGGTCTCAGGGGACGTTTTATCTTCGCTGATTTGAGCCCGGTTTGGGCCTTTCCCTGGAGCTTCCATGGACCGTTGTGAACGAGATCTTTTCGCCTTTTTGATCGGCAACATGAAAGACATGGAGCTGGAACTTAGGGCACAGTCGTTGGTGTTTGAGGCCTTGGCAGAAAAGGTAATTGCACCGGAAAACCTGCGAGAAGCTTTGGACGCGGCTCGCGAATCGACGGCGATGCGGGAGCTTGTTCGGGAAAAGTACGCGCTGCTGGCAAGCAGCGGAGTCGCCGCGGATGAACCGGAGCTCGCGGCCCTGTTGCGGCCGACCGCCAAACGCAGCACGCTGATTCAGTAAGGCACAGAAGACTTGCCGGGAAAGGGTTTCCGGCACTGGATGCGGGCATGTATAGTTACGGCGCTCCCCCAACTGGAGGTTGGAACGCATGCCTGAGTTGAATCTTTCACGCCGCGCGCTGCTTGGATACGCGCCGGCTCTTACTGTTGCTGCAGCTACATCCCCCGCTTTGCTGAAGAGCGCGTCCGCGCAGAGCATCCCGCCCGGTCTTTCCGGCGACGTCGCCAAGCTGGAAGCCGCGGTCGACCGCGCCTTCGCTTTCCAAAACTTCATGATGGACGCGTATGCGACCGGCAGTACCGTGCGCCTGGCCCAGAGCTATAGCGATGAGGCGCTTGGGGCCACGGCCTTTACCTATGACAACGCCGTCGCCATCCATGCCTACCTGGCCAGCGAAGACCCGGACCTGTTGGAGCGCGCCATCGTGCTTGGCGATGGCCTGCTGTATGGCCAGGCCCACCCGTTTCCGTTTCCGATCAACGATGGACGGCTGCCGCAGGGCTTCTTTGTGAACGTGCCGGCAAGCGACGGCAGCGGTGCGTATGTGACCCCGGCGGCAACACCGTACTACTTCTACACGAGCACGGTAGGCGACCAGGCCTGGGCCGGCATGGCACTGGCACAGCTGTATGCCCGCACCAAGCAAGAGCGCTTCCTGACCGGCGCCCTGCTGCTGGGTAACTGGATCGTTGCGAACACCTATGACACGGCGGGCGCAGGTGGCTTCCGCTTCGGTACAGTGATCAACTACATCAACTTCCAGAACGTGTCGCAGCCCTCGCCCAACGGCAAGTCGACCGAGCACAACATCGATACGTTCGCGTTCTTTACGATGTTGGCGAAGTTCACGGGCAATGCGGTGGTCTCGATGGGGATGCGATGGCTTGACCTGGCACAGCATGCCCGCACGTTCGTGCATGCGATGTATAACCCGACGGGCCAGTACTTCTACACGGGCACGCTGGGCGACCAGATCACGATCAACACCTCGCCCATTCCGGAGGATGTGCAGACCTGGTCCTACCTGGCGCTGCTGAACAACAAGCACAAGGTGACTATCGACTGGGCGATCCGGCACCTGGAGGCGACGGATACGGCTTCGGCCCTGCAGACCAGCCTCACGGGATCGCAACGGTATACGGGCCTCGTGTTTGATACCGCCAGCCTGACGACCACGACAGCGGATCCGCAGGCCGTGTGGCTGGAGGGCACAGGCCACATGATCGCCGCCCTGATCGCCCGTGTGTTGAGCGGGCAGGACAATCTCCAGGGCATCGTAAACGACAGCCACACCGCCCTGGCGCTGCTGCAACAGGCGGTGCACGCGCAGGAACAGCTGGGTGTCGGGAAGACGGCCGGTGGCAAGGCCATTCCGCAGGGCCAGGGGCTGGTCGCGGCGACCAGCGTGCTGGACACCGGCTTCGGCTATACCTACGGGCCGTCGCTCCACATCGGGGCGACCGGTTGGATCCTGTTGGGCGCGTTGGCGGCCAACCCGTTCCAGCTTGGGTACCGGAATTTCCCGCTGCCGATCAACGTGTAATAGATGTGAGACGAGGTGGGGAAGCGACGGAGGTTGCTCCCCACCTCAGCTCTACCGCGCGCTGCCCTTGTCCCAGACTGCGGGTG
>CAXTRM010000239.1:0-5585 GCA_964246625.1 uncultured Acidobacteriaceae bacterium
CCCACGCGCTCATCCCATGGCTGAACGTAATTTCCGCTGATCCGGTCGGACTCCCAATCTCCACGGCCGCGGCGCTTCGTGCGCGCTCCCCCATAGTGAAAGACCCCGACCAAAGTTTGATTGCGTCTTGTCAAAACTCGCGCAACCGAACCGGATCGCCGCCCATCCCGTCCTGTAGGGTTTTCATCTACCAGAACCAGATCGCCGTGCATGGCTCCATGGAGCTCATTTGGAGGAATAAAAACATCACGGGTGTCGGACGACACGCCTGCGTCCCGTGCAGATCGCTCCACACGAACAAAGCCGAATCCGTCACGGTGCAACTCGAGGCGACCGCTTGCGAGGTACGTTGGGCTGCTCTTGGAAAAGGTTGCCCTGGATGCATTCCTGTCGTCGCGCGATGTTTCCGGGGTACTTTGGTCTCTACCTGGAAAGCCCAGCTCCGCCGTGGTCTCCGGTAAAACCCATAGATCCTTCTCCAGCACGCGAAGTTCCTTACGTGCCACAAGCCGGGTGAGCTGTTCGACAAGGAGGCGGCGCTCGCGACCGCCACCCAGACCGAGCTCCCTTACCAGCTGCTTGTACCCGGCTTTTGCACCGGGCGAGCGACCGATTCTTTTCACGAGATCGCGGTCGGAGTGGGGGTAAGGCGATGAACTCATCCTATGGACGAGGATACGGCAAATCACAGGTTGTCAAGATGCTGGATGTACTCGACGCCCGCTCTTTCGTGTGTGTTACCTTGGTAACCACTATTGGATCTTGATCAGTAAAGCCGCGATCAATGCTGGCTATGATGTCGTCAACAGCCTACCTTGAGGTTGTCAAGTGAGTCGATGCCCCAAAGGGACCACTGACTACAACTTAGGAGACATTACCCATGAAGAGCTTGATTGTACGCCTGTCGGTACTCGCCATTGCCACCACCGGTTTCGCCGCCTCCACCATCGCCTCACAGCCCGCGTCCAAGAAGCACATTGTCAAGCCCGTGATCGTCGGCACCATCTGCCCCGCCCCAATGTGCCCCTACCACGATCCGAATTTCTGCGGCTTGCACTAGACGAAAGTTGTACTTGAAACCGAGCCCCCTCGAGTTTACGCTTGTGACTCGAGGACGAGAACGATGAACACCGAACGACTACTTGAGATATCGCTGTTCTTGCAGGTAGGGCTATCGGTCTTTGTTCTATCAGCGATTCTGATGAGGAAAGCGCATCGGATCTTTCCTCAGCTGGCTCTGCTGGTGGGCGTGCAAACGTGCTCTGTCGTGGTTGCGCTCGCGATCATGTACTTTCGGCAACGGTTGAACATCAGCTTGATGGCTGCCTACACGGCCTTCTACTGGTCGTCTTGGGCTTCAAGCATCTTGGTCTTCGTCCTGCGTCTGCTGAATGTCTACGCGGTCTTTGCGGAAGCAATGCGTCCAATGGCTGGCCTGCACAAAGCAGGTAAGCTGATTTTTAGGTGGGTTGGTTTGGTGTCCGCCCTTGTGGCGTTGGCACTCGTGGCTGGGCCTGGTGTCTTTTCCAGCCGGGAGGCCTTGGTCAACGTATTCAGTCGCCTCCAACAAGGTGTCAGTGTCCTCACGCTTTGTCTGCTTGTCTTCGTCTGCTTTGCAGCGAGGCCTTTGGGACTCACCTTTAGAAGCCACATCTTCGGCGTAAGCCTTGGTCTTGGCATTGCATCCATGGTTGAGTTGGTCGAAGCCGCCTGGCAGGTTGCCGGTGGTGCTCATTCCATCTACTCACCCATCTACCTGTTCTCCTCCTTGGGCTTCTGCGTCTCCGTAGGCGTTTGGGGAGCGTACTTCGCGATGCCTGAACCGAAGCGGCGCATGATTCTGCTCCCAACAACGTCACCCTTCTTTTTCTGGAACAGGATCTCGGAGATTCTGGGCGACTCCCCGGGCCACGTTGCCGTCGCTGGGTTCTCGCCAGATATGCTCGCGGCCGCTGAGATTGAAATGCTCACGACAGCAACAGCGGGGGAGACTCCGGTGCTCGACGAGCCTTCTTCGGTGCAGGCTTTTCCAACAAGCTCCCGGGTGGACTTCGTCGGGACGCCGCAGCCCTCCCTGGCCTAGCGCGTCGGTCGAAGATGGAGCCGGTGACCCATGTCCTCACGGGCGTCTGTCTCGCTCATTCCGGCTTCCATCGCCGCACGGCCCACGCGACCGTCGCCATGGCGACAGCGGCTGAACTCCCGGATATAGACACGCTCTGGAGCCTCCGTGGACCCGTCTCCGGGTTCCAACACCATCGAGGCATCACCCACACGCTGCTGGGTATCCCGTTCGAAGCGGCGTTGGTCGTCGGTCTCGTCTACGTGTTCCATCGCTGGCGCGCCCAGAGGGGCCGGTCGCCGCAGGGTGGCACCGTGAAGCCGCAAGCGCCTGTGCATTGGGGCTGGTTGTACACCGCTGCCCTGCTCGCGCTGCTTAGCCACATCCTTCTGGATTTCACGAACAACTACGGGGTACGTCCCTTTTTTCCTTTCAATGCACGGTGGTATGCCGCCTCCATCGTCTTTATCTTCGATCCCCTGATCTTTCTGGTTCTGCTGGCTGGGCTTCTTCTTCCCCTGCTGTTCGGCTTGGTGGGGCAGGAGATCGCCAGCAAACAACAGCAACCTCACAGCTCAGGCTGGCCACGTATCGCCTTACTTACAATGCTTGTCATCTGGGGCTTGCGGGCATGGGAGCATGCGTCTGCAGTACATTTGGCCATGGCACAAACGCTGCGCGCACCCGCAGCGGGACCTCCAGGAGGTGATCCTGGACCGGAAGGCACGGAACGTGGTGCAGTGCAGCAGGTGGAGCGTCCTCTCCTGCAAGCGAAGGGGGCACTTGCAAGCCCTGATCCCTTCAATCCATTCCGCTGGTCTATCGCTACGGACTACGGTTCGGTCATCCTCCTCGCAGCTGCCGATACCCTTCAGGGCAGCACCGGCATAGGCACGCTTCTGTATCAGCCCGGCCCTGCCCCTCTTACACAAAAGGCGGAGCGGACACACCTAGGCAGGGTCTACCGGGACTGGTCCCCCATGCCCTGGATCCACCTCGACCCAGACCTGTCCGGAGCGGAACGTGGCGACAGGACGGTTTTGTTCGAGGATGTTCGCTTCATGGGCAACCAACGCTTCTTGCAGCGTGGGGGACCGCCTCCGCTCACGGGTGAGGTGATACTGTCCTCCGACGGCCGGATCGTGGCGCAGGGTTTGGACGCTAAATTCGGCAACTGAATCGTCTCGTACAATCGAAGGAGGCTTGCTCCCGCGCACAGCCGTTGAGGAGTCTCATGACTGCATTTCTCGTCCTGCTACTGGCCGCTTTGAGCCGGCTCTTACCGCATGCACTGCATGGCATCGGTTTAAACGTCACGGCAGTCGGCGGCGGATTGCTCTACTTTGGCGCGCGCAGGCCCCGGTGGCAGATTCCGTTTGCGGTGGCCGTCATGGCACTTACCGATGTGTATCTCACCACCGAGGTGTACCAGTACCCGTTCCATGTCAGCGGTTATCTGATGACTTGGGTATGGTACGGAGCTGTCTGTCTCATCGGAAGCCGTGTGCTTCGGCCAACCTCAGTCCTGCGGGTCGCGGCCGCTGTGTTTGCCTCGTCCACAGGCTTCTTCTTGCTCAGCAATCTGCTCGTCTGGATGGCTGGCGGTCTGTACAGCCACAGCGTCACAGGACTGGAAACCTGTTACATCGCGGCTCTGCCCTTTTACGGGAATGATCTGGTATCCACCGGGCTCACCTCTGGTGTTCTCTTCGGCCTGCCGGTTCTCGCGCAGCACCTGGTCAAAGCCTGGCAGCCCTCAGGGGAAGGTCTGGCCTGATCAGGCCTCTTCGACTGGTAGAGGAAGACCCCTGCGGCGATCAAAGACCCTGCGTACCACGAAGAAGATCGCCAAAAGGATCCCCAGAAACGCCGTCCCGATGACTACCGCTGAGTGCTGATGCATCGCCGACCTCAGGCTGTGGACAAGTGTCGGCCCGAACCAAAGAGTTAGCAGCGAGCAAATTACAAACTGGACGAGCTTGCCGCAGAAGATAGCCGCCGCGAAAGGCAGGGCCTTCATCTCGAAGACCCCCGCAGCGAACTCAAAGAGCTTCAGCGGCGTGGGTGGCGGCAGCATCGCCGGTATCAGGATCGCAATGAACTCCTGCCGCTCAAACTTGTCCCGGATACGTTCATAGCGTTCACGATTGATCCTCTTTAAGAGGAAGAGTTCGCCGCCAGCCCTGCCGACAAAAAAAGGAACCAGGGATCCCAGAGCGGACGCAGCGGCGGCAATGACGCAGTACAGGAGAAATTTCTGGTGGTTATTCGCTACGTAGCCGATGACCACGCCGTCCATAGACACAGGGATCGGGATCAGCGCTGAGTCAATCAGGGCTAAACCGCCGACGCCCCAGACGCCGAGCGGTTTCATCACCGCAAGCAGGGCAAGCGAGACCTTATGCATCCAGCCAATGGGTCCAAGTTTCACAAGTGCCGATTTTACGCGTTGTTCCCCGGCTGCGCGTCCCCCGGCGGTGGAGTGGCCGCTGAACCGGGAGTTTGCGTTCCATGACCCGTCTTTCCGCTAATCAAATCCAACGCGTGGGGCAGCAGCGGCAGCAGGGTTCGCAGACCGCTCAAGGCCCCCGCGGGGCTTCCTGGCAGGTTCACGATTAGCGACTGCTGCAGAATGCCGCAAACACCTCGGCTGAGTACCGCAAACGGTGTGTCGGCCGTGCCGCTTTGGCGCAAAAATTCGGCCAGGCCCGGCACCAGACGCTCACAAACCTCCAGGGTCGCCTCCGGTGTGTTGTCCCGTGGGGCCAAACCCGTGCCGCCGGTCGTTACCACGAGGTGAACGCCCGTCTTGGCAAGGGAGCGGAGGTGCTCCACAAGAACGGCCCGGTCATCAGGGGAAACAACCAGGTCCAGAACCTGACAGCCCGATGTCTCCAGGGCCGCCCTGACCTCTGGACCCGAGCGATCAACCTGGGTCCCCGCGAAGCATCGATCGCTGGCGGTAAGCACGGCGGCGGTTCGGCCGGAGAGCAGGGGAGGCACAAACGCAGGATACTCCCCGCCTCCCTCGCCTCCACGGTCCATCTCGCAACAACTAATGAGAAAATGGGATCGGGACGTTGCGTTCGGTCTTCTGGGCCGCAACCATTGTTCCTGCCCATTCGTCACAGACTCAGCAAGCAATGCCACCACCCTCGCCCACGCCGACCGAAGAGACTCATCTGGAACCTCGCCCTCCGGCGCCTCCGGACCCTGACAGGGCCGACTCCCCTAGCACAGGAGAGGCTCCTAAGGGCGGATCGGACCCGAATGCCCCTGTCTCGTTTGTGCCTCACGTTGCCTTGCAGTCCACCGCCCGGCTGCATCCCTTGCGGATCCAGACAGGCCGTTTCGGGGAACTCGAACAGCACGAACTTGTACAGCTGCTGGACTCCATGGAGGACGAACGGGCCCGTGCCCGCTTCCGCGAGTCGGTGTACATCTCGGTCTTTATCTGGATGGCGATCGCTCTCACGGCGCTGTTTGGCCCCAGGTACCTTTGGCATGCTCCCCGCGTGGTGCT
>CAXTRM010000240.1:0-767 GCA_964246625.1 uncultured Acidobacteriaceae bacterium
CTCCAGACCCTTGTGGACAGGGCACTGGAAGGGGGTGCGGAGCTCCTGACCGTCTCATCCGATGCTGCTTCCCGTTCTGGCTTGCTGGAGGGAGGGGCCCCCTCCTCCGGGCCCGCTGATGGCTCGGCGCAGGCACTTCGGCCCCTGGTGCTCGACCACGTTACCCCCGACATGGCCATCGCCCGTTCCGACGTGTTCGCTCCTGTCCTGTCGCTGATCGAAGCTCCTTCTGTTCTGCACATGGCCGACCTGGTCAACAACAACCCCTACGGGCTGACGGCGGCCATCTTTGGGACCGCCCGTGAGGCCGATACCCTGGCGACCCAGCTTCGCGTCGGCACCGTGCTCATCAACGACCTCATCGCCCCCACCGCGGACCCCCGCGTTCCCTTCGGCGGTCTGCGCCAGTCCGGCTTTGGCCTGACCCGGGGGGCTGAAGGCCTGCTCGAGATGACCTCGGCCAAAACCGTCCTGCGACGCTCCCGTGGCATCACCCGCCACTACGATCCCCTCGGCTCTCGGGACCTGCCCCTGTTCACCGGCCTGATTGGTGCCCTGCACGGCGGGTCCATCGCCGAGCGCTGGCGCGCGGCCAAGCAGGTCGTCGCGGCTGCAAGATCCAAACCACGCTAGAAACAGCTCAAAACCGTGTTCAAACCACGCTTTTCAGCCTCAAAAAAGGACAAAAAATGCGCGTAGGAATCATCGGCTCCGGCCTTGCGGGACTCTCCGCCGCTTGTACGCTCGCGGCCCGCGGCCACAAAGTC
>CAXTRM010000240.1:777-5538 GCA_964246625.1 uncultured Acidobacteriaceae bacterium
GTCTCGGTATTTGAGAAAAATGAGTGGATCGGCGGCAAGGCCGCGCAATGGAACGAGGGCGGCTTCCGTTTCGACATGGGCCCCACCATCCTCATCCAGCCCTCCATGCTGCGCAAGATCTTTGCCGAAGCCGGCCGCAACCTGGACGACTACATCACCATGGTGCGGCTCGATCCGCAGTGGCGCTGCTTCTTCGACAATGGCCATACCATTGATTTGCTTGATGATGAGGACAAGATGGCCGCCAGCCTCGAGGCCCGCTGGCCCACCATGGGCAAAGGCTACAAGCGCCTCATGGAGTTGAGCGAAAACCTCCATGAAATCTCCGACAAGTTCTTCTTCTGGAAGTCTGTCGGCAGCATGAAGGACACCTTTGAGGTCAAGGGCGCTTTTGACGTCAAGGTGCTCAAGGACGTCATGCGCATGCGCCTCGGCAAGACCGTTGCCGGCACCATCCGCGAGTTTATTCCTGAACCCGAAACCGCGCAGATGCTCGACCACATGGTCCAGTATGTCGGCTCCTCGCCTGACTCCTCCCCCGCCATCCTGACCGCCATCGGCCATATGCAGATGCAGGAAGGCATCTGGTATCCCATGGGCGGTACCCGCGCCGTGCCCGAGGCGCTGGGCAAGCTGGCAAGCGAGTTGGGCGTGGAGTTTCACACCAGCACAGACATCAAGCGCATCCTGACGAGCGGACAGAACGGCCACAGTCGCGCCACAGGCATTGAAACCACAAAGGGAGAGAAGTACAGCTTTGACGCGGTCGTCTCCAACGAGGACGCCGTGCGCACCCACCGAGAGCTGCTGCAGGGCACGGCTGCCCAAAGACACTTCGACCACTCCCGAAAGTATGAGCCGGCCTGCTCCGGGGTCGTCCTGTATCTCGGACTGAACAAGCGGTACGACCACCTCGCGCACCATGACTTCGTGTTTTCGCACGACCCACACGAGGAATTTCACGCCATCTACGACCTCGGCATTCCCGCGCCGGACCCGACCTGCTACCTAGCGGCGACAGCACGCACCGATCCGTCCAGCGCACCAGAAGGCGGCGAGGCGCTGTATGTGCTCGTGCATACACCGTACCTGCGGCCCGGCCAGGACTGGACCAAGATGTTTCCCGGCTACCGGCAGGTGATTCTGGACAAGCTGAAGCGGACCGCCAACATGCCGGACCTGGAAGAGCGCATCGTGGTGGAACACTCGCTCACGCCCCAGGACATCCACGACCGTTACCGCGTGCTGAACGGCGCCATTTACGGCATCAGCTCGCACGGCCGCTTTCAGGGTGCCTTCAAGCCCGCGAACCGCTCACGTGAGCTGGATGGACTGTACCTGGCCGGGGGTGCAGCGCACCCAGGGCCAGGTATGCCGATGGTGATGATGTCGGGCTGGATCGCAGCGGACAGCCTGGACAAGGATGCACGCGGCGCCAAGCTGCAAGAGGCGGTTGCTTAGTAGCTGGATTCTGCTTTACATGCAAGAGGCATCACGGGAAAGGGCATCGCGCCGAGGAGACCACCGGAAGCGATGCCTTTCCTCTTTTCCGCGGCACTTCGGAGGCATCACATACCTATGCCTCTGGTGGATGACGTCCCGGCGATCTCCGAGTACACCCTCCGCTTCTTTCGGCATATCGTGCGCCGCTACTTTCGCCGGCACTTCCGTGCCGTTATGGCGCAGGGAGTGGAGACACTGCAAGAGCACAAGGGGCCACTGATCGTGTTTGGGAACCACAGCTCCTGGTGGGACCCGATGCTGATCGTGCTGTTGGGCGACCTGCTGTTACCGCACAGAAAACATTACGCGCCCATCGACGCCAGGGCACTCGAGCGGTACCCGATCCTCCGCAAGCTGGGCATTTTCCCGGTGGAGATGGCCTCGCCAAGGGGCGCGGCGCAGTTTCTCCGGACGGCAACGGCCATCCTGCGCGATGGTGGCGTGTTGTGGCTGACGCCGCAGGGACGGTTTGCCGATCCCCGGGAGTTCCCGCTGGCGTTCAAGCCCGGGCTTGCCGCGCTGGCGCAGCGCATGCCAGAGGTGCCCCTGCTGCCGTTGGCAGTGGAATACACCTTCTGGGACGAGCGGCTGCCAGAGACGCTGCTCCATTTTGGGGACAAACTTCACACAGCACCCGATGCTTCGCTCGCAGAAACAACACAGCAGCTGGAGGCGGCCCTGGCCTCGGCCATGTACAGCCTGCAGCAGGCGGCCATCACGCGGGACGTACGCCAGTTCAAAACGCTGTTCAGCGGCGACCGGGGGACCGGTGGCGCCTACAGCCTGATCCGGCAGGTGCGTGCCCGCCTTGAGGGCCGCCCCGTGGAGTTGGATCACACGCAACGAGGCGGAAGCTAGGGACATGACCAAGGACGATACACAACAGGGCACGTGGGACAATAAGCGCCAATGCTGTTGAATGTCCTACTCGGGGTTTCGGCGTACTGCGCCGTGGTGCCAGCGGCGCTGTTCTGCGTGAACCTTTGGAGGTTTCGCAGACCGGCTCCGGCGCGTCCCGAGCAGCCTTTTTCTGTGTCTGTTCTGATCCCGGCACGCAACGAGGAGGCCAATATAGGCCAGGCGCTTGCCTGTGTGCTGGCAAGCCACCACACGGATCTCGAGGTACTGGTATGGAACGATGACTCCACTGACAGAACAGCGGAGATCGTAGAGGACATTGCCTTGCGGGACAGCCGTGTGCGCCTGCTGCAGGGCTTCGGCCTGCCACTTGGCTGGAACGGAAAGCAACACGCGTGCTGGCGTTTAGCGGAGGCGGCTAACAAGCGGCTGCTAGTGTTTCTGGATGCGGATGTACGGATTGAACCAGAGTTGCTGAGCCGCATGGCCGGATTTCTCGAGCAGAGCCGGTCGGCGCTGGTAACGGGTTTTCCGCGGCTGATCACGGTGACCTTTTTGGAAAAGCTGCTGCTGCCCCTCATTCACTTCGCGTTGCTGGCGTTTCTGCCGATGGGCTGGATGCGCACGCTACGTGGCGGCACACGGCCGTCGTTTGCGGCGGGCTGCGGACAATTCCTCATGGTGGAGCGTGAGGCGTACTTCGCGACCGGTGGCCACAGCGGCATCCGCGAGACCATGCATGACGGGCTGCTGTTGCCGAAGCTCTTCCGAAACAGGGGCTATCGGACAGATCTGGCCGACATAACCGACCTGGCGAGTGTGCGGATGTATGACTCGGCGGAGAAGGTGTGGAATGGGCTGGCCAAGAACGCGACCGAGGGAATCGCGACGCCGGGGAAGATCGTGCCGTTGTCGGCGATGCTGTTGCTTGGGCAGGTGATGCCGGCGGTGGTGGTTTCTGCCCTGCTGCTTGGGTTTGTGCTCGCGGAGACGATCTTTGCGGTCAAGCTCGGGTCTTCAGGTGTGGATGTGCACCTAGCCGGCACGCCGGGAGCACGCCGCTTTCTAGTTGGGATCACCCTGGCGCTCGTGGGGAGCTACCTGCCGCGGCTGCTTGCAGTGCGACGGTTCAAGCAGCCGCTGAGCTCTGCGCTGTTGCACCCGGTGGGGATTGTGGTGCTGCTGGGGGTGCAGTGGTATGCGCTAGGGCGAAAGATCTTTGGGCGGCCCATCGGGTGGCGGCAGCGGAGCTATTCGAGCGGAAGTGGGGCCGAGCTGGGCTAGCCTGGCGTTGAACGAACAAGCAACAGCTTACGCCAAGTAGTTAAAGGTTCTACAGAGAAAAGCAGGTTGTCGTGCAGATACGGAAACGTAAAGGCCGGAGCCAAGTGGCTCCGGCCTTTGTGCCGCTGTAGCGTTGTTACGACTGCGTTTGCAGTTCGGACTCCGGGTAATCGGCGCTGAGACTGGTGTTGCGCCAGGTGTCGAACTCCTGCTTCATGGAGTCGAGTTTCTTCTGGGCCATATCGAAGGCGGGCTTGCCAAGCAGAAGGCGGAGCGGGGTGTTGTCGGCTTCTACGGCCTTGATAATCGCTTCGCCGGCACGGACGGGATCGCCAACCTGCTTGCCACTGCGTGCGCGGCTTTGACGACGGCGCTCGCCGGCGGTCTGGTCATAGTCGGGGATCTGCGTTTTGGATTCAAGTAGGGAGCGACCGGCCCAGTCCGTGCGAAACGGGCCTGGCTCGACGATGAGGACCTTGATGCCGAGTGGTTTCAGTTCGATCGACAGCGATTCGGAGAGGCCTTCCACGGCAAACTTGGTGGCGTGGTAGTAACCGGTAGAGGCGAAGCTCATGAGGCCGCCGATCGAGCTGACGTTGACGACCGTGCCGGAGCGACGGGCGCGCATGCCCGGCAGCACAGCGTTGGTGAGATTGACGAGGCCAAAGAAGTTGGTCTCGAAGATCTGGCGCACCTGGTCTTCTTCGCCTTCTTCCACGGCGGCGAGGTAGCCGTAGCCGGCGTTGTTGACGAGGACGTCAATGCGGCCGAAGTGGGTCTCGGCCTGGCCGACAGCCTCGAGGATCTGGTCGGGCTTATTGATGTCGAGCGCGACGGCGAAGCCGTTGGTGTGGCCGTCCACGATGTCGACGACGTCAGCGACGTTACGTGAGGTGACGACGGCGTTCCAGCCACGGGCGAGGATGAGCTTAGCGAGTTCCCTGCCGAAGCCTGTGGAGCAACCCGTGATGAACCACACGGGGGTGTTTTCCTGCGACATGCGAATGCCTCCAGGGGGTTGGATGCAGGGAGGGCTGGGTGCTCAGGCCGACAGAACAGCAGATTCTCCGTTCGGAGAGTCACAAGAAAACAACCAGAACCACGCTAGTGCGCAAG
>CAXTRM010000241.1:0-2319 GCA_964246625.1 uncultured Acidobacteriaceae bacterium
CCGCCAGACGCCGCGGCGACATACAAACCTCACCGCCGTTGAGACGGAGACCAAAGGCAACGGCCTTGGCCACCAGCGGGAGGTCGGCCGAGGGCAGCACAACCACGGCGGCGGCGCCGGAGAGCTCCATGGCGGCCGGGGTGACCGTACGCGCGAGGGTGGCCAGGATTTTGCGTCCTGTGTCGCAGGATCCGGTAAAGACGACCTTGTCCGGGTGGCCGGCCAGGGCCTGTTCGGCGGCTTCGACTGCTTCGCCGGTGACATGAAGGACGCCACGGGGCAGGCCGGACTCACGGAGGACTTTCGCCAGAAGCACCGCGACATCACCACCGCCGGTGCCGGGCTTCCAGGTAACGGCATTGCCGGCGACCAGTGCCTGTATCGCCTGGACACCGGGCAAAAACAAAGGAAAGTTTGCCGGGCCGATGACCAGAACATGCCCCAGCGGCTCGCGATGCAGCTCGGCCTGCACGCCGGCGAGCCAAAGGGGGCGACCCCGGGTACCAAGCTTGCGTGGAGCGAGCAGCCTGCCGGCGTTGCGCTCGAGAAAGCGCATCGCTTCGAGGAGGGGCAGCAGTTCCGCCACCAGGGTGTCTGCCTGTTCGCGCGCGAGATCAGGTGAGATGGCACGGGTAAACAGGTCCGTATGCGCCGCGATCCAGTGCCTCGCGGTACGGAAAAGGGCAACGCGGTCGGAGAGGGGGCGGGCAGCCCAGCGGCGCTGCGCTTCGGGCAGCAAGGGCTCAGCCGCTTCAGCGCGGGCCAGGGTGCAAGCAGAGGTCTCGCAGGAGTTCAGCGCGGGCCAGGCGGCCCCGTCGGCGAAGGGCGAAACAGCATCTGGAACCGCGTTGCCTTCCGGCACGGGATGAGCCGCCGCCTCCCGTGGGCGGACAGGCAATGGGGCGCCGGAGGCGGCCGCATTGCTAGGCGTCGAGGAGGGCGTCTGGGGCAGGGCCGGTGCGGAGGGTGCCCTGAACGAAGAAGGCGAGCCAGGGCCTGAGAGGGAAGAGGCGGCTGCGTCCTCGATCGTGGAGGTCAATGGGCTCATGAGGCAATCTGCATCAGGTCTTCGCGGAAGGTGTTGTTGTGTTCCGCCTGCCACTTGGGTTCGATGCCTAGGTCCTCTAAAAGGAGCCGGGAAGAGATGCGAGCCGACTGGAAGATGACCGGCAACCCGGAGCCGGGGTGCGTGCCGCCACCGACCAGGTACATACCGCGTACATCTTCAAAGCGGTTATGCGGGCGAAGGTGAAGCATCTGGCCAAGGGAGTGCGCCATGGAGAAGGTCGCACCCTTGTGAAGGTTGAACTCCTGACGCCACGTGCAGGGAGTGAACATGCGCTCGGTGCGGATGCGGGCTTCCACGTCATGGAGGCCGATCTTCTCGATCTGTTTGAGGGCGAGGGCGCGAAACCGCTCCTGCTCCTGGGCCCAGTTCACCGCATCGGTCTCATGCGTGACGGGGAGCAGGACATACAGCGTGGAGTGGTCGCGCGGAGCGAGGGTGGAGTCAGTAACGGAGGCGTTCTGGACGTAGAAGCTGGGCTCGGCGGAGAGCTGATGGTCGTTCTCGATGTCGCGCAGGTTCTGCTGGTAGTTCTTCGCCAGATAGATCGTGTGGTGCGCGACGTCATCGAAGCGACCTTCGATGCCCAGATACAGCATGAAGGTGGAGCAGCTGAAGCGCTTGGATTCGATGCGCTTGTCGCTCCACCGTTTGCGGTGCTGGCCGGGCAGGAGCTTGCGCATGGCCTCGGCGAAGTCCGCATTCACGACCACGGAGTCGGCCTTGAAGGTGCGGGTCGCGGTGCGAACGCCGCGGGCTTCACCATCTTCAACTAGAAGCTCTTCGACGGGCTCATCGAGGAGCAGATCGACGCCCATGTCCTGGGCGATGCGCGCCATGGCCGCGGTCACGGCACCGCAGCCACCGACGGGATGAAAGACACCGTGCTCGTATTCCAGAAAGGACAAGATGGAGAACAGGGACGGGCAGCGGAACGGACTCATGCCCAGGTATTTGGATTGAAAGCTGAAGCCGAGGCGGATGCGCTCGTCCTTGAAGTGGGAGCGCAGGTCGCCATCAAGCGACAGCCAAGGCTTGAGAAGCGGAAGCAGCTTCAGCATCTCCGGCTTCATCAGATCGGTCCAGCTTTCGAAGGGCGACTCCAGAAAGGGGAGAAAGCTGGCGAGTTTTTGCCGGTTCCGCTCAAGGAAGCCGCGGAACGACTCGGCGTCGTGGGGGGAGATGCGGGCGATCTCGGCTTCCATGCGCTGGATGTCGGGGGTGGCATCGATCTTGCCGCCGGAGCCGAAGAC
>CAXTRM010000241.1:2329-3445 GCA_964246625.1 uncultured Acidobacteriaceae bacterium
CCGATATCAAATTTGTAGCCATCCTGGGAGAGCGTTGCCGTGCGGCCGCCGACCCGTTTGTGTTTTTCGACGACGGTGACCCGCACGCCCGAGCGTGCGAGCAACATGGCGGAGGCGAGACCACCCGGTCCGGCCCCAACGATCACAACATGTTTTGAAGAAGCATTGCGTGTGGCAGAAAGAGACATGCAGCGTTAATCCAATCCCACGTACCCGACGAGTGTAGCTTGAGGGATGCCACATTCCCGCTGCCCGATGGTAACTTCTGACGGCGGTGCATGTGCCAGAGTGAAGCTTTGAGCCGGGTGTCGTTAACAACACAGAAAAGTCCGGTCGAATGCTTCGTTAAACGCACAAATCAGTCGAGCATGCCGCGTATCAAGCCCCGCACCTTTTCGGTAACGACACCGTAGAGGATATGGGTCGCCCCTTCACTGGTCTTTTCACGGAGGCTTTGATCTTCGGGCGGCTCGCTGAGGCCCAGGGCCGGCAGGGCACCCTCGTGCGTGAGGCTCATAAGCGTGAGGCCGAAGGTGGCGCCGCTTTTTGCAGTAACGGCTGGGTAGATTTCGGCCAAAACGCCGTAGAAAGCACCGGCAGCCGCACCGAAGACCCAATGGATGCTTTCGCTGGCGAGACCTTTGGTGTCCTCATCGAGCGAGTGGCCGGCGATCTTTTCCGCGGCGACGTCGGGCGGCTCAGGCTCGCCATGGACGCGTGGTGGGTAGACTTTCTCCGCCATGGTCTTTGCAGCCGTGGCAACGAGGCCACCGATGGCGCCAGCCACGAGGCCTTTCAGGAGGGAGTTCGTGTCTTTGCTTGGTTGGAGGCTCACAGTGGAGGTGTGATGCCGGTTGATGCGGGGATGCTGCCTCCTCCCGAGCCGCAGCGGGCCTTCAACCACGGATGAGGCGTCGGGCATGCCATGCGCGCAGGGTGCCAGGGAAGGAAGAGGGAAGCTCAGTCGAGGCTGGTGATGCGATCGGTGTCGAGATCATCGCGATCAAGCGCATCCTCATCGACGCCGGGCGACAGGTCGCCCGTGTCCTGATCTTCACCTGCAGCCGGATCAAGATCCGGCGGTTCCAAGAGAGGGGTGGATGACGGGCCAGGGAT
>CAXTRM010000241.1:3532-5521 GCA_964246625.1 uncultured Acidobacteriaceae bacterium
GGTCCTCGTCGTCATCGTCCTCGTCGTCAACGTATTCTTCCTCGTCGTCCTCGTCTTCATCATCGTCATCGTCCTCGTCGTCGTCATCTACATCCTCGTCATCATCCTCATCGTCGTCGTCATCGAGGTCGTCGTCTTCGTCGTCGTCCTCCTCGTCTTCGTCCTCCTCGTCCTCGTCTGCGGCGGCGCGGAGATTGAGGTCGGGGTCGGACTGGATGTCGCGGCGATCAGCCTTGGTTTCGAGGTTTTCACTGGAGGCGTTTACGCCTGGGTTGCTGTCGATGAACTTGGGGTCGTTCTCGAAGGCCGCGGTGGCGTCGTCGCCCACAAGCTCATGCAGGACGGTTGCGCTGTCGGTTGCGGGAAGGTCTTGATTCGTGGCCATGTCATCTCTCCTCGGGCGGGGAATGGAGCTCCCGCCACACGCCTAGGATGCAGGAAGTGCAAAAGGGAGGTATGGACGCGGAGGCTGTTTGGCGAGGTCGAAATGCTTTTTTGTTGGCTGGAGCCCCCCGGGGGTGGCACGCATCACAAGGATAAACGACGAGCGAAAGGCCGTTTGCACCGCGGTGACGCGGAGACACAAACAAGACACAAAACTATAAGCCCCGAAAGCAGGGGTTCCGGAGTTACGTATGTCCAGTCAGATTGTTCTGTCCCCTTCCGAGGAGTTGTTGTCAGTGCCGTCAAGCCAGGTGAGCGCGAATGCGATCAGCCGCGCGCACCGCATGCCGTTTGGAGCCGAGGTACTGCCGGATGGAAGCGTACGCTTCCGGCTGTATGCGCCGGCAGTTCAGAGTGTGGCCCTGGCGGTGCAGGGCCGGGAACGGTTGATGGAGATGCAGGTGCTGGGCGATGGCTGGTTTGAGTGCATCACCGAAGAGGTGGGCGTGGGCACCCGGTACTGGTATGTGTTGCCCGACGGGATGCATGTGCCGGATCCGGTGTCACGCTTTCAGCCTGAAGATGTGTCCGGCCCGAGCGAGGTGATTGCTGCGGGCAGCTACACGTGGCGGGACGGCACATGGATGGGCCGGCGATGGGATGAGGCGGTGATCTATGAGCTCCATATCGGCACGTTTACGCAGGAGGGGACCTTTCGCGCGGCCATCGAGAAGCTCGACCACCTGAAGGACCTGGGTGTGACGGTGATGGAGATCATGCCGATCGGGGACTTTGCGGGTGACCGCGGCTGGGGCTATGACGGGGTGTTGTGGTATGCGCCGGACTCGTCGTATGGCCGGCCGGAGGACTTGAAGGCCCTGGTGGAGGCGGCGCATCAGCGGGGTATCGCGGTGATGCTGGATGTGGTGTACAACCACTTCGGACCGGAAGGGAACTACATCGGCAAGTACTTTCCGAAGCTGCTCACGGAGAAGCACACAACGAGCTGGGGCGCGGCGGTGAACTATGACGACGAGGGAAGCGCGTTTGTGCGCGAACTGGCCATCCATAATGCGCTGTACTGGATCGAGGAGTTCCATCTCGACGGACTGCGGCTGGATGCGGTGCACGCCATCATGGACGAGAGCCCGAAGCACATCTTGACGGAGCTGGCCGAGCGCGTGCATGCGCTGAATACGCCGTATCCGATTCACCTGGTGCTGGAGAACGAGAAGAACGAGGCGTTCCGGCTGGTGCGGGATGACGATGGGTTTCCGGAGCAGTTCACGGCGCAGTGGAACGACGACATGCACCATGTGCTCCACACCGCGGCCACGCATGAAGACGCGGGCTATTATGCCGACTACGAGGGCGATACGCAGCTGCTGGGGCGGGCGCTGGCGGAGGGCTTTGCGTACCAGGGACAGGCCAGTGTCTGTACGGGCAAGAAGCGCGGCGAGGTGTGCACGCACCTGCCCCCGACGGCGTTTGTGTCCTTCATCCAGAACCATGACCAGATCGGCAACCGGGCGTTTGGCGAACGGATCAGCCAGATCACCAACCCCGAGGCGCTGAAGGCGTTGGTGGCCGTGTACCTGCTATTAC
>CAXTRM010000242.1:0-5193 GCA_964246625.1 uncultured Acidobacteriaceae bacterium
CCTGAACTTCATGGCACTCGGCTACCCGTGGCTGAATGCCATGCAGCCCCAGGTGCCGGACCCCGCCCACGGCAACAAGCTGATGATCAACTACTGCTCCGTCACCAAAGGCCTCACGCAGGCAGACTGCGCGCGCCTCGACCCGCAGTACACGCCCAATGCCCACGTCACCCCGTCGACCCCGCCCACCTTCATCGTCCATACCGCGGATGATGACGTGGTGCCTGTTGCAACCAGCGTCGACTTCTTCAGCAGGATGCATGGGGCCGGAGCCGATTGCGAACTCCACGTCTTTGCGCACGGCTCCCATGGCTTCGGCCCCGGAGCCGACAATCCCATGCTTGCGGCACAGCGCGATCTCGCGAAGACCCGGTGCCTGCGGCAGAACAACGCACCGGCCACCGCCCGCAACGAACCACCCATGCCCTGGTACGAGCTCACCTCCTCTGACGACCCGCAACTCAACGAACTCGCCGGGCGATACCACCTCCATCCGCTCCATCTTGAAGACGCCCGCTCGCCCGACGAGCGCGTCAAGGTCGATCAGACCGCCGCGGACTACACCTTTTCCGTCCTCAAACCCGTCCGCCTTACGCCTCCACCCGCAGGCAGCCCTGGCGCTGAAGACCTTTCCTTTTCCACCATCGACGTCTTTGCGGGCGTTCACGACGGCGAGCCCTTTTTCATCACCATCGCCGACCCCACCTGCCCGACGTCGGCCAATGCGCTCGCCCGCGCTCGTCGCGACGTTGCCGCCAAAGCGCAAGCCGCACCCCCATCCCAGCCACCACCCGCAATTGAGGCGCCCGCGTCACCAGGCGAGCCCCAAAGGCCGCCCGACGAGCAAAGGTCCGGAAACCCCGTCCCGCAAGCCGGCACCCCAACCAACCCTGCCCGCCTCCTCTACCTCATCCTCGACACGATCGTCGATGGCTACTTCCCGGCCATCGATCACTACGACGATGCCCTGGACACCCTCGAAGACAGCGTCGTCGCTACCCCCGAACCCGAAACCCTGCAGCGCGTCTTCGCCCTCAAGCGTGAACTCATCGACCTCCGCCGCATCCTCGTCGCCACCCGCGACGCCACGCTCCATCTCCAGCGCGATCCCACCTCGCTTATCGATGCCGAGCACCAGCCCTACGTCCGCGACATCTACGACCACCTCGTGCGTCTGCTGGACTCCGTCGAAGCCCAGCGCGACCTCGTCAACAACGCGCTCGACATCTACCTCAGCTCGGTCGCCAACCGCACAAACGAGGTCATGAAGGTGCTCACCATCCTTGGCACCGCGATCACCCCAGCCATTGCCATCAGCGGCATCTACGGCATGAACCTCAAGGGCCTTCCCTGGGAGGACAGCCCCCACGGCGCGGCCTACATCGCCTTCCTCATCCTCGCGACCACCGCCGGCCTCCTCTACTGGCTCCGGCGCCGCAGGTGGATCTAGGCCTTACTCGGCAGCAGGCCCAGTCAGCCCAGGCCGACGAACAGCCTCACGCCCCGACCGCCTCCACGCCACGCCGCAACGCCCGCCGCCGCTCCCAGTTCGCCAGCTGGTTCATCAACGGCGTCGTCATCGCCGTTGTGACCAGCGCCATGATCACCAGCAACGAAAACAGCGTTGGTGAAAACACATGGGCGTTGTAGGCGATGTTCAGGACGATCAACTCCACCAGACCCCGCGTGTTCATCAACGCGCCGAGCGCCAGCGCATCGTGCCAGCTCTGCCCGGTGAGCCGCGCCCCCAGCACCGCGCCGCCGATCTTGCCGACGATCGCAATCGCAAGCACCAACAGGAGCCACATCCAGACTCCCGGGCCGCGCAGCAGGTCCAGCCGCGTCCGCATCCCCGTCAACGCGAAGAACAGCGGCAACAGCAACACCGAAAGGATCGCGTCCAAGCGCGATCGGATCGCCTGTTGCCAGGCAGCGATTCGTGGGAAGCACAGGCCTGCCAGAAAGGCCCCAAACAGCGGATGCACCCCCATCGCGTTGGTGGCCGCCGCCGACAGCAGCACCAGGGCCACGCTTACCCCAAGCACCTCGTAGCGGAACGGTGCCGTCGCCAGGCGTTTGGACGCCCACCGGCTCAGCGGCAACAGCCCGCCCAGCATTACCAGGAGGTACACCCCGAGCCAGCCAACACGCGACCACATCGCCATCTGCGCGCCCTGTGACGGCAACAGCGTCAACGCAAACGCCAACAGCGTCCACGCCGACACATCATCCACCGCCGCGCACAGCAGCGCCGTCGCCCCCAGTGGCGTGGTCTGCAACTGCCGTTCCTCTAGTATCCGCGCCAGCACCGGAAACGCCGTGATACTCAGCGCAATGCCCAAAAAGAGCGTGAACACCAGCCGGCCGGCCTGCGCTGCGGCCAGCGCCCGATGCACAAACGGGGCCGCGATTGCGGCCAAGCCAAACGGCACCACAATGCTGGTGCTGCTCGCCAGTGTCGCGGTCACGCGCTGCCGCCGAAGATGGTTCAGGTCCAGTTCGTTGCCGATCAGGAACAGAAACAGCACCAGCCCCAGCGTGCTCAGGCTGTCAAAACTCACCAGTGTGCTGTTTGGAAACAGCTGCGCGGACCCGTGGGGCGCCAAACGCCCCAGCGCCGACGGCCCTAACAGGATGCCGCCCACGATCTCGCCCACCACCTTGGCCTGCCCCACCCGTTGCGCCAGCCACCCACATAGCAAGGACACGAGCAGCACTGCCGCAATGGCCAGCAACAGTTGCGTCACGGCTGCACACCGCCCTTTGCCGCCTGCATCGCCTTTTGCTTGGCATGCAGCGCAATCAGCGCCTCGGTTACCAGCAGGATCAACCCCGGGATCAGGAAGCGCGAGCCCACCAGCCCCGGCCACGACAGCCGAAACCCGGTACTCCAGTCCAAACCGCAAAGCCCTGTTCCCACTACCAGCAGCACCACGCCGATCCATCGCCGCACCCGCGGGCTCAGGTCACGCTCGCCTTTGAACCGCGGACCCTGCATCTCTCGCAAGGGAGCCCCCACAAATCCCTGGTGGTCGTAGATCCTGCACCGCAGCGCCGGATCAGCCGCGATCTGCTCCCCCGCATGCGCTTCCGCTTCGCCCAGGCTGTCACACACCGTGCACACAGGTCCATGCGCGCTTCCACCCCGATGCGAGTAGTGCACCGCAAACTGCCCAGGCACCATGCGCTCGTTCCAACCGGAAGGCTCCACTCCGGGATCCACCAATGGCAGCTCAGAACAACCCATGCAAGACAGATGAGTTCCGCAACCGAAAGGGTAAGCGCTTCGTAATCCGACATGTGGCGGCCTCAGGCGTGGAGCGCTTCACTTGTTCCCCACATCCGCACAAAGCTTTTGCGATGCCGTGGAGCATCTCGTGTACTCTGGCGTCTCCGGCCCATACTCTGCATGCGAACGGTTCTGCTCAGAAGCCGTCCTGGAGACCCTGACTATGCTCGTGACACAGGTGACATGGACCGAGGCTGCCGCGACACGGACAGCCCGCCATCTGCCGCTGCCTCCCGAGTTCACACTCTTTCTCAAGGTCCTTGCCGCTACCGTTCTGCTTAGCCTTCTTGACGCCCTGGTGCGGTGGCATCTGCAGGGAGCCAGGCTGGCCTTCAGCGCCCTGGTGCCGGCAAATCCGCTCATCGATCTGGAATGTTATTGGCTGCGCTTCAACGCGTTCAGTACTTCCCGCTTCCTGATCCCGGGCAACCAGCTCTGGGCCTACCCTGCGCCGTGTGCCTTTCTGTATTGGTTTCTGTATCGGCTCGCCGACCTCGTGACCTTTCCAGGTGCCAACCTGCTCTCCGCTTTGCCGCCCTTGCTGCTGGCCGCGACGCTGTTTGGGCGTGCGCTCCATCGCGCTGGGCTCGCAAGGGGCAAAGCCGCCCTGTTCGTCGCGGCGACGACGCTCTTGTCCTGGCCCATCTACTTTTCCCTGGAGCGGGGCAACATAGAGTCGATCCTGTGGCTCATGTTGGCCGGCGCGCTCGCGTGCTATTTCACCGGTCGCCCTCAGCTCGCTGCCGTTCTGCTTGGATTTGCCGCAGCCTTCAAGATCTACCCGCTCTTTTTCTTTGGGCTCTACCTTCCGCGGCGGCAATACCTCGCCACAGCTACAGGCCTGCTGTCGGCGGCAGCTACGTCCATTGCCGGGTTCCTCTTTCTGGACCGCAATATCGTTCGCGCCGCAGCCTTCACGGGAAAGGGCATCCGTTTGTTTCTTGCGGTGTACTCGGCGAGATACCTGGGCGATGTGAACGGCTACGACCACTCTGCCTGGGCGCTGCTGAAGCTTGGGCTGCGCCACCACCCGCAGCTCATCCTCCATGGCGTCACCGTCTACACCCTGTTGGCCGGCCTTCTAGCCCTTGGGCTCTATGCGTGGCAGTTCTGGACGGCCCCGCCCTTCAACCAGGCATTGGCCCTGTGTTCGTTCATGGTCCTGCTGCCCGCCACCTCGTTCGACTACACCCTGCAGGCCATGTACATCCCGTTCGCCGCCCTCTGCCTGCTTACGGTGCGCGCGCAGGGGCTCGGGAGCTCACTCCCCGGGGGGCGCGCCCTGTTTTTTGCCTTCGGTCTGCTCTTTGGCCCTCTGGTCTTCATCCGATCGGTAGAAGAAACCGTCGCTGGCCAGGTCAAGGCACTGGTCCTGCTGGGCATGCTCCTGCTGGCGGCCCGGTTTCCGGTACGCGACACGCTTGCAGCGTCCGGGAGCTCTGCCCAGCCCGCCGGAGGCTTGGACCAGCGCCCCGGAAGGCTGGTCCAGCACGCAACATAGCCGGAGTTGAGAGCGCTTTCCACCCCCGGGAACTGTCAGCCTGCCCGCAGAAGGGCCTGTTATGGCACCATACCGTGCCATCTACGCCGCAGGATCGAGCTTTGGCCGCAAAAACGACCAGAATGCGAGGTCCAACGTCTTTGGCGACCAGCGCTCCACGGCATCTCTGCATCCAAAGCAGGAGTCTTCCACACGCACGTAAGTCGGAAGCATCACACCGCTCGGGTCCACTGCCGGCCACCACCCAGCACCCACGGGAGTTCCTGATGACGCTAGACCGCAAGCGCTGGACGCTGGCCGCCTTCTATCTTTTGGCCACCATTCAGATTGCCTGGTGCTATCTCTGGCTCACGCGGCCCTATGTCAACACGCTGCTCTATGAACAGGGGCAGGAGCGTATGCC
>CAXTRM010000242.1:5203-5485 GCA_964246625.1 uncultured Acidobacteriaceae bacterium
CGTTTCAAGGCCGCTGCCTGATGATGCTTCCCCTGCGCCTGGCGCACTCCAGTGCGGCCCTGCGGCTTGGCGGTAAGTTGTTTGCTGTCTCTCACTTCTGGTTTCCCAAGCCCGTACAGCCCGAGGTCCTGATCCAGGCAGTGATAAACATTGCTTGCCTGGCCGTGACCGGTTATCTCACCACGCGAATCTACCAGGCCAGCTCCAAGCGCCGACTGCTGACGCCGCTGATCTACCCACTGGTGCTGATGGCCTTCGCCGCGACCTACATCCTGCATACGG
>CAXTRM010000243.1:0-5483 GCA_964246625.1 uncultured Acidobacteriaceae bacterium
CGTCTGCAACATCGGCCACTTCGACAACGAGATCCAAATGGCCGAACTCCAGGGTGCCGCCGACGTCAAGCATACGAACATCAAGCCGCAGGTGGACATGTACACGTTCCCCAACGGCAACTCGATCTTTGTGCTCGCCGAAGGGCGTCTGGTAAACCTGGGCTGCGCCACCGGTCACCCCAGCTTCGTCATGTCCAACAGCTTTTCCAACCAGACCCTTGCCCAGATGGACCTGTGGGCCAACAAGGACAAGTACGAGATCGGCGTCTACGTCCTGCCGAAAAAGCTGGACGAAGAGGTCGCCCGTCTGCACCTGGAAAAGATCGGCGTCAAGCTGACCACCCTTTCCAAGAAGCAGGCCGAATACATCGGCGTGCCGGCCGACGGTCCCTACAAGGCCGATCACTACCGGTACTAGCGAGCACACCAACCCGGAACAAAAAGGCCGCGAGCTTCGTGTCGCGGCCTTTTTGCATCTTCACTGAAGAGAGGTACACCTACGTGGCCAGGATGAGCCCGACTGCACGAAGCATCTTTGCCGTTGTAGATGGATTTCTACTCTTTCTCGCGTTGGAAGGGCTTTTCTATGCCATCGCCTTCCTTGGGTTAAACCGCTCCTTCGATACGCCGACGCGTGTTTATCTCAGCTCCAACCTCATCTGGACAGTGCTCTCGGCTCTCCTTGCCGGCTTCGTCACGGGACGCGTCGCAAGGCGGTCTCCGGTAGCGCATGGCATCGCCCTGGCCATACCCTTTCTTCTCTTGAGTTTGTACAACCTGAACAAGGGCCTGGGGGGGCGGCATACCTTCTTCGTGGTTGCCATGAACCTTTTTGTTCCCCTCGCCTTTGTGTGGGGCGCCTACCTGACAGGTCAGCAACGTACAGGTCGTAGCGGGATCCCGGCGGCGTAGCTCCGTAAGGGGTGGAGTCCGCAGCTGGGCTACTCCGCCTCTACATCCGACAGGGTGAATCCAACGACGTTTGCATGTCCGCTCGCCTGGATCGTGCCCGCAAACACAACGGTTCGGACAGCCGCACTCACGCCCTTCAAGGTGACCGTCGCGAGGGGCACCGCAAGGGTCTTGTCCGGTTGCGCCGCCGTGAGGAGATAGTCTGTGCCTGCCGGCAGCAGGAGGTACGCGGTCGAACCGCCGCTGGCCAATGTAAAGGCCGGAGATGCGGTGTGACTCCGCGAGGGAAAGGCTGCGGGAGCAAGAAAGAGCGTAAGCGGCCCGCCGCCTTCCACCTCGTTCAGCATCCGCACAGCGATCTGGCCTGCCGGGGCAGGCGTGTCCTGGTCCTGGTAAATGTGCTCTTGCAGGTTGGCAAGGCCATGGCTCACCACGGCTGTGTACTGGTGGCCCCCAGTGAGATTTCCCTGCGTGGTTCCAAGCAGTTGCCCTGCTCCGGCCTTGTTCACGCTAATGGTAGCCGTTCCCGGGCTCACCGGCAGGTAGGAGGTGAAGGTCTCATAGCCGATGCCGTACGCGGCCCCACTGCCGTTCACATAGAAGTCCATCTCTGGAGCGCCGGGAGCCACCTCAACGAAGCGGACCTGGGCGGCACCCAGAGTGCCGGTACTCACGCCGCCGCAGCCCGTCAGCGACAGACACAAGAGGGCCAGAAGGCCTTGCAGATGCCGTGCCTTCGTTCTGAGACCTGGTAGCACCGCACACCTTCTTCGGGCAGGCTGCTGCCTTCCCCGCAGAGGATACACCCGGAGGGAAGTTCGCAGTGACCCCCATACCACCCTCGTTGTAGGAGTTTTGGACAAAAAATCAGCCCCACCGGGGCGAACGGGCGTTCACAACCGGAGGGGCTAGCTCTTGTTTGCTGCACTTCCGATAGTAACCAAAGTTACATTACCTTGCAACAGGTTTTCGCACCGAAGATCACTTCGCGACTCGCCGGGCCACAACCAGCTCCTTGATCGTCTCGTAGGCAGCCTGGGGCAGCACGCCCCGGGTGACAAGCTGGTTTTTCGCCAGGTAAGGACGACCTTCCACGATGCGCCTGGCATACGCCTCGCCGACACCGGGCAGTTGCTTCAACTGGGCCGGCGTGGCGGTATTCAGGTCGAGCGGTGCATCTGCACTCAGGGCGACCGGTGCAGCGGCCCTGCCTGCTGGGTTGGTGGGCTGCCGTGGCGCCGTGACCTGGCCAAGCCCCAGCGGGACGACGCACAGCATCATCCAGAGCCTGATCATCAGTCCTGTCGTTTCCGGGGCAAGTTAAGCCGGAACGGAGGCGAGCCGCCCCAGACCGGCCTGCACACCGACCGTGCGGCCGTCGCGCATGGAAAGGATGCGGTCCGCGATCGCAGCCGCCTCCGGATTGTGCGTGATCATCAGCACGGTTTGACCAAGCTCCCGGCTCGAAGCCCGCAGCATGGACAGCACGCTTTCCGAGTTTTCCGTATCGAGATTCCCGGTCGGCTCATCGGCCAGCACGATGGAGGGCCTTGTGATGAGCGCCCTGGCAATGGCTACCCGCTGCTGTTCCCCGCCGGAAAGCTCGCTTGGCCGGTGATCCAGTCGGCCCTCGATCCGCAGCAGTTCAGCCAGCTTGTCCAGCAAGGCGCGGTCGAACGGCTTACCGGTACCAGCCACGGTGTGCGCCAGTTCGATGTTGCCCCGCGCGGAAAGGGTGGAGAGCAGGTTGAAGCGCTGAAAGATGAAACCGATGTGCCCGCGCCGGAACCTGGTCAGCTCCGCATCGCCCATGCGGGAAAAGTCCTCGTTGGCCACGCGCAGCGACCCGCCGCTGGCGGAGGTCAACCCACCCAGGACGTAGAACAGGGTTGACTTGCCGGAGCCGGACGGCCCTACGATCGACAGGAACTCGCCCGCTTCGACCTCAAACGTCGCATCGCGAAGCGCATGCACTTCCAGCTTGCCTGAGCGGTAGATCTTTCCCAGGTGACTGGCTTCAATCACAGCAGCCATAGACCGCATCAGTGTAGCAGTCAGGCCCTCATGGGCACGCTTCCCGTGGCCTCCGAACGTCGGCGCCGCCCCTCTCGCCCGGAGCTGCCGTTCCCTGAGGTATTGTGCAGGAAGCGGACACTTTTGGGTCCATTCCGAACCATGTTGCAGGATCTTCAGTGCTCATGGCACTGACCGAGGAGGGAGGCCTTTCTGATTCTTGGTATCGGCACCGATCTGACCGAAGTGCCTCGCATTCAGGCAAGCCTGGATCGCTTCGGCCAACATTTCATGGACAAGGTGTACACCCCCGGGGAGATCCGTTACTGCCAGGCTCGCAAGAAGGGGGCAGCCCAAAGCTTTGCGGCGCGCTTTGCTGCCAAGGAGGCTGCCGCCAAGGCGCTCGGCACGGGCATCAGCCGTGGTGTCACCTGGCGGGAGTTCGAGGTCACTCGGCATCCAGGCCAGGCACCCGAGATCACGCTGCACGGCCGTGCCGCCGAGATTGCCGCGGCCCGTGGCATCCGGCGGCTCACCCTGAGCCTCACCCATACCCAGGCGATGGCGCTTGCCGTCGTCGTCGCTGAGGACGGCAACTAGCGCTATGGCTATCGGGCCCTGGCCTCTTGGTACCATGGCCCTATGCCCAGTCAACAGGAAGTGAAGTGGTCGCAGCTCAAGGTCGGCGTTTTGGTTCTTATTTCGCTGGCTTTGCTGCTGGTTCTGCTTTTTCTTATGACAAACAGCACGGGCATGGCGACCTTTGAAAAGAAGCTTGTCGGACGTGTGTACTTTGCCAACGCCGAAGCCTTAAAGGTCGGTGCCCCGGTCAACCTCGAAGGCGTGGCCGTTGGCGAGGTTTCCGCCGTACGGCTGTCGACGGATCCCGCCCGCAAGCTGACCCCCGTTGAAGTCTTGCTGAAGCTCACCCCCAGATTCCAGGATCGCTTCCACACAGACACCACAGCCTCGCTCGAAACGGCAGGGCTCGTCGGCGACACGGAGGTGGAGCTAAACAGTACCCTGGCCCAGGGTCCTGAGTTCCAGTCCGGCGGTGAGTTCAAGTCGCTTGAAGAACCCTCCATCGCCAGCTTCATCAAGTCCGGTCAGGGGACGCTGACACAGCTCAACGGCACGATCGCCAAGCTCGACAAGGTCGTCGATGGGCTGCAGAACGGTGAGGGGAGCGCCGGTCAGCTGCTAAAAAATCCCGCACTGTACAACGAAGCGACCTCCACGCTGAACCAGCTGCACACCTTGTCGGCCAACCTGAATCGCGGGCGTGGTTCGGTCGGCAAACTTCTGACCGACGACACCCTGTACAACCGGTTGAACGACACCGCGACGCGCCTGGACACGCTGGCGACCGGCTTGAGCACCGGCAAGGGCTCTGCAGGCAAACTGCTCACCGATGATGCGCTGTACAACAACCTGAACGCCACGCTTACCCGCACCAACTCGATCCTCACCCAGGTCGACAGCGGCCAGGGCAGCCTCGGTCTGCTGCTGAAAGACCCCGCCACCGCGCAGAAGCTGGGCGATACCATTAACCAGCTCGACACCATGCTTGCGGGTGTCAACGCGGGCAAGGGCACAGTCGGCCAGCTTGTTACCAACGACAGTGCGTACAACAATCTGAATGTGTTGTTGAAGAACGCCTCGGAGCTGGCGGTGATGCTTCGCACGGACCCCAAGAAGTACCTCACGATTCACATGAAGATCTTCTGAGGCGGGCGGCTACCGGCGTTGTACGACGTTGCGTCGCGTCCCGAAACTTTCCCGCTCGCTGCTTCGTACTCGAACCACCCACATCGTCACTTCGTCGTTACAGCCCAGACACTCAAAGGTCTATAGCGACAACATCCCGCCAGCTTCTCCGAGGAGCTCGAATGCGTCGTCTTTTCGTTTCTTCTCTGCTTGCCCTGTGTGCTCCGCTAGGCACGGCCCAGCAGATCGCCGTCTCCTTTGCCCCCGCCGATGTCGCTACCACGGGTCCAACCTCGGCCCCCAAGCAGCCGATTTCGATGGACCTCACGGCGATCGATAAGACAATCGACCCGTGTGTCGACTTTTATCAGTACGCCTGCGGCAACTGGAACAAGAGCAACCCGATTCCCGCCGATCAGGCTCGCTGGGGACGGTTCAATGAGCTGGGGGAGCGTAACAATTACCTCCTCTACACCGACCTGAAGAGTGCGGCCGACAACCCGAAAACGCCCCTGCAACGGAAGTATGGCGACTTCTTTGCCTCTTGCATGAACACAACCGAGGTGGACACACTCGGCGCCAAGCCCTTGACGCCGGAGTTGGAAGCCGTCGCTGCCTTGAAATCGTCAAAGGACCTCGCGTCGCTGAACGTGAGCCTGACCAAGCGCTTCGGCAGCGCGGAGTTGCTGTCTGTGGGCGTGCAACAGGACCAGAAGGACTCGTCCAAGCAGATTCTCGGCACAGGCCAGGGTGGCCTCACGTTGCCGGACCGCGACTACTACCTGAACACGGCGCCGCGCTTTGCGAAGTTGCGGGCCGGCTACCTCGCCAACCTCAAGGACACCTTTGGC
>CAXTRM010000244.1:0-2800 GCA_964246625.1 uncultured Acidobacteriaceae bacterium
GGGTCATGTGGAACTCATCTCACACGCGATTAACCTCATGCTGGAAGGCAGTGTGCCCGAAGGCGAGCCGGTGGACGCGCCTCTTTCCGCGGCCAAGAACCTGCGCAACACCCACCACACCATCGTGGGCGGCGGCGGCCACCAGGTGATGGATTCCATGGGCCACTTCTGGACGGGTGAGCACGTGTTCAGCTCCGGCAATCTGGTCGCCGATCTGCTCCATAATTTCTTCCTGGAGACGGGCGCGCGCATGCACAAGCATCGCTGCTACCAGATGACCACCAATGCCGCGGCACGCAACGTGATCGGCTACCTGATGGTGCGTGGCGGCGTCCATCAGGCGGCGTATGCGATGGCCTTGCGCAAGATCACCGGCGTGGAAGTCACCAAGATGCTGCCCACACCGAACATCGACGATGCCAAGATCCCCGAAGCCCGCAAATGGCAGGCGATCGGCAGCCACCGCACGCTGTACACGTTCTCTGAGAAGGGCGAGTACGCCGATGTCGCGGGCGTGTGGTCAGGCCCGGCAGACTGGGCCGACGGTCAGCCGCTCGAGGTGATCCCAGGTGCGCCGGACTACGCCGCGGAAGGTCCTGTGGTGGGTGAGTGCCCGACGATCTTCTCGCCGGACTACGCGCCGGAAGAGATCTATGAGATCGCCGCGCAGCTCATGGCCAAGGGCGGTATCTCGCCTTTGCAGCCGAACGATGGCCTCCACTCGCGCTTCCAGGGCAGCACACCGGACAGCCCCGGCGCCTCGGCCCAGGAAGGACGTAAAACCACGGCGACGAAAACCACGATCAAGCCGCCCGCCAAGAGCAAGAAGTAGCTTAAAAAGGCCGAAAACCAACAACGCCGTCCCACAAGGGACGGCGTTGTGATGCGCTGCAACCCAAAATGTCAGGCTGCAGCCTAGCTGTTGCTCAACTGCGCCGCAAGCGCCTGCTGTTCTTCCGGTGATCTTCCCGTGAAAACCGAAAGCTCCAGACCGGCCTCTGCCTCCAACCAGTCCACCAGCTTCACAAACGGATCGAAGCCGATCACATTTGCGCCGTCGGCAACGAAGTTGGAAAGCGCATTGGTGTCATAGAAGTAGCGCTGCCCATCGCGGCTGTCGGTGATGTACTCGACACCACCGATGTCGATGCCGGAGTGTTTCATGATCTCTTCCACAGCGGCGACCGCGTCCACCGGCGGCGTGAACGCTTCGACGGTGATGCCGGATTTGGGCGCATCGAGGGCGCAGGCGCCACGGTTCAGGTCCGTACCGGCCGTGGTACGGCAGATATCGGCCGGGCACAGGTCAAAGGTTTCCCCGGTGAGGTGCACCTTGATCCCGTACAGGAACTTGCCGTTCAGCACCTCCACCCGCACGATGTGCGCGTCCTGCGCGGGAATGAACTCCTGCACCAGCGCCGTGGAGTCCAGGCCGAACTGAAGCGCTTCGGCGGAGCCCGGTGCCGCGTCGATGGCCTGCTGCAGCTGCGATGCGTCCTCAAAGCGCTTGACGCCGGCGCCGGAGCCGCCGATGTTGGGCTTTACGACAATGGGCCAGCGAAGGCCTTCTGCGGCCGCGGGCGCCTGCTCCGGCCGGTGAATCACACGCGCCTTGGGGTACGCGATGCCAAGCCGCTCCATCAGCACAAGCTGCCCGGCCTTGGAAAGCTCCGAGCTGAATGCCTTGATGCCGTTCAATACCTTGACCCCGCGCGAGGCGAGGTGCTCCAGAAAGCCAAGCGTATAGAAGATCTGGTCGCCATGATCACGGTTCCACGCCGAAGGCGACATACGGTTAAAGACCACCGAATACTTCAACTCGGGGTGCTCTTCCGGCGAGTAAAAGTGGTCCGGGGCGAACAGTTTCACGTAAGGGGTGCCGCGGCGGTCCAGTTCGGCGAACAGCGGTTTGAACCAGTGGGGCTGCTCGTAGTAAATCGCAATGGGGAGCTGTTGGGGCATGGATCGTCCTCGGTCAAGCTTCTTTGACGCCAAAGCGGACGCTGTGGACGCGGAGAAATGTGGCGGAAACACCCGTCTTCCGTCCAGGCGAGAGGTGCCGTGCGGGCGCTACTGCCTCAAATGTTTGATCAGCTGTGTCGGGTGGATCGGCTTGGGCAGCAGTTCGAACTCGTGACCGCGCTGGCGCGCCCGGGCCAGGATCTCGACGGTGGCCGCTTGCCCGCTGAAGAGCACGATGCGGGTGTGGGGGCAGGCTTCCCGTATCTGAATGGCCGATTCCACCCCGTCCACATGGGGCATCATCACATCGGAAAGCACGAGCTCAGGGCAGTGCCGCTTCGCCAACTCGATCGCCTGCACCCCGGAATACGCTGCTTCGGCAATGAATCCGTTACGGTTCAGGATCTGCACGATCGTGTCCGCGATCAGCGTTTCGTCATCCACAACAAGGATGCGTGGCGCCGAGGTCTGGCTTTCCGTTCCGCTCCCTGCTTCGGAAAAAGGCAGGCATCGCAGCGGAGTGGCTTCACTAAACAAAAGATATGGAGTCATCATTGGCCTAGCCGACACGGAAAGATGCGGCCACGCGATGGCCCGCAAAACCGCATCGTGGAACGGGATGCCCGTTGAGTGGACAAAAGGGCAGTTCCCGACCAAGTCTACTGGACAACCGCGGTTGCGGGCGAAGAAAATGCGTCAGCCCCGTTACGATGAGGCAGAAACACCCGGAACACCGTGCCGGCCGGCGTATCGGTTCGCGACCGGAACCGGACCGTGCCGCCGTGCTTTTCCACCATGCCCCGGGTCACCCACAGTCCCAGGCCCGTTCCCCTGGACT
>CAXTRM010000244.1:2810-3276 GCA_964246625.1 uncultured Acidobacteriaceae bacterium
GATCTTCGCTGACAGAGCAAGTCCAAGGCCAGTTCCCGTCTGCTTGGTCGTCACAAACGGCGTAAACAGCCGGTTGCGCACATGGCTCGGGATGCCGCTGCCCTGGTCGGCAATCATCACGGAGATGCCCGTGTTCCCATCGCGGTGCCGGTGCCTTCCCCGAATCCGGATCGAGGTGCCGCTCGAGGGCGACGCATCGATGGCGTTCATCAGCAGGTTGGACACCACCTGCCGGATCTCCCCTTGCAGCCCCACGATGGAAAGCTCCGGCTCGAGGTCCAGGGTGACCTGCACCCGCTTGACGGCCAGCTTGCGGCCAAACAGTTCCACCACCGCCCCGAGCAGTTCGTTCAAATCGATCGTGACCGGGTTGGTGGTGTCGCGGTAAAAGCCAAGGGTCTGCTGCGCGATCTGTGACACCCGCGCCAGCTCGCCATCCGCGGTCTCCAGCAGGCGCTCCACCGTC
>CAXTRM010000244.1:3286-4778 GCA_964246625.1 uncultured Acidobacteriaceae bacterium
TGGGTTGTTGATCTCGTGCGCGATCGTCGCCGCGAGCCGGCCGGTCGCCGCGAGCTTTTCGCTCTGCCGCAGCGACTCTTCCTGGTTCTTTCGCGGCGAGATGTCCTGCAGGGTTCCGGTCATCCCGGTCGGGTGGCGCGAGCCTTCGGCCATGGCCGCCACCCCGCTCGAGGCGATCCATCGCAGGCTGCCATCCGCGAGCAGGATGCGGTACTCGGCCGCATAGGGCACGCCCGACTCCAGCAGACCCAGCAGGTCTTCCGGGCTCTCACCCCGGTCCTCTTCCAGTACCTTTTCGCTCCACAAGCGACGCCGCGGCAAGGAAACGTGCGGCTCGACCTCGAACAGGCTCGCCGCGCGCTCATCGAACTCGATCAGGTCCGAGTTCCTGTCCCATCGCCAGGTACCCAGCTGGGCCGCATCCAGCGCCTGGCGCAGCCGGCTTTGAGCCTGGCGCTGCTCGGCCCGGGCCTCTTCGGCGGCCCTGGCCTCCTTCAGCAGGCGGTGGGTAAGCCGGAAGTTCGCGAGGGCCACGGCCGCCTGCGCCGCAATCACGGCGACCAGTCGCTCCGACACGGCGGTAAACAAGCCCCGGTCGGGGTGCCCGTACAGCAAGGCGCCCAGCGCCTCGCCCCCCAGGCTGCGGACCGGCACGGCTAGGTAGCTACGCACCGGCAGCTCGCCCGACGGGAGCCGGCAAAGCGGGGCCTCCTGGGCATGCCTTCGATCCAGCGTGAGATCGTCGCAGCGCACCGTACCATCGCCCTCGTACCCCGGCAGAAACACCGAGGTTGGCCGCGGCATCGCCCTGGCAAGCAGGGAGCCGTTGGCGCCCGTCACCCTGCGTAGCGGAAAGGGCCCGCTTTCCGCATCGCTTCCGTTGTAGAAAAACGCCCCATACGCCGCTCCGCAAAGGGCGAGACCGGCCTCAAGAGCAGCTTCCACAATGACATCGAGATCGCGCTCAGAGCTGAGCAGCAGGCCCGTGTCAACCAACAGCCGGAGTCGGCCTTCAAGGCCAAGGGCTGGGGATGCTGAAGCGATTTGATGGATCATCCTTGCTTCCATCGCAAGCAGTAGGATGCGACCGGCAGCAAAGACGCGTGGACCTATCTGCTGATCCGCCCCGGCGCAAACCTCTGTGTGGCTTTGCCGGTTACCAAGGACGAGGGTATGTTTCCATGCCGTTGCCGCTCCGAGCCACGGCTCCCGACGCCCGATCTAGAGACCGAAGTGGAAGTTGATGCCGGTACCGAGCCTCAGGCTGTTCTGCACATTGGTGCCCCCGTTGGGCAGCTGGTTGCGCACATATTCCACCTCGATCGCACGCAGCTCGAAGCGGTCATACACATGGAGATTCACACCGGCGCCGCCCAGGTAGGTCAACGCGGAAGCCCGGTCCATCACCAGCCCGTTGACCGGGTACGCCCCCGAGATCGCGATCACGTAGCCCACCTTGCCCTCGGCAAATACCCCGCCCTTGCGGCTGCTG
>CAXTRM010000244.1:4788-5464 GCA_964246625.1 uncultured Acidobacteriaceae bacterium
GTGTAGCGTGGGCCGGCCATCAAGGAGATCTGTTCCACATCGAGCGATCCCCGGAGATTGACCGTCGACAGCCCGCTACCGCTCACCACCAGCCCGAGACTCCTGGCGAGGCTGTAGGCGAAGTCGACCTTGGCGCCACGCAGCATAAAGTACGGGTTGGTCCCCGAGCCGACGAACTTGGTCCGCTCCTGCAAAAAGCTCACGCCCAGATCCGCTGGAATTTGCTGCTGCGCCATCGCCTGCGTTCCCGCCGCTGCGGCTGCCGCAAGCAACAGCCACGCCAGCAAACCACACGCTGCAGGACGCAGCGGCCGCAGCTGCCACCGAAAGCTCGAATTGGGACCGAAAAAGGGCAAGGCGTCTCTTCTAAGGGGCTGTGAGCGTGACAGAAACTGCGTGGGAAAGCGCGCCGCCGGCGGTGGCGGTCACAGTGATCGCATAGCTTTGCATCCCGGTGGTGCCCGTGCTGCCGGTGGAACCCGTGCTGCCGCTGGAACCCGTGCTGCCGCTGGTTCCCGTTCCTCCTGCACTGCCCGTACTGCCGGAGCCGCCCGCGGATCCCGTGGCGCCTGTTGCTCCGGTGTTGCCGGTGCCGGTGGAGCCCGTGCTCCCGCTGGTGCCGGTGCTGCCGCTCGTGCCGGTGGCCCCGCTGCTGCCGGTGGCCCCGCTGCTGCCG
>CAXTRM010000245.1:0-5446 GCA_964246625.1 uncultured Acidobacteriaceae bacterium
CGGTCAGCGCCCGGGCCGACCGTGCGCCGGCCACTGACACGGAGGCGCTGGACGCAGGCGCGATCCTGCGGGTGAACTGGCCCTCCGGCGCCCCCCGCCTTTACCCGATCGCGATTCGGGAAGATGCTCTGGATGCCACCCTGGGCGCGACCCTGGTACGGCCCGCGACGGTGCTGGTTGCGGTGAGCAACGGGGCACGGGCGCCTTTGCCTATCCGGTCGGTGACCTTGGCCATGCGGGAACGCAAGTTGTGCTTCTTCGCCGATCGCCTGGCCCGCTATACCCTGCGCTACGGCGACGACGCGCTTGCCGCACCGGCCTACGACGAAAGCGCACTTGCGGTACCGGCCACCGTGCTGGACGCGTCGCTGGGCCCGGAACGGGAAAACCCACACTTCCAGACCCGCCATGAGGCCCGCCCGCTTTTGCAGCGGCATCCTGAACTGTTCTGGCTTGTTGTGCTGCTTTGTGGGGGCATGATGGGCGGATCGGCGCTCCACCACGTCCAACACCGAAGAGGATGAGCCGAGTGCGCTTGCTGTTTCGAAGACAGGTCGTTGCCGCCGTGCTGGCCGCTTCCGCCGCTGCATGGGGATGGCAGCTGCGTGCGCAAGCCGACCTGGAAGCAACGCCGCCATCGAGCCCAATGTCGAGCCCGGGATACGTTCTGGGAAGCCTTCCGACGCTTCCGGGCGAGCTCCGGCACGGCCGCGAACTGCTCACGACCAAGCACTTTCAGCAGGCCAGGCAGGTCTTCGCAGACTACCTCCAGACCCACCCAGGGACAGTGCAGGCTGAGTTGGGCCTGGGTGACGCCGAACTCGGGCTTCGTGAGTTTGAAACAGCCGAGATGACCTATCGCACCGCGGTCATGCAGCAGCCGGAGCTGTGGCAGGCGCACAAAAACCTGGTGGTCGTGGAAGCGGCGCTTGGGCGCTGGGAAGAGTTTGACCGGGAGCGCACGGTGCTGCGTATGGCGCGGCAACGCGGCGCTCCGGGAATTAGCACGCGCGAAAGCGATGTGATCGACAGTTTCAGCGTTCTGGGCGGCCACTGGGTGGTACGTGCCTACTTCGAGCCGTTGGGCCGCTCCAGGGCACGCTACAACTTTGAGCGCTTTTCCGAGGACGGAAGGGTACAGGCCTATCTTTCCCTCGAGGACGCCCAGGCAGCCCTGGCGGCACTGACGCCGAACGATGTAAGAATCGGTGGGGACGCCGGTGGCAGCACAGCCAACTCCAAAGCCACCTCCCTGGCTCTGAACTGGTATACCGGTTCCGCACACGGCACCCTTCGCAGCTACGCCTCCGGCGAACCCAGCTACGAAACGCTTCGTGCGGAGGTGATGAGCTGGCTGCGCAAGCACCCGGAGCTCTCCGGTGCGGGCCAAGGAAGGAAGGCGGGCCGGGAGGCCCACCTTTCTTCCGTCAAATGAACGATCAGGAGCTCGCAAGGCCGGCATGAGCGGTACCCCCCAACGATTGACATGGTGGCGCGTTGCGCTGTCCGTTGTTCTGCTGCTGCCGCTGCTGTATGTGGCCGTTGCCGCAGTGCTAGGCGTCGGCCTGGCGGAAAGCACGTTGCGCCTGCCCCAACAGCACGTGTTCGCCGGTTCGCTCTTTCGGATGCGCATGGCCAAGCAGTTTCAGGCGCAGGTACAGCCGGTCTCTGTAACCGCGGCCGATGGGGTCCTGCTCAGCGCCTGGTGGGTGACCTCCAGGTACCCCAACGGGCGCTCGGTCCTGCTGCTGCACGGCATCGGCGGCAATCGCGTCGACATGAGCGGGTATGCGGATATCTTTGTGGCCAAGGGGTACGACGTCCTGCTGCCGGACTCCCGGGGGCAGGGGGAGGCCGGCGGGCGCGTGGCCACCTTCGGTCTGCTGGAACGCGATGATGTGCGCCGTTGGACCGTATGGGCTCGTGAGCGTGCTCCCGGCTGCACCTACGTTCTCGGGGAATCCATGGGGGCGGCGATCGCTGTGGAAGCCACCGCGGTCACCCCGGAAATCTGCGCTGCCGCTGTGGAAGACCCGTACGCTCGTTTTCGGCAGGTCGTCTATGAGCGCTTGGGCCACGAAACAGGGCTCGGCACGCGGTTCTGGCACACTGCCGGCTGGCCCGTGGTGCAAACGGCCATTGACTGGGCTCACCTGCGCTACAGGGTCTGGCTGCCCGATGCGGCGCCCGCGACGGCCATCGCCCGTTCCCAGGTGCCTGTCCTGCTGATGACCGGCACCGCCGACAACAACGTCCCCATGCATCACGCGGCGGATCTGGAGCGCATCTGTGGCAGCCGCTGCGCGCTGTGGGTGGTCCCAGGCGCAGACCATGGAGGCATCTCGACGCGGACCGGCGCCGAGTTCGGCCACCGCATCCTGGTGTGGTTCCAAACGCACGACGAGCCCGATGCCAAACCAGGCCTGCAATACGCCGCGGCCGCAGGTGCCCAGGGAAGCAAGCCGCACGCCTTCAGGTGAGTCGCGGTCCACAGAACTGCTGACGAGCTCTAACCGTAGGAGGTCACCTCGGAACGCGGTCCAGACAAAGGGTGACGGCCACAGAACTGTCCGATGCGTCACTCTGAAGGATGCTGTACAGGTACTGCCTCTCAGTGACTCGGCCCTTGAAAGGGGCTCCATGGGAATCCACGTACTCCACGGAGTCTCCTACGGCAGGCAAGAGGAGGTTTGTTACGTCGCCAGTCACTGCTGTGACGGCTGTCGGTTGCGATTCACCGTTGAAGGTGAAAAGAAGAAAGATCTGCATGTCATCCCCTGACAGGGACACCGCACGCCCTATGCTCGGTTTGATGCTGATCCCGCGTCGGCCCGTCTCTTGGAACTCCCTAGCCGGGAGCTAACAACCGGAGGCAGGACGCGACAGTCACCAGGTTTGTCTGCCTGAAGTCACACACATCGACCTTTGCAGCCTCTGGTGTGAAATCGACGGCAAGAAGCTTCATCCAATAACGAGGCATGAAACTGTGCCTGTCACCCGGACAACATGCCAACCACGATCAGCCTCAGACTGTTGAGGCTTTCATTATGATCACGTTTTTGTTTCTTAGTAGTCTTGCAACTCTCGCTGTCTTCCTCACCATGGTGCTCCGTGGACGGAGTCGTACATCAACGGGCATGAGCGGCGTAGCGGAAGTAGAGAAGGCGAAAGTGGCCTCTATTCCCAAACGGGCTAGTGGCATAGATTAGGCAACTGCTGTTTAGGAGCAACGCCCTACTGGGGCAATTGGCCCCGAATGGCATCGTCCAGCGTGATGTGGTTCTTTTCCAGCAGGTCGCCCACTGCATGATCCAACTCAAGCCGCGCCTTCATGTAGTTGGAGCGCGCGGCAATCTCCGTGGATCGTGCCTGGGCGAGAAAGGCCTGGTCCTGCAACACGGCGAGGTCGGTGGACTGGCCGACAGAAAGCTTGTCCCGCTCGGCGTCCAGCAACTGCCCCTGGTAGTCGCGGCTGGCCGAGGCGGCCCGGTACGCGGCATCGGCAGTTTGCAGCGCCACCACAGCGGTTTCCACATCCTGCCGGACGCCTTGGGCCAGCTTCTCGGTCCGGCTTTGCACCTGGCGTACCTGCACGGTATCCCGAGCCGCATCGGATTCGGCTACACGGTTCCGCAACGGCAGGGTGAGCTGTACCCCGGCCTGGTAAATGGTGGACACGCGCAAACCACCCAGCGCAAGCTGTTGCGGGATGGTCGGCAGGCCGGTGCCCGGGGTCCCTTGAATCTCATACGGCTGCTCGCTGGAGCCACGGGTTTCCACGTTGGCGTACACATTCAGCTGCGGCAGCGCGCTGTTACGGCTTGCGGCGGCCTGCACTTGCCCGGTCTGCACCTGCAATTGCGCCTGGGCCAGGTCGGGGCGTCGCGCAAGCCCCTGCTCCACGAGTGCGGGCAGGTTCAACGGCTCGAGCTCGGTGGGCACGGTGATGCGATCGGTAGGCACGATCTCGGTGAACTGTGCCGTAAACGCCGGCGAAGCCGTGCGCAGCAACTGGTTACGCAGGATGATCTCTTCCTGCTTGTACAGGCCCTGGGCCTGGGTAAGGTCGAAGCGGCTTGAGCTTTCCAGCGCCTGGGCGCGGGTGAGCTCGATGGGCGCGAGGGTGCCCTCGGTGACCTGGTCCTGGTCATCCTGCCGCTGCTTGCTCGCCGCCCGCAACGACTCTTCTTTAACCAGGACATTCTCGCCCAGCGATTCCAGATCGTAGTACAGCCGGGACACCCCGTAGATGGTCTCCAACACCTGCTGCTCGAAGAGCAGGCGCGTGATCTTCTGGTTTGTGCGGGCGATCCGCAAAAATCGCAGGTTCACCTCCCTGCCGCGGCCTCGCAGTAGGGGCTGCGTCAGCGTCACCGACGTGCTGGGCGTGGAGAAAGGATCGAGCTGGCTCGTACTGCCGTACACCACACGGGAATCGTTGTTCACGATGGCTTCCAGCTGCGCGCCGCTGGAAAAGCCCTGCAGGTAGCCGAGATTCAGCGCGATGAAGTTCAGCTGTTCCGGGGTGGTGACTGTTCCGCCACTGGTGCCTGTGTCTGTGCCCGTCCCGGTCGTACCGGTGCCTGTGGTGCTGCCCAGCGTCACCGTGTCGGACCGCCGAAAGTAGCCGGCGGTGCCAATCAGCTGGGGATCGAACAGGGGAACGGTGGGTCCTGTGCCGTAGGTGAAGCCCGCGCCAGACTGGTTCAGGTTGGTTTGCATTTGCGCTGTGGAGTTCAGCGAGGTAAGGTCGACCACCGTGGGAGTGGCTGGATTGCTGTTCACCGTTTCGGTGTTCAACAACGGGGATCCGGGTCCCCCGACACCATTGGGCGGCTCTGCCACGTTGTAGTCGATGCCTCGAAGATTGCCTCCTCCGCGTGCACGCAGGAGGTCCGTTCCCCCCAGCGTGATGTCGTAGCGTTCCGCTTCTACGTCGAGATTGTTCTCCAATGCCAGTGCCAGGGCGTCCTGCAGGCTCAGGTATAGCTTGCCGTTCCGGATCAAGCGCGTCAGGCGCGCCTCGTCACCCGGAAACAGCTGGGGAACACTGGGACGGTGGTACGGGCCCAGGAAACCGAACAGGTCGTAGCCCAAACCGGAAGCGCTGTCGCGGGCCGCCGTGACCGTGGAGCCTTGCGTCTGCGTAATCTGGGCAGCCGGGGCGTTGGGCGGAGCGACATGCTGGTCGAGCGGCGACACGGGCGGCTCCTGCAACAAGTTGCTCGCGCCGTTGCCGGTCGGTGAGCCGGGCGGAACCGAGCGCTGGTTCGGCACCGGGCTCAACGCCGGCAGGGGCAGATTCGGCGGTAAAGCCGGCGTGGGTGAGGGGTTCTGCAGCGGCGTCGGCTGGCCAAGCACGGGCGTGGTCGTCTGGGTCGGGGGCAGCGCCGGGGAAGGCGACGGAACCGTGGAGGGCGCAGGCGCTTGCAGCGGTGCCTGTTGC
>CAXTRM010000246.1:0-5286 GCA_964246625.1 uncultured Acidobacteriaceae bacterium
CCCCATCGTGAGGGTCACCATCGCGGAGATTCGCAAGCGCATTGCGCAGTACTACCACGACGAGGCGCACCACACCGAGATCCGGATTGAACTGCCAGCCGGCCATTACGTGGCCGAGTTTCGCCCCGGGAAGCCATCGATTCCGGTGCACCTCGACGAAGATCCTGTCCCAGGCACCACGCTCAAATATCCCCTGAGCCTCCCTTCTCCGGTAGCTGCTCTGGCAGAAACTGGATCGCCGGTGCCGCCTCCGCGATCGAAAGGGTGGCTCTCTGCCGCCGAAGACCGACTCCGTTTTCGGCGCGATCTTTGGATCCTCCTTGTGGCTGTTCTTCTCGGTGCTCTTCTTGGCGGCATGATTTATAGACAGAAACATCCACCCGCCCTGGAAGAGCTCTGGGCGCCTCTGCTTGATCAAAGTGAGCAGATCCTGTTCTGCCTCCCTACCGAGGTGGGCAGATACCATGGAGCGTTAACCTCCCCGGGAGATCTGCTCGCAAGCAAGCGGGATCACGAAAACACGCCTCAAGAACACCCGCAGGTTGTCACGTTCCTGGATCACGAGGTGATGGGTGAAAACGTGGTCTTTTCTGATGCCCTCGCTACGGTCAGAATCGCAAACCTGCTGGCTCTCCATCATCGTGAGTATCGCGTGAAGTTGAACATAGATACGACGTTGGACGATCTACGCCAGGGCCCAGCCATCCTCATCGGCGGACTGGATAACCAGTGGACGATGCAGGCACTCGCTCCGCTTCGCTTCCACTTTGCAGGCAGCGATGAGGAAGGCTACTGGATCAGCGACACTCGCTCTCCGGACGACCGCACGTGGGCGCTGGATCTTAAGCAACCGTATGCCAAGGTTACGCGCGATTACGCGATCATCGCACGTGTTCACAATGGGCAGGCAGGAAGGCCGGAGATCATCGTAGCCGGCATCGGCATGAGCGGTACCGTAGCAGCAAGCGAACTTCTCGTTGATCCGCAACAGATTCAAACTCTGGAACAATCGATTGGCCCTGACTTCAACGATCACGACTTCGAGGCAGTGCTGAGCACGGATGTAGCCAATGGCGTCGCAGGCGCGCCGCACATCATCAATTTTTGGGTTCGCTAGATTAAGAGGCTGCCCGGCTCGGGTAGGTGAGGCAATCTTCGACCTACGAGGATACGTTCCGAAGAGCAAAGGCACTTTAGTGAACCCAAAATGATTTGCGTCTAGGGAGACACACGGCCTTTTAGAACACAACATTAATAGGACGTCTTTGACTCGGGTGCATACGGCTGATCAAATTTGTTCGTATGTGTCGTGGCAGAGGAGCCCTGCGAAAGGGTGAAGGTGCCAAGCGAAGGGGAATGCGTTGAAAGATGCACCTTACGTATCCAGCCCTGGAGAGCGGTGGGTGACTGACCTTCGACCCAGAGGTGAACCTCGTAATCTCCCTCGCTCACAGCAGGCAGTGTGAACTCCCCATGGACATCCGCTACGCTGAAAAGTGGTGTCCTCAAAGACAGGACCACGGCACTCATCTCTGGGTGAATATTGCAGAAGATGTAGGACACTCCTTCTCGCGAGAAGGTCACCGACCGTGTTGTCCCGGACTCATACAGGCCGAGGTCGAACCGCTTTCCGTCAAAAAGCGAAAACACGTTGTGGAAGAAGGGGTCGCGATTGGGAAACGCAACAGAAGCGCCGACCGGAACGACCAGCAGATGGGGCGAAAACATCTTGTTCTTTTGCAGAAGAACGTAGTCCGCATGAGACGTAAATGTGGGCGGATGAGGATCATTCAGCGGCACAAGCCAAAGAACAGCAGGTGGTCTGGCCGGTTTCACCTTCCGAGGTGCCATGGACGTTATCTGCAATGAGGCAGTTACAGGAAAGGTGGACGGTAACGGAACCTGCCCGAACCCAGCCGAGGCAAGATGCAGGCATAAAGAGAGTGTGCCGGCGAGCACTCCTGATCTCATCAGAATTTGTACCCTGCGGCAACGCCGAAAACGTTGCTGTTTGCAGTGGGCAGGGTGACCGAATACGAAGTGATCCTGCGGTATTCAAACGAGAAAAGCAGGTACGCGCTGGGACTCCAAATCACATTGCCGTAAGCTGTCCGATTGCGTGCCAGCTTCCCATAAAAGGAGGAGTTGCTCAGCGGGTAGGCGGCAAGTTGCTTGGCGAACGCTTGATCCACGCCGAGAGCGGCGTTCAGCTCTAACCGCTCCCCAAGCGGCTTCTTCAGCTGCGCCCACCCACCGACATTGTCAAGCGGCGCTGAAATCGTCGTAGCGCCATGTTGTTGTGAAGCAAGGTCCTTATAGGATCCACCACCGAGTCCACCCAGGGCGAGACCCCGGTAGGCGTTGCCTGTGAACACAAGACCTACGGGAAGTGGCAGGCGCCAGTCAAGCGTGCCTGCCCATGCGTTGTAGCTGTGTCCATCTGCCAGGCTGTGCGGGCTGATCAGACCGCCCACGCCCAACGAGGCTCCGGCAGGCTTGTCTGATAAGCCGAGCTCCAGGTGAAGCTCGCCCCCGGGGCTGCGACTTTGCTCTGCTGCACTCGCGACGGAGGCGCCTGTGAACGTAAAATTCGGGACGTCCGGGTCATCAAGAAACGCGGCGCTTACCTCCAATGTGCGCGTACCCCCGAGAAGAACAGATTCCGTGAGGCCGGCTTGCGGTACCCATTGCCACAGGTTGCCCGACCAGGCCAGTGCGGGTTGAGCGTTTGAGACCAGCGATGTCGGCGTGTAGGGATTCAGGAGGGGCCGATCAAACTCGAAGAAAGCCTTTGTATGCCTCCATTCGAGTGCGGCATGCGCTGTGCGCAGACGCACCAAGCCAGTGGAAGCCGCCAATACGGGGCCGGATGCATTCCCGAGGAAATCGACATCGAAGTCGGCACGGCTCGTTGCCCCTGCCAGCATAGGTCCGCGCGCATCGATGCCAAACGACGTTTGCCGCAGCGATGCTCCTGTACTCCCACTCCCACTGAAAGCGACCGATGGGGCAAGCGGTATGTCGACGTTGCTGCTGTTGGTAAAGCCGTTCAACAGGATCAGGCCATGGATGGTCACGGGGTACTTCGAACTGCTCTCTACTTTGATCTGATTGAGGGTAGCCAGCTCGGATTGCTGCATCTCTTGGCTTTCATCCCTCTGCTCCGTATTGCCTCTCGACGCTGGTGCAGCAGACATCTCTGTACTGGCCTCCGTGGACACAATGTCCGTCCGAGTGTTCTTGGATTCGGCAAGCTTGGCCTGCAGCAACGCAAGTGACTGCTTCAAGTCAAGCAACTGCTTCTGGGACGCGTCCACCTGTGCCTGAGCTTGATCCACTGCGACAGAGAGCCGCTGGAGTTCCTGCTCTGGACTTACCGCGACTTGCGCCGAAGCAACTTGGAGGCAAGCGGTCAGGCTTATCGCGAGGGCAGTGAAGCGCAGCACGCGTTCTGTACACAACGTTCGTTGGTTCACCGAAACGACTCCCTCGAGTCCCCGAGAGGAACGTGGTTTTGATCACGACCAGTTTGCGCCAACGCCAAAACAAAGATCGTCTCTCCCGGACGACTGCGGAGAAGTTCCACAGATCCTCCATGTTCTTGCGCGATGGCCTGCGCAAGGGTAAGCCCAAGCCCTGTGCCGTTCTGCTTTCCCTGGCTCACAAAAGGTTGAAAGAGGCTTTCCCGGATGCTGTCCGCGACGCCAGCTCCTCCATCCGTGATTTGCAAAATAATCAGTGGCGACTCGATCCTGATTTCTACGGTGACACAGTGATTGCCGCCGGTGCCGCTACGCGAGGCCTGACAGCCGTTTAGGATCAGGTTGAAGATCGCTCGTTCCACTTGAGGCGCATCTGCCTGGATCTCTGTCTCTTCCGGCATGTAGGGCAACACGCGTATCTCAGCGCCCTGTGCGTCTGGATGGGCCCTCACGAGGGCAACCGCTCGTTCCAGAACATGCGAAAGCAACACGGTCGATCGCGGAGCGCCGGCCGAAGATCGTCCGAAGACAAGCAAGGAATCGATAAGGTCCGTAGTGCCGTGCACTGCCATACGGATCTCTTCAAATAGTTCGTTGCGCTCCGTTTCAGACAACCGTGAACTCACTAGGAACTCGGCATTTGCGTAAACCGACGCAAGATAGTGGCGCAGATCGTGTGACACCGAACTCGCCATGCGGCCGATCGTTGCCAGGCGTTCCGCCTCTAGAAGAGCTCGATTCTTCTCGCGCAGCTGTTCACTCATCGCAAGAAAGGCGCCGTTCAACTCTCGAATTTCGCGTGTGCCCCCAGCGGGCAGCATGGGCATGCTCACGTGGTTGCCATAGGCTCTGACGTTCCGGGTTAGATCCTCAAGCGGAGCCGTAATAAGGCCTGAGATCGCCAGCATGAAGGCCGCACCCGCGCCGAGAGCACATAAACCGACCACGAGTAGGAGCTCGTTGAGCTCGTGTCGTTCGTTCTCGGCATGCGCGAAAGACTTCATGACGACAAGAAATAGTGGCTCCGATCCAAATGCCGTAAGGTCGGTCGAGGCGCTGAGATACCGATGTCCTCCGAGGAGAACCGTTGCGGGTTCATTGCGGTGCTCCTTGATCGAACTGCCCAACTGCTCGTGCATCTCCGGCCAAAGCGCACGAGGAAGAGTACTGGTCACCACATCGCGCGAAACAAAGGTGACCTCCGCAGGCGAACTGGAAGTCGTTTGTCGAACCAGGGTGGAATCAACTGCAATCCCGGTAATGACATACCCGAGCAGCGTGCCGGTCTGTTCGGTACCGAAGTACAAGGGCTGTACTGCATACTCGAAGAGCCGGCCATCGGCAAGCAGGAAGTGCTTTCTGCTTGATCCAAGTGCTTGAGACAGAGCCGTGTGGAAGTGATCGCTCGGAGAAAGGTCGCGCGTATAAAGCGCAACGACTTGCGCATCACTATTGGCCAGTGCGAAGAGGTCGCTGCCAGCTACCGTCCAGAAGCGCGCGCCACCGTCGACCACCGTCTTCGTATCTGCGGTCGTCATGAGCGCCTTCAGGCTGGGCAAATCAGCAAGAAGGGCATTCTCGTGGCGCAGCCAGGCGAGGCGCTCCGCATCTACCGTACGAAAGGCGATGGCGGAATGCAGGAGGTCACTGGAGAACTCATTCAGAACCTGCGCTTGAAGACGGTCGCGTACGACCCAAAGACTCGAAAAAGTCACGCTTGTGATGACAAGGACAAGCGACGCGAGGAGCATAAAACGCGTGGGCAGGCCTCTTGCTGTGAGCGGCACCGAGTTCTCTTCCTAAG
>CAXTRM010000247.1:0-5274 GCA_964246625.1 uncultured Acidobacteriaceae bacterium
GTGCAGGTCGCGTGCCATCGTTGGGCTGTCGATGGCGCAAACCCGACACAGGTCCTGCAGCACGATCAGGTCCGGGGCCAATCTCTCCAGCATGGGCATGTCGACAAAGTACAGACTTCGTCCCTCCGCACCCTCCGCCCGAACTACCGCGTCGATCTCCGCGGGGGACAACCCGCCAGGCAGGTGCGAGTGAACCACGTGTGGCTTGGTGAGCGCCTCGGCCGGGTAATCGCACTCAAACGTCACCCCGACCACATGATCGTCCAGGCCCAACGCGAACAGCATCTCTGTGGCTGAAGGCAAAAACGAGACGATCCGCATCCCTAGCTTGCCTTCCCGGCAGCTTCCGAGGAACGCAGCGCCACCCGCGACACCTCGCGGTACGCCGCACCCTGCGGCCGCAATGTGCTTTCCAGCAACACACACTCCTGCGCCGTCCATGCAATGGGCGTCCCAAACGGCGGCAAAGCGGGTGATTGCAGGCGTGCCAGGGTCTTGTTGCCCGCCTTCCCTTTGCTGCGCGCCAGGGTGATGTGCGGCCGGAAGGCCCGGCTCTCCGCCACCATACCGCAGAGCTTGCTCTTACCCACGCACTCACGGTGCAACCCGTCCAGGCTCTCCGAAGGCTCCACCTGCGCGAACAGAATGCCCTTGGCTGCAAACAGCCCCAGATTCTCAAGAATTACCCGAGGCGCCTCTGCCGTCATCTGCCGCAGTCGTTCCTCAAGACATACCGTCACGGCATCCGCGACATCGCCGAAAAACTGCAGCGTGATGTGCCACTGTTCCGGCTCCGACCACCGCAGGCCGTCCTTCGGTCCGCTCAAACGGAGCCGCAGGCTGGTCAGCCGCTCGATAGCTCTCTCCGGAAGCGGCAATGCCGCAAACAACCGCATGGTTTTGAGCCTACCAGCCCCTCCGCGCCGTGGTCGTCAGCCCCGGGCACCGGAGGTCCCGGATCAGCCCACCTCGTCACCCCTTGCAAGGTCTTTTGCATCCTCTGTACAGTGCCCGCATGCGGATTCAGGTCGCTTCCGCGCTGCTTGCGCTCGTCTGCGGCTCGCCTCTGCAAGGCCAGCTGCGACCCCTCATCCCGCGAAGCACCTTTTTCAGCTACCCTGAGCGCACTGCCCCACAGCTGTCCCCTGATGCCACCCGGATCGGCTACCTTCGCGTCCACGAAGGCCACATGGAGATCTGGTGCCGCACCCTCGGCCAGCAGGACGATCGCGCTGTCACCATGGCCACCGCGCAGGATCCGGGAAACGTCACCCAGTTCTTCTGGCACGCGGATGGCAGGCACCTCGTCTTTCAACGCGATCCGCTCGGCAACCGCACCGCCCCGCTCTTCCTGGTTGACCTCACCACCGGCAACGTCCGCAACCTCACCCCGTGGAAGGAGTGGGTCTTTCTTTCGGTGACATCCTACGCGCCCAGGGTGGATCCCAACACGGTGCTCCTTACAACCAACAAGCGCGATGGGCACCACTACGACGTGTACCGCCTGGATCTCACCACGGGCGAAACCACTCTCGACACCGAGGCTCCCGACGATTGGAGCTGGATGAGCTGGTCGGTGGGCAGAGACAACGTCGTACACGGCGTCACCATCGACCTCCCGGATGGCAGCCACGTCCGGCGCACACGCACCTCCGCCACCGCACCTTGGCATGACCTCCTTCACTACGGCGCGGACGAGGAGGCGGGCATCTTCGACTGGCAGGACGGCAACCGCACTCTGACCCTTGGCACCAATGTCGGCTCTGACACCCTGCATCTCGAAACGGTCGAGCTCGCAACCGGCAAGCGCTCTATCCTCCTCCGCGCACGCCGGCAGGCGGAACTCGGTGGCATCTGGGACAATCCTGACACGGGCAAGCTGGATCTGGTGCAATACCAGGGTGACATCCGCCATATGGAGGCGCTGGACGCTTCTCTTCAGCCGGACCTTGATGCGCTTACCCGGCTCCATGTCGGCATGATTGACGGCATCGATCGCGCAGCGCACAGCTCACGGTGGATCGTCACCTTTCGCACCAACGCTGCCACGTGGTGGTACCTTTACGATCGCACCACACGCGAAGCCACCCCCATCTATGCCGATCGACCCGCGCTGACCCATACAGTCGTCGGGTCAAGAAAGCCTGTTCACCTGCGCGCACGCGATGGCCTGGTTCTGCATGGGTATCTGACTCTGCCCGTTGATCGCGAACCGCATCAACGGCTCCCCCTGGTTCTGCTGGTACATGGCGGCCCGCAGCGACGCGATGAATGGGGCTTCGATTCAGAGGCGATGTGGCTTGCCGACCGCGGCTACGCCGTCCTGCAGGTGAACTTTCGTGGCTCCGACGGCTTTGGCAAACAATTTGTCTCCGCGGGCTTTCACCAGTGGGCTGGTGCAATGCAAACCGATCTGCTGGACGGCAAAAGTTGGGCCGTGCAGCATGGCTACGCAGACCCGCAGCGCACCTGCATCATGGGTGGAAGCTATGGCGGCTACGCCACCCTTGCCGGACTTACCTTCCACCCCGAAGCGTATGCCTGCGGGGTGGCGCTTGCCGCACCCTCCGACCTGCCTCTTATGTATAAAGCCGCACCACACGACAACGACTTTCTCCGCATGATCGGCACCGATCCCGCAGAGATGCAGGCTGCCTCGCCTGACCGCTTTGCTGACCGGATACGAGCCCCATTGCTCCTGGCCCAGGGCGGAGCTGATCGAAATGTCAGACCGGATCAGGGCGAGGCCATGGTGAAAGCCATGCGCGCCGCAAACAAACCTGTTACGTACTACCTCTTCCCTGAAGAGCGCCATGGCTTCAGCACGGAAGCAAGCACCCTCGCCTTCAACGCCGCGGTCGAACGGTTCCTGGCTCTCCACCTCGGCGGGCGCTTCGAACCGGCAACTCCGGGCGGATTCCGGAACCCTCTACGCACAAGAAACCCGCCGAAGCGGGTTTCCTTGAGTCCTGCGGAGAACTGGCTGGTGCTTAGTGACCGGCCTCGACCTGGGGTGTGATGATGCCGATATTTGTCACATCCGCGGCGTGACCGTAGCCGATCACCTGGGCGATCGGACCGAAATCAAGCTTCGGGTCCCCTTTAACAAACATGACCTTCTCGGTGCGGAGCGCAAAGATCTTCTGCAACTCGCTCGTCAGCTGCTGCTTCGGAAACGGAGTCTCGTTGATTTTGTACGACAGCTGACCACCCGCCGGAGCTACCTGGACGACGATCGTGCGCTGATTGGGCGGCGGATCAGCAGTCTGCTTCTTGGGCGGCTGGGGTACCAGCGCCTCAAGTCCCTTTGGATTGTTCGGCACGATGACCATGAAGATGATCAGCAGCACCAACAGCACATCAATCAGCGGCGTTACATTGATGCTGGCAACTGATCCGCCACCACCGCCTGCACTCATTCCCATCGTGTACCTCCTTGGGCGCGGACGAGCCGGTACCCGGGATGCCCATGACCCACCGTGACGATGGGTCTGTGCGGTTTAGTGGTTCTCGTTGACCGAATCGGTCAACAGATTCAACTGGCTGACGCCGCCGGTGCGTAACCCATCGATACCGTCCATCACCGCACCATAATTTGCGCGGGTATCTGCACGGAAATAAACGGATTTGTCATCGCCGGGATTGGTCTTCTTGGCTTCCAGGTCAGCCACCTTCTGGCCGAGTGTGTCCTTGGTCACCTGATCTCCACCCACGAAGTACTTGCCGTCACGGGTCACCGCGACGTTGATCGCATCTTCCTTGTTGGCGTTGTCCATGATCGTGGCCGCGGTCACCACCGGCAGATCGACGTTTACCTTGTTGTTCAACATCGGGGTAACGACCATGAAGATGATCAACAGGACCAGCATCACGTCTACCATGGGGGTGACGTTGATGTCCGAGTTGACCTTCTTCCCTTCGTCCCGCTTTGCCATTCCCATATGCTTGCTCCGTGCCGGACCGGTTCGTCCGGCTTGGCGTCTCGCGGTTGAGTCGCCGTGCTTGCGCCAAGGGAAGATGCTCCCCCCTTGGCGGCCTGTTGCGACTAGCGGTGAGACTGCTTGATGAAGTAGTCAACGAGCTCGGACGAGCTGTTGTCCATCTCCACGTCGAACGCTTCTACCTTGTTGGTGAAGTAGTTGAACAACATCACGGCCGGGATGGCCACCAAAAGACCGAAGGCCGTCGTTACCAGAGCTTCCGAGATACCGCCGGCCACAGCACCGATACCGGTTGCCTTGGAGCTTGCAATGGATTGGAAGGCGTTCAAAATGCCGACCACGGTGCCGAACAGGCCAATAAAGGGGGCGGTGGAACCAATGGTGGCCAGACCGCCCAGGCCCTTCTTCAGCTTCGCATGCACGATCGCTTCGCTGCGCTCCAGGGCGCGCTTGGAGCTTTCCACCTGCTCTTCGGTGATGGCGCCACCTGAACCGAAGGAACGGAACTCGGTGAGACCCGCAGTGACAACCTCGGCGAGGTGCGACTTCTTGGACTTGTCCGCGACCTTGATTGCCTCATCCAGACGGCCTTCCTTCAGGGCGTTGGCTACGCGCGGGGCAAACTCACGGGACTGCTTGCGGGCGGCCGAGAAGTAGATCGCGCGGTCAATGATCACGGCCAGCGACCAGATCGACATGATGAACAGGATCAGAACGACCGCACGGGCTAGGTTACCCATGTGACCCCAGAGTTCCATCGGGCTGAAGCCGACCTGACCGCCACCGCTGGCGTCCTGGAAGTACATGGCAAGCGAAGCGGCGGAAACGTGAGTGGATTGTGCGAGATGAGCGAGAATCACGGACTACTTCCTCCTGAAGACAGGTGCGAGAGGTTACGTTCTGGTAACGGTCGTACCGTAAACAGACACAACGTGAAATGGAGCAACGACAGCCACGGCGAACTCGAGCTGGCGGGGATCCACCCGTGGGCGATTGAATCGTTGCTGGAGGTGAGACTATCCCTGCCCGTTGGTGGTCACCCATCCCCCAGGCAGGGAAGCCCGCTGTGCGCTGGAACTAGCCGCCGCTGTTCAGATTGAAGTTCACCGTGATCGTCGTGCTGACCTCGGTGGGCTCACTGCCCAGCATGTAAGGCTTGTATTTCCACTGTTTTACGGCGTCGATGGCGGCACCGGTCAACATCGCCGGCCCACTCACAACGCTGAGGTTCTCAATCGACCCGGTCTTGGAGATCGTGGCGCTCAGCACCACCGTTCCACTCAAACGTGCGGAACGCGCGATGGCCGGATAGGCGGGTTGCGGGCCGGAGATC
>CAXTRM010000248.1:0-498 GCA_964246625.1 uncultured Acidobacteriaceae bacterium
GTACCAGGCCCGAAAGCAGGCCCCACTTCGCCTCGCCGGCGGACAGGAACTGGTCGATGATGATCTGCGCCCCATTGGCAAAGTCGCCGAACTGGGCCTCCCACAGCACCAGCGCCTCCGGGTAATCGCGCGAAAAACCATACTCAAAGCCAAGGCAGGCGGCCTCGGACAGCATCGAGTTGTACACCTCCCAGCGGCCCTGGCCTTCGCCCAGGTGCGCAAGCGGCGACCAGCGCTGTTCCGTTTCGGTGTCGATCAGCATCGAGTGGCGCTGGTTAAACGTGCCGCGCTGGGAGTCCTGGCCGCTGAGCCGAACCGGCGTGCCCGCTTTCAGCAATCCGGCATAGGCCAGCAGCTCCGCGAACCCGTAGTCGATCGGCCGCTTCCCGGCCCCCATCTCCCCTCGCTGTTCCAGCAGCTTGGCTACCTTGGGGTGGACGTGGAAGCCCTCCGGAGAGCGCGTCAGCGCTGCGGTAAGGGCCTCGATCTCCGATGCGG
>CAXTRM010000248.1:508-5148 GCA_964246625.1 uncultured Acidobacteriaceae bacterium
GGTCGTCGACTGCCAGCGCACCGCCACAGTAGCGGTTCCAGTAGTCCGGCAACTCATGCATCCGCTTCATCACGAAGCCCGTCGTCTCGCCATGCGCGGCGTCGTGCTGCGCGGCCCGCCGCTGGTCCTCGAAGAAGCGGTTCTGGAAGGCGGTCACCTCGTCGGAAGGATCGATCCCCAGCTTGTCCGCGTAGATTTTGTAGAGCGGAGGGTGGTCCTTGATGCGGGCGTAACGCCGCGGCTGCGTCACCGTCGGGTCGTCCACCTCGGAGTGGCCGTGACGGCGATAGCCGATCAGGTCCACCACCACATCCGAGCCAAAGGACTGCCGATATTCGGCCGCGATCTCGGCCACGCGCACCACCGCGTCTACATCTTCGGCGTTTACGTGAAAGATCGGGATCGGCAGCCGCTTGGCCAGGTCAGTTGCGAAGCGGGACGAGTTCGACTCCTCGGGAATGGCCGTAAATCCCAGGAGGTTGTTCACCACCACCTGGAGCGTCCCGCCGACGTTGTACCCAGGAATCGAGGCCAGGTTCAGGGTCTCGGCCCAGATCCCCTGTCCCGCAAAGGCCGCATCGCCATGGAGGATCATCGGCAAGATCTGGCGCTTGCCCTCCCTGCCAATCCGCTCCTGCCGGGCCCGTGCGCGGCCCATCACCACGGGATCCACCGCCTCCAGGTGGCTCGGGTTGGACGCCAGGTGCAGTGAAACGGTCTTGCCGTTGGCCGTATGGAACTCGCCCGTCGCGCCCATGTGGTATTTCACATCGCCGCCGCCCATGGTCGAGCGCGGATCCACATCCTCGAACTTGGAAAAGATCTCGTGGGAGCCACGGCCCACGGTATTCACCATGACGTTCAGCCGGCCGCGGTGACTCATCGCAAACACTGACCGCGTCACCCCCAACTCCGCAGCGGTCGTAAATAGCTGATCCAAAAAGGGGATCAGGGCCGTCAGGCCTTCGAGCGAAAAGCGTTTGGTGCCGAGGTAGCGCTGCTGGATCACCTGCTCGAAGACATCGGCGCGAACCAGGCCCGTAAGTACCCGCTTCGGATCCGGGACCGTGAAGGGCCGTTCCATCCGCTCCTGGATCCAGGCACGCCTTTCCGGTGAGGCGATGTGCATGAACTCGACGCCAATCGACCCGCAGTAGACGCGGCGTGCCTCCGCGGCGGCCTCCCCGTCCGGTGCCGGGGTCGGAAAGGGCTCTGCGGGAAGGTACTGCCCCAGCGGATCGAGCGATGCCTGCAAAAAGCCCCAGCGACGGAAGATGTCAAAGACCGTCTCGCGATCCGGCTCACTCACAACCGCGCCATGTGCATTCTTTGCTGGGTTTTCAGGCTTTCGGGAGAGCTTCGGTTCCGGGGCAGTCTTTGTGGCCATAACTCCTCCATGCTAGTCCTCTCGGCTCGCCCTGCCCACACCGAGTGCGGTTATCGGTGCGTTGGCGGCACCACGGAAGTTGCATGAAGTACCTGGTTTGAAACGTCTTGGCGCAGGGTGGCCGATCGCAAAAAGCCGAAGCCGCCCCCGGGCTCCAGGTGGAGGTCATGGAGCCGCCTGGAATGGACCACCACCACATCCGGGTACCAGAGCGGGATGCTGGGCAGGTCCGTTGCGAGCATCTGCTGAATCCGCGTGTACTCTACGGCTCCCGCGGCCTCGCCCGTTTCGCGCGTGGCTGCCTGCAACAGCCCATCCAGCTGCGGGTTCGCGTAGCGGCCGCGGTTGCCGCCCCGCGGCGGAAAGCTCGCCACACTGTAGGCATAGCGAAAGATATCCGGATCCTCGTTCGAGCCGGTCCACCGCAACATGTACATCTGAAACGCCCCTTTGGTGATATCGGCGTAAAAGGTGCCGAACTCGGTGGAGCGGAGGTCGAGCGCAATGCCTACGGCCCGCATCTGCTGCTGAACGACCTGCGCCAGCAGGCGGGTGGTCTCGTCCGTCGAGGTTTTCAGCGTAAAGCGCAACCGCACGCCCTGGGCATCCGGTCGCAGGCCTGCCGCGTCCAGCAGCGCCCTTGCCCTTGCGGGGTTGTAGGGATAGCGCGGCAGCTCGCCTGCGCCAGCCCGTGCCCAGTGTTGCGGCGGCAGCAGGGTATCCGCTGGCACCGCGCGCCCCCGCCATAGACCGGCGATCAGTGCCGGCTTGTCCAGGGCACAGGCAATTGCCTGCCGCACCCGCATGTCTCGCAGCGCCGGGTCGTTGACGTTGAAGTTTGCGTAAAACACATCCGCACCCGGCCGGGCGTCGGTGACCAGGCCAGGCGCTCCTTCCAACGCATGCACCTCGTCCGGCGTAATGGCATTGCTTTCCACATCCGCGGCGCCGCGCTTCAACTCAAGCGCCATGGTGATGTTGTCCGGCACCACCTCGAACCGCACCCGTTTGATGTGCGCCTCAGGACCCCAGTAGGCCGGGTTGCGCTCGAGTACCACCTCCTTGTCCTGTACCTGGCTCACAAAGCGAAACGGGCCTGTACCCACCGGATGGAGGCCCTCCTCGCGGCCTGCGCCACGCTCCACCACCGCAAACAGGCCGTCGCTGAGGTTGAACAGCAGGCTCGGATCCGGCTCGGCCGTTCGTACCGCCACGGTGAGCGGGTCTACCTGCCGTACCTCCCGGACCACGGCAAAACTGCCCGCCTTGGCCGACGCCAGGGTGCCGTCTGTCATGCTGCGCAGGGACCACGCCACGTCGTCCGCCGTGAGCGCCCGCCCATCGTGGAAGTGCACCCCCGGGCGCAGGTGAAAGATCCACGTAAGGGCATCGGGTCGTTCCCAGGAGGTCGCCAACGAGGGCTGCAGCACAAAGTGCTCGTCCATACGCGCCAGGCCTTCATACAGAAGCGCCCCGACACGTTCGGACTGCGCATCCGTACCCTGCCTCAGGTCGAGGTTGTTGGGGGAGCTTTCAATCAAAAACCGGACGGTGTTCGCCTCATCCCGTTCGCGATCCTGATCGCGCCGGCATCCCGAAAGCAGGAGCGGCATCAGCAGCAGAAGCCTGCACAGCCGAACCGAGCGGCCTTGGTCACACACGGGTCACCCGTCCGAGCACCACGGGACGGCTGGCTCCGGTCGCCGAAGGGATGTTGCCCGGCAGCCCATGCCAGCTCAGCCAGCCCAACAGCGCAAAGGCGGCGGCCTCCTTGGCCTCGGCGCCCAGACCCGCGTCGTCCGTCGGGCGTACCGACACATACAGTGGCTCGAACGCGGCCCGGAGCTGCTTCATCAGCGTGACGTTGTGCGCGCCCCCGCCCGACACAAACAGCTCCGTGGCCTTGGCCAGCGGGGCACGCTGCCCCAGGTGCGGCCACACAAACCGGCGATACGCTTCGAGCACGCTTTCCGCCGTCAGGGCCGTTGCGGTGCTGATGACGTCGCGCTTGCCGGCCTCCCCGCAGCTAGCGAGGAACCGCGCCACAAACGCCGCCCCGAACTGCTCCCGGCCGCAGCTCTTTGGGGGCTCCGCGCTGAAGTAGGGGTCGGCCAGGTACTCTTGCAGCACGGGCCGCAGGACCTCGCCCCGGCCGGCCACCGCCCCCCCGCAGTCGTAGCGCCGCCCCGTCAGCTGCTCCATGCAGCCGTCGATCACCATGTTGGCCGGTCCGCTGTCGAAGGCAAGTACTTGGTCTACGCTGCAGCCGGCCGGCAGCGCCGTCATGTTCGCGATGCCGCCCAGGTTCAGCAGGACGCGGTTCTTGGTGCTGTGCCGGAACAGGCAAAAATCCAGCATGGGCACAAGCGGTGCACCCTGACCCCCCGCGGCCAGGTCGGCGGTACGGAAGTCGCTTACCACCGGCAAACGCAAACGCTCGGCCACCACCGCCGGCTCGCCCGTCTGCCATGTTGACCGCACTGTCCTGCCCAGGAACTCGACCGGGCTTGTCTCGTGGAAGATCGTCTGGCCATGGAGCGCCAGGAGCGCGGGTTGTAGCCCTGTCCGCTGTATGGTCTCGCGCACGGCCTCGGCGTACACCTCGCCAAGCCGCCACGAGAGCCGCGCCAACTCTGCCGTTGATGTTTGTTCCGCGTTCATCGCCGCCAACACAGCCGAGCGCACCTCGGGCGCAAAAGCGTCGCCACATCGACCCCGTCGGCCGATGTGCCGCTCATGACGCCGGCGACCAGCATTGCCTTGGGCGTCCGCTCCGGGGTGTTCCTCCGTGTGCTCATGCCGTGCCTCCCCTCAGCTCTCGTTGCAGCTCATCCAGCAGCGCCAGCGCCTCGCGCGGCGTCAGCCCATCCACGTCCACCTGGTCCAGCCGGTCCACGATGCGCTGGGACAACGGGGTGAACATCGTCATCTGCATCGCCGGGGCGCGTTCGGCCGGGGCCGGGGCCGCCTCCCGCACGCCCTGCGCCTCGGCCCGCTCATGTACCCGCAACACCTCGCGGGCACGCTCCACCACCGCCGATGGCAGTCCCGCCAACCGCGCCACCTCGATCCCGTAGCTCTTGTTCGCCGCGCCGGCCTCCACCGTGTGCAAAAACACCACCCCGCCATCCCGTTCGCGCACCATCACCCGGGCGTTCTTCAGCCGGTCCAGCCGATCGGCCAGCAGCGTCAGCTCATGGTAGTGCGTCGCAAACAGCGTCCGCGCCCCGATCCGGTCATGCATGTGCTCCAC
>CAXTRM010000249.1:0-5123 GCA_964246625.1 uncultured Acidobacteriaceae bacterium
ATCGAAACACCCTGGCTCTATGACTTTGCCGCCCAGCCCTACAAAACACAGCAACTTGTCCATCAGGTTTTGAAGACACTCTGGACACCCACGCCCCAGGGCATACCGGGCAACGACGACCTTGGCGAGATGAGTTCCTGGGCCGTGTTCGCCATGATGGGCCTTTATCCCGAAATTCCGGGCCGGGCGGAGTTCGTGCTGGCAAGCCCGACCTTCCCGCGCATCGTGGTCCACCGCCTTGGCGGCGACCTCACCATCGAGGCCCCGCAAGCCTCGCTGGAGCGTTTCTACGTCCACTCGTTGCAGGTAAACGGCAAGCCCAGCTCTCACACATGGCTGCCGGAAACCTTCGCGCTCAGGGGCGGGACCCTGCATTTTGACCTCGGCCCCACACCAGATACGCACTGGGGTTCAGGAGCAGGGGATGAACCGCCCTCCTTTGACACCAAAGAGTAAGGACTGGCACTCGCTTTCCCGTGGACGGAACAGCCTACACCCAGTCATACTGCCATTCTTGCTTCGTAGGCATCACATTGCTTCTTAGCGCGTCGCTTCAAGGAGATCCAGTGAGAACTATTGCACGAATCGCAGCCATCGCCGTGATGGCGCCCACCCTCGCCACCGCTGCCTATGCGGCTGACACAGCAAAGCTTGAGGAGCGCATCAGTGCCTCCACCGGCGTGCTCCATGAACTGGCGAACGTCCCGGACAAGGGCATCCCGGATAACATCGCCAAGAAGGCGCGTTGTGTCGTCGTTGTGCCAAGCTTCAAAAAGGGTGCTTTCATCGGCGGCGTGGAGTACGGGCAAGGCCTGGCCACCTGCTACGTGGCTCATAAAGGTTGGAGTGCTCCGGCCTTTGTGCGCATGAGCGGCGTCAGCTTCGGCTTTCAGGCCGGCGGTCAGGGCACCGACCTCGTTCTGGTAGGCATCACCAAGGAGAGTGGGGACAAGCTGCTCACCCAGAAGATCAAGCTGGGCGGTGACGTCAGTGTCGCTGCCGGTCCTGTGGGCCGAAGCTCAAAGGCCGAAACCACCGGCAATGCTGCTTTCCTGACCTACTCCCGGAACAAGGGTCTGTTTGCCGGCGTCGACCTCAACGGGGACTACGTCGACAAGAACGACGACGATACCAAGGCCTTCTACGGTCACGACTACTCGCACGACAACCTGCTCAACGGCAATGTCGCCACACCGGCGGCAGCCAAGCCCTTCATCCGCGAAGTCACCCGCGTGTTCGGCGGCGGCATGCGCTAGTTCCACCTGCAAGAAAGAAGGGGCGCGGCTTGGGCCCCGCACACCGCCCCCCCCCTTCTTTCGTCCGCACAGCGCAACAAGCACCTAGTCGACGGGCTGCCCTTTGCGCGGACGCCGATTGGCCTGCAACACCTTCTTGCGCAACCGCAGCGACTTCGGCGTAACCTCGACCAACTCATCATCTGCGATGAACTCGATCGACTGTTCCAGCGTCTGCTGCTTGTAGGGCACCAGTCGCAACGCCTCGTCGGCCGAGCTCGCCCGCATGTTCGTCAGCTTCTTCTCGCGAACCGCGTTGACATCGAGATCGTTGTCGCGTGAGTGCTCGCCGACAATCATTCCCTCGTAGACCTCAATGCCATCGGGCACAAACAGCACCCCACGATCCTGCAGCCCGTTCAAGGCGTATGTCGTCGTCGTGCCGGCACGATCGGAGATCAGCGCGCCCGACGGCCGCTGCGGAATCTCACCCTGGTACGGGATGTAATCGGCCGCGATCGAGTTCATCACAATCGTGCCGCGCGTCTCGGTCAACATCTCATTACGCAGGCCGATCAGCCCGCGCGAAGGGATCTTGAACTCCATGCGCACCCGGCCGGAGCCATGGTTCGACATCTTGATCATCTCGCCCTTGCGCGGCCCGAGCCGCTCGATCACCGTGCCCACAAACGCCTCGGGGATATCGATCGTGAGCAGCTCAGACGGCTCCATCAACGACCCATCCACACGCTTGGTCACGATCTCCGGACGCGACACCATCAACTCAAAGCTTTCACGCCGCATCATCTCGATCAGCACAGAAAGCTGCAACTCGCCGCGTCCCAACACCTTAAAGGTCTCGGGCGACCCTGTGTCCTCGACGCGAATGGACACATTGGTCAGCAGCTCTTTCTCCAGCCGCTCCTTCAGGTTGCGCGAGGTCACATAGGACCCTTCACGACCGGCAAACGGCGAGTTGTTGACAGAAAACTGCATCGCGATCGTCGGCTCATCGATCGTGATCAACGGCAGCGGCGCCGGGTTCTCGATGTCCGTGAACGACTCGCCGATCGTGATGCCGGGCACGCCCGCAATCGCGACGATGTCGCCCAGCGTGGTCTCGGTAATGTCTGTACGCTTCAGGCCGTCGAAGCTGAACAGCTTGGTGATCTTCACGTTCTGCAAGGAGCCGTCGCGCTTGGAAACTGCGACCTCCTGCCCGGTGCGCAGTGTGCCATTGAACACACGCGCAATCGCCAGTCGGCCCAGGTAATCGGAATAATCCAGGTTCGTTACCAGGATCTGCAGCGCGCCCTCCGGGTCACCCTGCGCCAGCGGGATCGTGTTCTGAATCAGCTCAAACAGGGGCTGCAGGTCCGTGCCCGGCTGCGCCAGATCCATCGTCGCCGTACCCGCCTTGCCATTGGTGTAAATGACGGGAAACTCCAGCATGCTCTCATCGGCGTCCAGGTCGATGAACAGGTCATACACCTCGTTCAACACCTCTTGCGGCCGCGCATCAGGGCGATCGATCTTGTTGATCACCAGAATGGGCGTCAGCTTCGCCTCAAGTGCCTTTGAAAGCACGTACCGCGTCTGCGGTAGCGGACCCTCCGAGGCATCGACCAGCAGCACCACCCCGTCGACCATCTTCAGCGCACGCTCGACCTCGCCGCCAAAGTCCGCGTGGCCCGGCGTATCCACGATGTTGATCTTGGCGTCCTTGTAGTGGATCGCCGTATTCTTCGCCAGAATCGTGATGCCACGCTCTTTTTCCAGGTCGTTGGAATCCATGACGCGCTCAACCACAGCCTCATTGAAGCGAAAGGTGCCGGACTGGCGCAGCATGGCGTCCACCAGCGTGGTCTTGCCGTGGTCGACGTGCGCGATAATGGCGATGTTACGAATAGGCTGCGTTGCGATAGCGGTAGCGGTGCTCACGGCGATGGTCTCTCTTGTCTGGGCGCGAGCAAGCAGGGGTCGGGCTTCGCGCGGCGAGGGGTTGAAGGAGGTGAAAACGCAGAATGGCGTTAACCTTTCTATTCTAGCAGGCTGCCCTGATCCACCCTGTCTTGCCCGCCAGTTCGCCTCGTTCCTGTGCTGTAGACTCTGACTACCCCATGGACCTGACGCGTGCCTCCCAGCTTGAATTGCCGTCCCTGCATGGCTACCAGCTGGACACGGCCTACGACGAAATGTTCGTCACACAAGGCCAGCTGCATGAGCACTACGGGCCCCTGCTGGAACTCCTGTCCGCCCTGCCCCCCGGTGAAATCCAGCGCCGCAAGCAGGCCGCCGATCTCGCCTTCCTGAACCAGGGCATCACCTTCACCGTCTACGGCCGCGACGAAGGCACCGAGCGTATCTTCCCCTACGATCTCCTTCCCCGCATCGTCACTGCCGGGGAATGGGAGCGGGTCGAACGCGGCCTCACCCAGCGCATCACCGCCCTCAACCTCTTCCTCAAGGACATCTACAACGAGGGCCGCATCCTCAAAGACGGCGTCGTCCCGCGCGAGCTCGTCTACTCCTGCCCCCAGTTCCGCCGGCAGATGCAGGGCCTTCAGGTACCGCGCAACGTCTACGTCGCCATCTGTGGCACCGACCTCATCCGCCTCGGCAACGGTGACTTCGTGGTCCTCGAAGACAATCTCCGCGTTCCCTCGGGCGTGAGCTACATGCTCACCAATCGGCGCGTCATGAAGCGCATCTTCCCTTCGCTCTTTCGCAACTACAACGTGCGCGCCATCGAGCAATACACGCAGCTTCTGCTGAGCACCCTGCGCTCACTTGCCCCCGAAGGCCGCCCCGAGCCCAACATCGTCCTGCTCTCCCCCGGCGTCTTCAACTCCGCTTACTTCGAGCACGCCTACCTCGCCCGCCAGATGGGCATTGAGCTCGTCGAGGGCCGCGATCTCGTCGTCCACGACAACATCTGCTACATGCGCACCACCAGCGGCCTCCGCCGCGTGGACGTCATCTACCGCCGCGTCGACGATGACTTCATCGATCCGCTCGCCTTCCGCTCCGATTCCATCCTCGGCTCGGCCGGTCTCTTCAACGCCTATCGCGCCGGCAACGTCACCCTGGCCAACGCCTTCGGTACCGGCGTCGCCGACGATAAGGCGATCTATGCCTTCGTCCCCGACATCATCAAGTACTACCTCGGCGAAGATCCCATCCTCAACAATGTCAAGACGTTCCTTTGCTACGTCGACAAGGAACGCGACTACGTCCTCGCCAACCTCGACAAGCTCGTCGTTAAAGCCGTCGGTGAATCCGGCGGCTACGGCATGCTCATCGGGCCGCAGTCCTCCGCGCAGGAGCGCGCCGAGTTCGCCGACAAGATCAAGGCCAATCCCCGCAACTACATCGCCCAGCCCACCATCAGCTTCAGCCGCGCGCCCTGCCTCGTGGGCAGCGACCTCGAACCCCGGCACGTCGACCTCCGGCCCTATGTCCTCTATGGCGACAAGGTCACCATCGTACCCGGCGGCCTCACCCGCGTCGCCCTCCGCAAAGGCTCGCTCGTCGTCAACAGCTCCCAGGGCGGCGGCTCCAAAGACACCTGGGTCCTCAGCTCACCCCAGCCTGCCGCCTCGCAGTTCCAAAAGCAATCGCAGTCCCAATCCGGATCCGGAGCGCAATCCCAGTCGCAATCGCAAGGCTAGCCATGCCTCACCATGGCCTTCACCTTCTCGTGCGAGCGAAACCCTCATCTCGACCGGAGCGCGCAGCGAGTGGTGGAGAGACCCCCGAGTTTTGCTCATGGCTGCGCCAATCCCCTTATAGCAGCAACAGAAACCGCTAAACCACACCAGTGCTAGACCGACTCCACCCGGCGCCCAGGCTCAACGCGCCGCACAGCGCGGCGAGCGCAACAAAGAT
>CAXTRM010000250.1:0-1714 GCA_964246625.1 uncultured Acidobacteriaceae bacterium
CGCCACCCGCCCTGCAGTGCCATAGCCTTCGCGAACCAGGTACTCCACGGCTTCCACGAAGTCTGAAAAGGTGTTGCGCTTGTTCATCATCTTCCCGGCGTCATGCCAGGGGTCGCCCAACTCTCCTCCGCCCCGGATGTGGGCGTAGGCCACCACCAGCCCCCGATCCAGCAATGCCAGTCGCGCGGCCGAAAACCCCAACGGCAACGGATAGCCGTACGACCCGTAGCCATACACATACAAGGGGGAGCCTTGCCCTTTCGCAAAACGGTCCTTCCGGTACACCAGCGAGATGGGCACCTCCGTCCCATCGCCCGCGCGGAACCAAAGCCTCTCTGACTGGTAAAGCTCTGCGTCGAAGCCTCCCGGCACGGCCTGCTGCTTCAGCAGCGTGGACTGTCCGCTCTCGACGTCGTACCGGAACACCGAGGCTGGTCGTGCCAGCGCCTGGTAGCCGTACCGATACGTTGTGGCCCGGAAGTCCACGTTGATCTCTCCGCCTGCCGAATAGGCAGGATCGGGAAACCGGATCTCTCGCGGCTGCACCGGCCTTCCATCGATTCCCAGCGAGAACACCCGCAGCACCGGCAGCCCTCGCTCCCGGTATGCCGCCACCAGGAAGGTGTGGAACAGATCGACGTGGCGTAGCGGGGCTTCCTTCACCTCCGGCAGCAGCTCCTGCCAATGGTCCCGTTCCGTCGCGCTTACCGGGGTACGTACAAGCCGAAACTGCTCTGCCCCTCTGTTCGTCCGAATGTAGAAGAACCCGTCGCGGTGGTCCACGTCGTACTCTTCGTCGTCCACCCGCTCCGCTATGCGGGTGAACACCCCGTCCGTGTTCTTTGCCTCCAGGTACCAGGCCTCGCTGGTGGTGTGGCTCCCTAAATCGAGGATCAGATACTCGCGGTCGCGGGTGCGTCCGACACCGAGGTTGAAGCGCTCATCCGGCTCATGGAAGAGCTCAACCCCAGGCTCGGCATCACGGCCCACCGCGCGGCGGAACAGCCGGTCGGTCCGCTTGGTCTGCTCATCTTCCGTCGCGTAATACAGTGTCTGGGAATCGGAGGCCCAGGCCAGCGAGCCCACTCGCTCCACCCTGTCGGGCAGCATCTGCCCTGTTTCGAGGTCCTTGATGTGCAGCGTGTATTGCCGAAAACCCGTGTTATCCGTGCTATACGCCAGCAACCGGCCGTCCGGCGAAACCGCGGACGCTCCTACAGCCATGAATGCCTGCCCTCGCGCCAGCTCGTTTACATCGAGGATAACGGTCTCCGCACTCTCCTTCGCCGGGTCTTCGGCTCCCACAGGCCGGCGGCAGTATCTGGCATACTGCTGGCCCTTGTCCGTGCGGCTGATGTACTCCCACCCCCCATCACGGTACGGCACGGAGCTGTCGTCCTCCTGAATGTGCGACAGGATCTCCTCATAGATCTCCTGCTGTAGCTCCTCGGTCTCTGTCATCGTTGCGGCTGTGTAGCTGTTCTCGGCCTCCAGGTACGCCGTTACCCGGTCCGCCCCCTTGTCGCGCAACCAGGCATACTCGTCACGCAGCTCAATCCCATGGAGGACGGTCGTCTGTGGTATGCGGTCGGCAATGGGAGGGGTGGCGGGAGTTTGCTTTTGTGTTGGCTGCATGAAATCTCTCTTGTCGGGGTTAAGACTTTCCTTTCAGTAGATGCAACGCAGCGTGAGTCGTAAGGGGTCTCACCATACG
>CAXTRM010000250.1:1724-5103 GCA_964246625.1 uncultured Acidobacteriaceae bacterium
CCGGATTGGAAAGGTCCAAAAATGAAGAAACACATGTTGTGCGCTCTGGGTCTCGGTCTCACCTCTTTTGTCAGCCTCGCTGGCGCGCAGTCCTCCACTGCGGACCAAGACAAGCAGTTCGTCACGCAGGCCTCACTCAGCGACTACACCGAAATGACCTTCAGTCAGCTCGCGCTGCAAAAGTCATCCAACCCCCAGGTTAAGGCCTATGCCCAGAAAATGATCACGGATCACCAGAAGCTGGAAGCGAGCATGAAGCCCGCCGCCGATAAGCTCGGTGTGACCCCGGCGACCGCTCTGGACTCTGACCACCAGCAGATGTATGACCAGATGAGCAAGCTCTCGGGTGCCGATTTCGACAAGCAGTACATGACTGCCATGGACCAGGACCACCACAAGTCGCTGGACTCTTTCAAGAGCGAAGAATCGAGCACGCAAGACCCGCAGCTGAAGCCCGTTGTCAAGAAGGGTGAAAAGGTCGTCGCGCAGCATACGGTGATGGCAGATAAAATGCAGGCCAAAATGGGCGCTGGTACCCCTTCTGGAATCTAAACCGTCGCCCTTCTCTGGAGACAGAACGATGAAAGCGCTAGGGTTCACCGTTGTCCTGCTCGCACTCGCAGGGACTGCGGCGGCACAGATTCATAGTGACAAGGAGTTCTTGGCGAAGAGCTCGCAGGGCAATGTGGCCGAAGTGGAAACTGCCAAGCTTGCTCTCCGGAAAAGCCAGAACTCTGACGTCCGGGCCTTTGCCCAGAAAATGATCCGGGATCATCAGACCATGGGTGAGAAGATGGCCCCCTTCCTCGCACAGGTCGGCCTGAAGCCCTCCATCTCGTTGAATGCCGAGCATCAACATCTTTTCAACGAACTAAACGCGGCTCCCGGGCCCAACTTCGATAGGAAGTACGTCGAAGCTATGGCCAAGGATCACGCGGAAGACTTGAAAGACTTCCGTGATGAAGAAGACTCGACGCGCGATCCCCAGTTGAAGTCCGCCGTTGCCTCCGGTGAAGAGGTCATCGCCGCACACAAGCAGATGATCGATCAGCTTGCGCAACGGATGGGTCTGCCAACGGCGTAACCAACACTGTCTCCGCGTGAAAAAAGGGGGCGACTGGATCCAGTCGCCCCCTTCTCGCATGTCGACAGCACAGCAAGCTTACGAAACAGCAGCAAGCGCATCGCCTTCGCCCGGCGCGAGGAACAGGTTGCGCTCCAGCCCATGCTGCCGGTCATACAGCTCCCGGTAGCGTCCTTCCAGCGCATACAGCACCTCATGCGTGCCACGCTCCAGGATACGGCCGTCCTCGATAACAAGAATCTGTTCAGCACGACGGATGGTCGACAGGCGATGGGCGATCACAAAGGTCGTCCGTCCCTTCATCAAAAAGCTCAATCCGTGTTGAATCATTGCTTCGCTCTCGGAATCCAGCGAACTTGTTGCCTCGTCGAGAATCAGGATGCGTGGGTCCGCAAGGATGGCGCGCGCAATCGACAGCCGCTGCCGTTGTCCTCCTGACAGCTTGACGCCACGCTCGCCGACAATGGTCTCGTACCCTTCCGCGAAGCGCTCAGCAAACTCATCTACCCGGGCAATGCGGCACGCTTCGAGAAACTCTGTTTCCGTTGCATCCGGTCGTGAAAACACGACATTTTCGCGGATCGTCCCATCGAAAAGGAAGGTTTCCTGGAGCACAACTCCCAGCTGTCGCCGGTACTCCGCCAGTCGGACCCCGGCGAGATCCACACCGTCGACCATCACTTGCCCGCTCGTGGCCGTGTGGAAGGCACAGATGAGGCTGATGATGGTCGACTTGCCTGAACCGCTGGAGCCGACGAGCGCGGTGACCGTCCCGGGCTCAGCCGTGAAGCTGATGCCATGCAGCACCTCCTTGTCGGGCACATACGAAAAGCAGACATCCTTGAACTCAACCTTTCCCTCGAGATCTCCCATCAGCACACGGCGTCCTGCCTCGGCGTCTTCTTCGATCTCGGCCATCACCTCGCGCGTGCGATCCAGCCCGGCTACCGCCTCGGTCAACTGTGTTCCGATGGATACTAGGCCGACAATCGGTGCGGTCATAAAGGCAAGCAGCATCACATAGCTGAAGTAATCGCCCGGTGTCAGTTTGCCCTGCGCATGCAGATGCGCACCCATCCACATCACCACGGCACCCACCACGCCCAGGATCACCGTGGAGGACAGGGTCATTAGCGACTGGGCCGTCAACGAGCTAATCACGTTGGTCAACAGGCGATCCACACCGGACGCAAAAACACGTGCTTCGCTGGCCTCCGCGTGATAGCCCTTCACTACGCGAACACCCCCCAGCGACTCCGTTAACCTTCCCGTGACCTCGGCATTGATCTTGGACCGCTCGCGAAAAATAGGCCGTATGGTCTTGAAGGCTCGCTGAATCACGCCCGCAAATGCCAGCATAATGAAAAACGTCACCAGGGTCATCCGCGCCGAAGAGTGCACCAGATAGGCAAACGCAAAGATCGCTGTGAGCACCCCTCCGACGAAGTCCACGACGCCGGTGCCGATGATGTTGCGGACGCCTTCCACGTCGCTCATAATTCGCGAAACAAGCGTCCCTGTGCGGTTCTCGTCGTAGAAGCTCACCGACAAGCGCCCGATATGCTCCTGCACGCGCACGCGAAGCTCGGCAATCAAGCGCTGCCCAGCCTTGCTCAGGGTTTGCGTGAGTGCGTACGAGGTCAGCCCCTGCAGCATCGTTGCCGTCAATACCGCGCCCACGATCGGCAGTAGCAGATCCATGCGCCCGTGGATAAACACGCGGTCGATCAACGGCTTGAACGAGATCGGAAGCACCAGCGATGCTGCCCGGTTTACCAGCATCAGGCAAAAGCTCATCAGCAGCCGGCGCCGGCGAGGTAACACCAGAGCCTTCCCCTCCGGCCACACCTCAGGCCAGATCGCGCTTAGCTTTGGTTTCGGTTTTGTCTCGCCAGCGCCCGCTCGCGCTGCGGTACCTCGCGCCGGCGAATCCGCGGACCGCATCCGCGGCGCACCAGCTCCCATGCTCGATGGTCCAAAACTACTCATGTCTCTTAAGTCTACGCTCCGCGCGCTCGCGTCTGGTCGCTGAACGGATGCGTGCAAACCCTCGGCTACGCTGTCCGCGTCACCCGCGCCAGGATGAAGCTCCGCACACACAGGGCTGTAAACACCGCGCAAATTACTGCCATCACGATCTCTTCCTGAGCGGCCGTCCGTTGAACCGGGGTCAGAGCCGCTCCTCTTGCCAGGGCTGTGCCGCCCCGGATCGCCGGAAACAGAAAGCCAAGCAAGCCGACGGTAACCGCAACGTGCATCCAGAGCATGCGACGCTTCACATCCTCGGTATTGGCA
>CAXTRM010000251.1:0-5092 GCA_964246625.1 uncultured Acidobacteriaceae bacterium
ACGGTTGCAGGGACGGGTACGCAGGGGTACAGCGGGGACGGGGGCCCGGCTGTAGCTGCGGCGCTGGACAGTCCGCAGGGCGTTGCGGTGCGGAGCGACGGCACTCTCTTTGTGGCAGACACCCACAACGCCCGTGTACGCAGGATTGACCTGTCCGGGGTCATTAGGACGTTCGCGGGGACAGGCGTGTCGGGGTTTGGGGGTGATGGAGACGACGCGGGCAAAGCAGAACTGGCCGCACCGACGGCACTTGCTATCGCTGCAGGAGGGGATCTGCTCGTGGCCGATACCGCCAACCAGCGTGTGCGCCGTATCGGTACAGGCGGCCTGATCTCGACGCTGGCAGGAACCGGCGTGGAAGCGCAGGGCGGCAGCTCAGAAGGCACGGCTGCCACGGCTGCCGGGGTACGTGGCCCGCACGCCCTGGCGTACTCGAACTTTGGCATGGTGGCCTTTTCCGACAGGGCTGGCGTGACGGTGCGGGAGGTGAACGGGCAGGGCCTGCTGTTCCAGCCCGCTGCGCTTATGGCGGGACGGCTTACCATGGTGCAGGCCAACGGGCCCGTAACGGGGATTTATGGTCAAGGGACGATGGTGATTACCGTCGCCGGATCCCTGGCTCTGCCGCAGGGGCAGGTTCAGGTGACCGACGGCGCGTCCACCCTTGCGACAGGGACAGTCCATGCCGGGACAGTGCAGCTCGATCTGAGTTCCTTGAGCGCAGGGGTGCACGCGTTGACCCTGCAGTACCTGGGCGACGGTCTCAGCCCTGCGGCCACCGGCAGCGTGACGGCTTCAGTGGCTCCGGCCTTGATTACCGCGACGGCGGCATCCGTGACGGCTCCCTACGGGGCTGCGCTGCCCGCTATGACGGGAACGAGCACCGGGGTGTTGCCGGGGGATGCGGACACGGTCAGCCTCAGCTTCGGATTGGCAGCGGGGCAGAGCCCTGCCGTGGGTACGCATACTATCGTGGCCACCGTGGCCGGTCCGAAGGCGGCTAACTACACAATCAGCATGGCTCCGGCTTCGGGTCAACTTACAGTGACGCGGGCGACTACAACTGTGATGTTGGGGCAGCCGACCGAAAGCTTCGCCGGGGTGCCTGAGATGCTGACAGCGACCGTTTTGCCCTCCACAAGCGGGCAGCCTAGTGGAGCGGTTCAGTTCCTGGATGGCGACCGGGTGGTGGCAACAGGGTCGCTCAGCGGAGGCGTCGCCAGCGCAAGATATGTGGCACAAGCTGCAGGCTCGCGTTCTCTGTCGGTTCAGTACCTGGGTGATGGAAACTTCCTCCCAGGCTCCTCGCTGCCGGAAAACCTGGCAGTTCTGGCGCTGCCTGACTTCGGCGTCCAGCCTGCCAGCGCTTCCGCAGGGACTGCCGCGCCGGGCGGCTCGGCCAGTTATGACGTGGTGGTGTCGGCAGCACCCGGACCGTTCACGGGCGCGGTCTCGATGAGTGCCTCAGGCCTTCCCGCAGGAGTGACAGCCACCTTCTCACCCCCACAGGTGGTGCCTGGGACAGGTTCGGCCACGGTAACTGTGACCGTGCAGACAAACGCGACGACGAGCCGGTTTCGAGCGGTGCCGGGTAACCGGGATGCGGGTGGGGTCGCGGCAGCCCTGGCCGTGGGACTCTTGTGTATCCGCCGGAAAAGGACAGGTTGGCTCCCCTGCGTACTCCTGGCCAGCGTGGCGCTGCTTGCGGGTTGTGGCGCAAGAACACTGGGTGAAGGCCTGGGGGGGACCGTGTCGAAGACCTATGCCTTCGCCGTAACAGGAACCGCCACCAACCTTGCAGGCGCTGTGGTGAGCCATTCGGTGCCGTTGACGCTCACTCTTAGTGAATGACGCATTCGAGCGGGAAGATCCTGCTGGTTGCATTGACGCTCGCCGCCTAAGCAGCGTGGTACAGCCTTGAATGCATCTACCGACATGATCCAGTAATGGTTCTCAACGATTGTGGCTACACGGCGTGCGCCGGCCCGAAGAAAGATGTGTGAACTGAATGTCCCGTACTCTGCTGCCAGGAAAGCCCTATCCCCTAGGAGCGACGCCGAGCACCCTTGGAACCAACTTTGCCCTGTACTCCGAGTGCGCCACCGCGGTGCACGTGTGTTTTTTCGATGACGAGGGCAATCAGACCGACTGCGTGCAGCTGCGGGAGGTTACCGCCTTTGTCTGGCACGGCCTGATCCGTCACATCAAGCCCGGTCAACAGTACGGGTACCGTGTGGACGGGCCCTGGGAGCCCGAAAAGGGCTACCGCTTCAACGCAGCCAAGCTCCTTGTGGATCCGTATGCCAAGGCTATCACCGGCCAGCATGCCGACGAGTCCAAGCCGACGCTCCCGGATCCGAAAGGTCCGATTTACCCCTACGACGTAACCTCCGGCGACGACCTGAAGAAGGACGACAACGACGATGCGGCGTTTGTGCCGAAGAGCATCGTGGTCAGCAATAAGTTCGACTGGGAAGACGACTGCTGGCCGCAAACGCCCATCGCCGATTCCATCATTTACGAGGTGAGCGTCCGCGGCTTTTCCAAGCGGAATCCGGAGGTTCCCGAGGAGCTGCGCGGAACGTATGCCGGTATGGCGCACGACGCGAGCATTGCCTACCTGAAGAAGCTCGGGGTGACGGCGGTGGAGCTGCTGCCCGTGCACCACTTCATCGATGAAGGACACCTGATCGATCGCGACCTGCGCGACTACTGGGGCTACAACACGCTGGGGTACTTCGCGCCCATGTCGCGGTACTCCTCGGCAGGTGACAAGGGCTCCCAGGTGACGGAGTTCAAAGAGATGGTCAAGCGCCTTCACAAAGAAGGGATCGAGGTCATTCTCGATGTGGTCTATAACCACACCTGCGAGGGCAACGAGAAAGGCCCAGTCCTGTCTATGAAGGGCATCGACAACACCACGTATTACAGGACAGTGGCCGACAGCCCGCGTCACTACATGGATTACACCGGCACGGGCAACACCCTGAACGTGTACATCCCCCAGGTGCTGAAGCTGTTGATGGACAGCCTGCGCTACTGGGTCACCGAGATGCACGTGGACGGGTTCCGCTTCGATCTCGCCTCGACCCTGGCGCGCGAGCTGGCCGATGTGAACAAGCTCGGCGCCTTCTTCGACACCATTCACCAGGACCCGACGCTGGCCGGCATCAAGCTGATTGCGGAGCCATGGGATGTGGGTGCGGGCGGCTACCAGGTGGGCAACTTCCCCATCCTGTGGGCGGAGTGGAATGGCAAATACCGCGATACGGTGCGCCGCTTCTGGAAGGGTGACGCGGGGCAGCTTTCTGACTTTGCGTACCGCATCACTGGGTCGAGCGATTTATACAAAAGCGATGGGCGAGCCCCTTCGGCCTCGATTAATTTCATCACCGCGCATGATGGCTTCACGCTGTGCGACCTGGTCAGCTACAACGAGAAGCACAACGAGGCCAACGGCGACAACAATAATGACGGCGCCAACGACAACGATAGCTGGAACTGCGGCGCAGAGGGCCCAACAGACGACGACGCCATCAACAAGCTGCGTGAGCGGCAAACCCGCAACTTCCTGACGACGCTAATGCTAAGCCAGGGTGTGCCCATGCTCACCGGCGGGGACGAGTTTGCCCGGTCCCAGCGCGGCAATAACAACTGCTACTGCCAGGACGATGAGCTGACCTGGTATGACTGGAACCTGGATGAGCCACGGAAGCGCCTGCTCGAGTTCAGCTCCAAGCTGATTCAGCTGCGCAAAGATCACCCGAATCTTCACCGGCGCAAGTTCTTCCAGAACAAGACGATTCGCGGTTCAGAGGTGCATGACGTGGCCTGGTACGGCACGGATGGCAACGAGATCTCGGATCAGGCGTGGAGCGAATCAGGCAACAAGAGCATCGGGCTGATGTACAACGGCAAAACGCTGGACTCTCATGATGAAGAGGGAAGCCCGGTCATCGATGACAGCTTCCTCATCCTGATCAACGCCTCAGACAACGGCGTCGAGTACACCTTGCCGGAGCCGCCCAACCACACGCCCTGGCGCCAGATCATCGACACCGAGAGCATCAACGATCCGTTCTGTGAAGCGGTCATTGGGGAAAAGACCATCGTGGGCGGGCGGGCCATCCGCGTGTACAGCGACGGCGTAGAGGAGTCGGCCAAGGCACCTTCAAAGTCAAAGCCGGCACGGACCGTTTAGCGACGGAACAGACAACGAGGGCAGCGCTCACGGCGCTGCCCTCGTTTTGCGTCTTGCGACAGTGTGCCTACAGCATTGCTGTGATCGCTTCGTACTGCGCGATCTGGGTGAGAGTCGCTTGCTGAACGTCGCTGCCGGCGGCATGCGCCTTGTACCAGGTCACCAGCCACTCCAGGGCGGTTTCCAGGCGCAGCCGGGGTGTCCAGCCAAGCTCGGCCCGCGCGCGGCTGGCGTCCAGCTTGAGGTAACCGGCCTCGTGGACGCCCGGCTCCGGGTCGAGCACCCACTGTGCGTTGTCGCCCCAGAAACGCACCATCTTGTCGACGATCCAGCCGACCGGCTTGGCGTCCTCGTCGAAGGGACCGAAGTTAAAGGCGGTGGCGAGACGGCTTTCGCCGGCCAACAGCTTTTCCGCGAGCAGGATGTACCCGTGCAGCGGTTCCAGCACGTGCTGCCAGGGGCGAATCGCATTGGGGCGGCGGATGAAGGCCGGCTCGCCTGCCACAAAGCCGCGCACCAGGTCAGGAATGAGGCGGTCGGTCGACCAGTCGCCGCCGCCGATCACGTTGCCGGCACGGGCTGTTGCGACGGCACAGTGGTGCTCGGCATACTTGCCGACCGGGAAGTAGCTCTGCCGGTAGGCGGCGGAGACGATCTCCGCGCAGGCCTTGGAGCTGGAGTAGGGATCGTAGCCGCCGAGTGGATCGGTTTCCCGGTAGCCCCAGAGCCACTCTTTATTTTCGTAGCACTTGTCCGTGGTGACGCTGACGACAGCGCGCACGGAAGGGGTGCGCCGCACGGCATCCAGAACACGTGCCGTCCCGATCACGTTGGTTTCAAAGGTGCCGATCGGATCCTGGTAGCTGTAGCGCACCAGTGGCTGGGCGGCCA
>CAXTRM010000252.1:0-5072 GCA_964246625.1 uncultured Acidobacteriaceae bacterium
GTAAAAGGCTCGTGTTGTAGATGAAAGAACTGCTTGTACATGGCTAGCTATTCGCCCCTGCCAATTGCTTCTTCTTGCCAAAGCGGAACAAGGATGTCAGCCGGTTAAAGCCGCGTCCGCTTTGGGTGGTCGGTGTATCTGAAATGGGAATTACGCCAAGGGTCGGCAGATTGGTGAAGGCCCAGACATCTCGCTCTGTGCGAAACGTCGTGTCCCTGTACTCGAGCAGACCCGAAACCAAAAGTCCGAGAGCAAGGCCGAAGCCGGCACCGCTCAGTGCGAAGACGGGTCGTTTCGGGGAGAACGGGGCGTCAGGAAGGTTGGCCGCATCCATGACCTGAAAGTGCTCGCCTTCTTGGCGCTTTTCCAGGTCGGTCGACATGGTTGCGGTGTTCATCTTGGTGAGCAAGTCGTTGTAGAACGCGAGGGCCGTTTCATGGTCGCGCGTCAACTGCTTATACTGCTGCTCTACCGCAGGGCTGGCTTCCAGTTTTGCCTGGTACCCTTGCATGCTTGACTGGATTTGCCCTTGCTCGCGACGCTTCTCCTCGATACCCAGATCAGCGGCGCGAAGTTGTGCGCGTAACTGCTGAACTGCCGGGCTTTCCCGAACAACGGCCGGGGCACCGGGGATGCGCGAAACAGACGGAGCCGACGCCTGCTGTGTCATCTTTCTGCGCAGGTCGGCTATTTTTCTGCGTACCGAGATCACTTCAGGGTAGTCAGCCGTGTAATGCAGCAGCAGATCCGCTTCCTGGTTCTGCAAAACCTGCAACTCTCCCTGCTCGGCTTCCAGTGCAGGGTTGGATGTCTGCGGGAGGAATGGCGCAGTTACGCCGTTGGACACCGGGGCATTGGTCGCCTGAGCCAGCATGGACTGAAGCAGAGCCCGATCCTGTTCTTTGCGCGAAAGTTCCTGGTTGGCAGATTCAAGTTGCGTGCTCAAGGTGCCCAGCATGTTGGAGTTTGTGTTCTCTTCGCTAGGCAGCCGCCCGATATTTTTCTGCTGAAACTGGGCCAGCTTGGTCTCCTGCTCATCGAGATTGCGCTTGGCGTTTTCGAGCTGGCCACGAAGAAAATCTGTTGTGCCTTCGGCAGATTGGGCGCGCTGCTTCAGATTCTCATTGGTGAACATGGACGTGATCTCGCTGCACACGGCCTGGGCAACATGCGGATCACTGGCCTTGAAAGAGATGAAAAAGCCGGGCAGGCCGCGACCCACCTCGGAGTGAATGGGCTTGATCTCGATGTCTTTGCGCATCATGTCGATGCGCGTGTCCATGTCCACATGCATGTTGCTGAACAGGTTGTAGTTGTCCAATATCGGTTGGAGGCGAGACCGGCTGAGGATTTGTTCCTTCATGGACGCTAGCTGACTGTCGAGATCGTCTGAGAGCACTGGCTTCACGTAGCCTTCAGGTACCTTCTGCCCTTCTACCAGGACGAGAGTCTGTGAAAGGTACTCTGGGGGAATGGTGTAGCTGAAGCAATAGCTCACAATGGGCAGAATGAGAAGCGGAAGCAGTACGATCCACCAGCGGCGTTTCAAAATCGCAAGGTAGTCCTCAGGAACCAGTGGGCGATGACCTAGCATGAGAGATCTCCTTATTTGCCGAGAAGAATGGAGTGTGGAAAGTAACTGATGCCGATGCTAACCACCTGGTACAAGCCATTAAACGCGTTCGGGGCAATGGCTGAGCCGCTTGGGGTATTTGTCGATTGATCCTCAAGGGTGTAGCTCAGGTAGGCGGAAAACGAACGGCCGAGGCTACGTGAACCCTGTCCGCTAAGAAACACATTTTTACCATTGAAGGCGTACAGGGTGAAGTTCGGGAGGGTCGTCGTTCTGGAGAAGCCGACCGTACCTGCCAGGGACCAGTCACGTCCAAACTGGCGCCGTGCGCCGGCGCTGATGCTGTCAGAGAACGAGCCGGGGACCACACCGGAGCCGTTGTTGGCGCCTCGGGCGTAGGCAATGGAGTAGGTCGTGGAGCGACTCAAGTAGCTGGCGGTGGCGCCAGCCGCAACATTGACCGATGTTCCATTAATGAAAGCCCCGGAGCCACTCACGATTTGCGGGCCAGCATAAACATCGGTCGTGAACCTGCGAGACCACTGTCGTGCGTACTCTATGGTCGCGCCCTGGGCGGAGAATGAGAGGGTGTCGCCCGGGTAGCTGAATCGCGAGTAGTTGTAATTTCCTGTCAGGGTGTCGCGTGCGGAAAAGCGGTAGCTCACCCCCAGGGATCCGCCCTCGGTCGTGCTGTCCAGGGCCGTGCTGGCGTTGTCCCCAATGAAGCGCTGCAGGGCGAACACACCGGTGGCCTGCGCCGACACGTGTCCGGTGATCTGCCGGGCAGCTGTTCCTGAGAGGGAGTTGCTGACGCGGGGTCCGTACGTGGTCAGAATGCCCTCCCCAATCGTGGTACCGACGGAGATGGGCGCCACTCCAAGATCTCCGGTGCCGGGCACCCCTGAAAGGCCGCCGACCGGGCTTTGAGGAAGGTAAGCCACGGAATCTGTGACAGTGAAGTTCCAATGTTTTGTGGCCAGCACCTGGGAAAGCGAGAGCCCCTGGAACACCGTTGTCGGCTGATCCGAGTTTCCGATAAGGACGCCACCGTCATACACCGCGCTAAAGGGATGTGCCTGGCTCTTTGAGATGTACGCTACATCGCCGGTAATCCCTGTGCTGTAGCCTGTGCCCTGGTTGTTGTAGTAGCCGGTCGAAACCAGTTCCGACGCGCTGACACCGTAGTTGAGACTTCCGCCGACCCTGGGAAGAGAGAAGCCCACGCCAGGGGCAGTGACGCCCGTGTCGGCCGGAAGCGACTGAGCCCGTGCCGCCGAGGCAAGCAGCAGCAGTCCGAAGGAGAAACGACGCAGCATGGCACTCATGGAATCACGATCGTGTCGCCGTTCATCAACGTGACGCCCTGCATGTCGCCGTCCCGGATGGCTTTCCTATAGTTGAAAGGAATCTTCAGCTGTTTGGCTCCGTTGGCACGAAGAATGTAGATCTTTTTGACATTGGCGTAGGGACCCGGGCCGCCCGCGGTGGCAATGGCCTGCAGGGGCGTCATGCCTGGCGTCATGGACAAGGGACCGACTTTGCCAACCTCCCCGACCAGGTATACGCGTTTGCTATTGATGGCTAGTACGGAAACCGTTACAGAAGGATCCGTAATCAGCTTCCGAAGCCGTGTTGTGATCTCTTGTCCCAACTGCATGGGGGTGTAGCCGGATGCAGGCATGTCGCCGACCAGCGTGATCGAGATCATCCCATCGGGCCGGACGGGCAACTGCCCTGAAAACTTGGGTTCGTTAAAGACGTTCACCTCAAGCGTGTCGCCTGCGCCGATGACGTAATCGGGGTCGACAGGACCTTTTACAGCAGCCGGCGTGACCGGCGCCGGGGCAGGTTCCTGAGCACGCGGCAAGCTGACGGCGGGCCTTGCTTCCATCTGCTGCGCCCTGCCTGCTGGCAAGGCTAGCAGACCAGCAACGGCTAGAAGAGTGTTTGCAAATGTTCCGGCGTTCATCATCTTCCTCGTGAAGCGCAGCGGCGAGTGCGTTGCGGAAAGTCGGATCGAACTCAAGGCGGGCGCTTCCTACAGTTTCGCTTGTCAGGGCTCGCTAAACAAGTCCTGTTCCGTTACACCAGCTGGAAATGGCCTACAACTATGGTCCGTCCGGTAGGCTTGGAAATTTGAGGCAAAAGGGGGAGAACAGGGTAAGCTGGTGTGCGATAGTACCTGGAGCTTTGACCGTGCAGGCCCAACCGTCCAAGACGCTGAGCAGTTCCGTGGCCACGCCAGCGTCCAGCGGAGTGCGAGACCTCGCCGCATCCTTAAGCATGCAGCAGGAGCAGCGACGCGCGCTACGGTGGAAGACCGCCCTGCCCATCGCCGTTATGGCCATCCTGCTCGTTCTGCTCTACCAATCCGTGTTGCGGAAGCTGGTAGCTGACTGGTACGAGCTCCCGGATTTTTCCCATGGATTTTTGATCCCTTTCTTCGCCGCGTACCTGGTATGGGTCAAGCGGGAAGAGCTGCGAAAGACGCCGTTGCGGCCTTCGTGGGCCGGTTTGCCCCTGGTTCTTCTAGGCCTCCTCCTCCTTGTGACCGGACGTTTGGGAGCGGATCTTTTCCTATCACGAACGTCCTTCCTGCTACTCGGCGCAGGGATGCTCTGGATGCTGTGTGGACGCGCAATGCTCCGTCAGCTCAAGTTTGTACTTTTGGTTCTTCTGCTTGCGATCCCCCTGCCGTTGGTGTTGTTCAACCAAATCACGTTTCCCTTGCAACTGTTTGCGTCGCAGATGGCGAGCAACCTGCTTCCTCTAGCCGGGGTACCCGTTCTGCGGGAGGGAAACGTTATCCAGCTCCCGGCCATGCAGCTGGAGGTCGCGGAGGCGTGTAGTGGAATACGTTCGCTCCTTAGCCTCTTCACCTTGGCCGTGATCTACGGCTACTTTCTTGAGGACAGCGTTGGCCGTCGAGTGGCGCTGGCGTTGGCAAGCGTTCCAATTGCCGTCGCCGCGAATGCCGCCAGGATCTTTGGAACAGGCCTTTGCGTTCAGTATTGGGATCCGGAGAAGGCGATGGGCTTCTTCCACGAGTTTTCCGGCTGGTTGATGTTTCTCGTGTCGCTCGGCTTCCTGTATATGGTTCATCAGGCGACAGGGTTTCTTTGGAAGGCCCGGAAGGGAAGCGCCGCGTGAGGTCCAGCAAGGGGTGGGTGGTCATAGCCTGTCTGTTTGCGACACTTGTCATGATTCAGGCTCGCGGAGACGTGGACCAGGCTCCGCCAAGTGCGCCTTTGGAACAAGTACCCATAACTCTTGATGGGCTCCACAGTACGGACGTGCCGATCAGTTCGGAGGCTCTTGAGATCCTTGGCAAGGGTGAGTTTCTCAACAGGATTTATACATCGGCGCCAAGCGGCCCGAATCGGGGGGACAGAACGGCCCAGCCCCGTTTTCCCGTCCAGTTGTTTGTCGCCTACTTCCCGACGCAAAGGTCGGGTCAATCCATCCATTCTCCCCAGAACTGCCTTCCCGGATCCGGTTG
>CAXTRM010000253.1:0-1464 GCA_964246625.1 uncultured Acidobacteriaceae bacterium
AATCAATGCAACATACAGTCGATGAGGCCAAGCAAGCTGACGAGGAGCACACTCAGATCGCGATACGCATCCTGAAGTCGTAGCGGCTCGTCTCTGAGTTACAAGATAGCTGAAGCGAGACCGCTGCGTTCAGATCTCATGAGAGGACGCGGCGGTTCTCGAATGCTGCCGGGCCGCGTCTATCGATCGACGCGGTTTACTTTTGTCGTCATCTCCTCCGGACTTCTCTGACCACAGGCTTGGCTCATGCATTCTCGGAGAAGACGGTGCGCCGGATCGGCGTTGAAGCGCGGATGCCACAACTGCAAAACGTGACTGACTCGAGTTTCAGAGGTATGCGGAACGTCTGCAAGCCGAAGATCGATCGGACAATCTGGCCGTAGAACTCGGGAACCGAGGCGACCATATCTAAGCTTTGAGCTGCGACTCGAGATCGACACTACCATCCCGCAGGGCTTCCACATTCTCTTCGGCCCGACCTACAAAGCGGAGCCTCATGCGTGGTGCCTTGGCGTTTAAAAGCTCAACAATCCCACCCGCAAAAACAGTCGCAAACGACTCGTCCGCACGAATCGTGAAAAGGCGGTCCGTACCGGCCAGATCGCTTCCCTGTCCCGTGTAAATGATAGCTCGCGCCTCTGCAGCTAAAGCTTCAATCCGAGGCTTAACGTCAAGAGCCCTTGGCGTCGGCACAAGGCGCTTTCCCGCGCGGACGAGGATCGGGTCACCCATCATTTTTCGTGCTCGCTCCAGGGATCGGCTCATCGCGGGTGCATTAAGTCCCAGCTTCTTTTGCTGCGAGCGTCACGCTTTCTTCGCGTAACAAGACATCCAGAAGGATGAGCCAGGTTAAGATCCGTGGTTTGCATAACACGCAAGTGTACATTTACTCTTCAGCCATTTTCGCAACCAATCGCCACACGTATGCTTTTCCTATGCTGCCGTACTCGGAGCAGTTGGAGATGCTCTCCCACGTACGCGCTGTGGGAAGGACCACATGAGGTTTAGCCGTCTGTGGTAGGGCCAAACCGAAGAGGGCCGCCTCGACGCTCTTATGAAGAGATCAGATTGTAACGACGTAACCGCACCAAACCATGCCTACGACACGTTAAGGTCGGCAAAGAGAAGTTGGAGTACAAAGCGGCTTAGAGGAAACACACGTAATGAATTGCCGAATCGCTTCGGGAGAGCGGGAGCCTCCTGAGGTGCACCGCACGACGCTAGGAAGAAAAGCGAAGAACAGCAGTTGGAGGTAAGCATGGCAAGTCGTTCCTTCTTAGGTGTTCTTGGCTTTCTCATGATCGTCTTCGCCTTGCACGAAGTCTTCACCGATATCTTCCAGCCTGTGCGTTCTGGCACGTTAAGCGACGTAATCGCGAAGATCAGCTACAAGCTCTTCCGTGGAACACGCCTGGGACCTTCCTCAGGACCGCTGGCGCTCGTTCTCCTTATTCTTTCCTGGGT
>CAXTRM010000253.1:1474-5057 GCA_964246625.1 uncultured Acidobacteriaceae bacterium
TCTCGCAGCGACGTACGCCTGGCGGCCGCTCAGCTGCGAATGGCGCTCCAGTCGCTGAGTACGATCTTGGCGGAGCGGGTTCTGAACATCCCAGAGCGAGAGATCACGCGTGTCTTTGAGGTGCTAAGCACATACGGTTGAGTTCTTTAGGTCTACCAATGTTAAGGCTGAAAAGCGTTCGCAACGATTCCCGACAAAGGAAAAAGCATGAGCAATGATCCGAAGAGAGCCGAACAAGAGAATGCAATCGCCACGCCTTCACACAGGTACATGACCATAGCTGCGAAAACAATTGCTCTCGGTTCCGTGCTGCTGGCAAGATCTGTCTTTGCCCGGTCACAGGTTCACGACGTTTCACTCGATCGTCGGCTGTTGAGGGATTTGGTGTTCGCGAATCATGTCTTGGCCTTGAAAGGGGTGCTCGATACATATGGGCATGTGAGCGTTCGTGACCCAAAGAATCCAGAACGTTTCTGGATGTCACGTGCTAAGTCTCCTGCCTTGGTGACGCCTGAGGACATCATGGAGTATGACCTCGAGTGTGAGCCAATCGACCCACGGGGACGCAGTTCTTATTACGAGAAATGGATCCATGGAGAGACGTACAAAGCACGTCCCGACGTCAACTGCGTCGTCCACAGTCACTCCCCGACGGTTATTCCCTTCTCGGCAACGAATGTGCCATTGCGCCCACTCTTGCAGACTGCCGCATTCTTGGCTCGCGGAGTACCGGTCTATGACAATCGGCCGTTCGAGCCCGATTCCGACCTCATGATTGGTCAACAGGACCTCGGCCGGGAAATGGCGCGCAAACTCGGACCCACAGCGTCCATCGTACTGCTGCGTGGTCATGGAGACGTGGTCGTCGGAGATTCGATACAGACTGCAGTGTTTCGTGCGTACTACACCGAAGTAAACGCTAAGGGCCAGGAGCAGGCCGTCGCTCTTGCCGGGCAGGACGTAGTCTATTTGTCTGATGGGGAGGGTAGAGCCGCAGAAAAACTTACTGAATCGCCATCAAGCATTGGGCGTGCTTGGCAGTTGTGGAGGCATGAGATGCAGCGCCAAAAGTGAGGGATCCAGGGCTCAAGCACTCTCAGCCATCTGTAGAAGAGCGAAACGCTTTGGCTAGGGATCGCAACGCAGACCCAGATTTGGACGAAGACGGCAAGTTTCATTGACAGTGTGAAGGACAACGATGATGAGTAAAGTAGGTTCAAAGATGTTCGCGGCGGTTGGATTGCTGGCTGGCCTTGCGACGTATGTCTGTACTCGGGCCGCACAGTCTCAGGTATCGTCTGGCACAATCCTTAACCAGTGGAAATCGATCAAGGCACCCCCACCCCCAGCCTTGAAACCCACAACGGTCTCACCGGTCGACACAGCCCTTTTGCTTCTCGATTTCAACGGCGCCCAGAACCCCGGAAAGGGTCCTTGTAGCGCTTCGAAAATCCCGCGTTGCATTGCATCGGTTCCGAAGGTGGCGAAACTCCTGGCCGCTTCCAGGACCCATGGGGTTTATGTGATTTACAGCATTGGGGGAGAGGGCGGGTCCGAAGACATTGCCACCGCGCTGACGCCACAACCTGGAGACCCGGTCGTGAAGTCGGGTCCGAATAAGTTCATTGGAACCGACCTCGACGCATTGTTGACCGACAAGGGCATTCGTACGGTGATCGTCACCGGCACTGCAGCAGAGGGCGCAGTCTTGAATACCGCTTCGTTTGCCGCCCTGACGGGCAGAAAGGTGATCGTCCCAGTCGACGGCATGTCTTCACAGCAGCTTTACGCGGAGCAATACGTGGCTTGGCACCTGACACACGCACCAGTCCTCTCAGCTAACATAACCCTGACAAAGATCGACCTAATTACATTCCAACTTGACTTAGATCGTGCCGTGTAGGTCTTGACTAGTGCCACGACTCACAAAAGTTTACAGGGACAGGTAGGCCATCAATAGAACAGCACGCCAATGTCGAAATGTCGACTTACACTGAATCGAGTTGGACGAGGGAGAGCCTGTCCTCTTCTGCCAAGGAGTCCTGACCTTTTGGTTGGCTGGCACTCCCAAGCGAAGTCAGTCATCAATCAGTTGCGCACCCAGGAGCATGCCTGCCGTATGGCCGCCCATAGTGGCCAATGACAGCGATCCGGCTTCGATCCAGCCGTCCCGCAAGGTCCGGACGCTAGCCTCAATCACGTCGAGGTGGTCGAGAATAAACATCATATCCTCCACACGCGATCGCCAGAACATGGGTCTTAGGATCGAGGCGCAGCGTTGTTGAGCTCAGATGCGTGGGCTGAATGACTACGAACCCGTGAGCCGCCCAAAAGTTGACCAGTGGCGCATAACCGTTCATTGATGACAGATGATTCGAACGTCCTTGTCCATGTGAAAGCAAGATACGGGCAGATCCCGCCCTGTGACTGAAGCAAAAATTCGCATCTGCAAGTCAACAGGCCGACCGGGTACTTGCAGGACCAACGGACTGAACGAGACCGCTGGCGTAGTTCCTGTGACCGGCAAGCCTGCGGCTTTGCCGATTGCTGCATGATCCGGAAGAACGCTTCGTTAGGTCGTCTACTCGCGGCATCAGATTTGTCCTGCATTGTTGTCTCCTGGGTGTTGAGTTGATATCTCAGTGTGCCCTGATCGTTCTGATATATCAGGGTTATTCTTGCGCTGCGCTTGCGGCTAAGTTACTTACCTGAAGGTTGTCGACTGTTCGGCCAAGCTTGGTGGTGGCTGATGAGAAACAATCGGAGCGATGGCTTCCGTACCCACCGGCATACATATCAGGTTTATGGTAGCGTTTGGATCAGCTTAGGCGTTGACATCCGCGCATGCAGGTCTTGTCAGAGCTAATGCCGTAGAGCAGTTTGTCGCATCATGGGCTGCGGATCCTTGGCAGCTGCGCTCGGCCTTACGATCCTGACCTGAATGCCGAACGCTGCCCCTCTACGGCAGGGTCCTCGTCGCCTGCTTAATGCCCAATTCCAAGAGCGGAGTAACAGCTCGGGGTATGTTGACATCGGTTAAGGGCCACTTCATCGCGGGAGCGGCTGTTCCGGGCTGTGCTGACCCAACAGGGTTGTCTGCGGTGTACGCCTGAGTGGTAGAAGCCGATCCACTTGCTCCAAGCTGATCCACGTCGGCTTCGCCCAGCTCCGCCGTCCTTCGGCCCAGCAAGACGAGGGCAGTGGAAGCATCGGTCCCAACAGCCTCCCAGCGGCGTTTGCCGCCATGCCTGTAACGCAGGTAGTAGGTGCACGGGGAGAACTCGACGGCCCGCCCTTGATGCATGCCGAACCCAGGCTTGAGTCTCCCGTTTTTGGCGTAAACGGCTAGAAGGTAGGGGTAAGAACCGTCCTACAGGCGGACACGGATGTAGAGCTGGACTTGACTGCGCATGCTGTTCCCTCGAAGGGGAATACCCACGCCGACCGTCGCATCCGGAAGATGTGCCGCACTATGGGTAGCAGACTCGGGTAGCAGAGACTTGCCACAATGAGAAAAGCCCCGTGTTCACGGGACTTTCGCAGAAGTGGCGGAGAGTGGGGGATTCGAACCCCCGATAGAACT
>CAXTRM010000254.1:0-2844 GCA_964246625.1 uncultured Acidobacteriaceae bacterium
GAGCAGATCGTCCGAGCTGCGGAGCTTCGAGGTCGCATGCCGCTCAAAGGCCAGCAGGGCGTCGTCGCGGCCCATGCCATACCCGTTGTCCACGATGCGGATCAGCTTGCGGCCCCCGCCCTCCACCTCGACCCGGATCCGCGTGGCGCCTGCATCCAATGCATTTTCCAGTAGCTCTTTGACTACCGAAGCCGGCCGCTCCACCACCTCGCCGGCCGCAATCTGGTTGGCGACCTGGTCGGAGAGTACGTGGATGCGGCCCATGGTGCGATTGTAGCTGCCTGCCGCTTCGGGTTGTTCTGCAGCGAGCCGCGTCCAAGCCGTCGTCGCGACGCTTCTCGCCGCCCCCGCGATGCACCCGCGGCTAATCCTCGTACACGGAGCTTGCGATGTCTGCAGAAATCAAGCCCAGCTCTGACAATCCCTGGCTCGCCTGAAGGAACCGTTCCCTCCAAGCGACGGGAAAACCCTCAGCTATCGAGCCGCGATGGAGTGCAAACGCATGAAGTTGGTAGCGCCCGTCTTGGTCGCGGTACCGGCCACAATGCCCACCACCTGACCGGACCTCACGAAGCCCGCACCTTCGAGCACATTTTCGGCTACCTGCACCAGGAGATCGGTACCGTCAAAGCGATTGACGCAGATCGGGTGGGTGCCCCAGAGCAGCATCGTGCGCTGCACCACTGCCTCAAAGGGACTCATCGCAAAGATCGGCGCCTCCGGCCGGTACTTCGACAGCAAACGCGCCGTGTTGCCGCTTTCCGTGAAAATCGCGATGGCCGCCAGGTCCATATCCTGCGCCGAGTGCGCCATGCACTCGCAGATGGTCTCCGGAATGGACAACGACCGGCGCTGCCAGGCGGTCGGTTTGCGAGGCTCCAGCAGGATCTGCGCTTCGGTTTCGGTCACGATCTTGGCCATCATCGCAATCGCTTCGACCGGGTACTTGCCCGCGGCGGACTCTGCGGACAGCATCACCGAGTCCGAGCCGTCATAGATGGCGTTGGCGACGTCGGAGGCTTCGGCTCGCGTGGGCCGCGGATTTTCGATCATGGACTCGAGCATCTGCGTGGCCGTGATGACCGGCTTGCGGTACTCGGCAGCGCGCCGGATGATGTGCTTCTGGATGGCCGGCACCTTTTCAGGAGGCACCTCCACGCCCAGATCGCCGCGGGCGACCATGATGCCGTCGGCGGCCTCCAGGATGGAGTCGAGGTGATCGATGGCCTGGGGCTTTTCGAGCTTCGCGATGACCCAGGCGTCGGAGCCGAGCGCGGCGATGCGGCCCTTGACATAGCGGACGTCGTCGGCGGTCTGCACAAAGGAGACCGCGATGGTGTCGCACTTCTGGGCAATCGCGAACTCCAGGTCGACCTCGTCCTTTTCGGTCAACGACGGCACCTTGATCGCGACGCCGGGCAGGTTGATGCCCTTTTTCTCTCCCAGGAAGCCGCCATTGATGATCTCGGTAACCACATCGGCACCGTCCAGGGCGACCACGCGCAACTCGATCAGACCGTCCGAGAGCAGGATCTGATCGCCCGGCCTGAGGTTTTCAGCCAGGGTGGTGAAGACCGTGCTGACGCGTTCCGCGGAGCCTTCCACGCGCTCCGGCGTGATAGTCAACTGCCTGCCGGCCTCGAGCAGAACGGGTTTGCCGCCGGCAAGGGTGCCGGTGCGAATCTTGGGCCCTTGCAGGTCGGCCAGGATGCAGATCGGCTTCTTCTCTTCGCGGGCGACCTTGCGCACCATGGCGATCAGCTCAGCCTTTTGCTCATGCGAGCCGTGGGAAAAGTTCAGACGTGCCACGTCCAGGCCAGCGCGCACGAGCCGGCGAAAGACCTCTTCTGTGCTGGATGCCGGTCCCAGCGTGCCTACGATCTTTGCCCGGCGTTCTGTTTTGCCCGCGCTCCAGTTGCTGTCAGCCCCGTTCATGCCCACTCGCCGTCGGCTGATTTGCGGACCCCGATAAGGCCCATGCCGATCTCAGGGGTCATTCTAGTCGACGGGAACAATCCTTGGCGGTGAGGGCAATCGTTTTCTTGGCCGGGAATCCGGCGTGGAGCTTTGCTCGGCTCAGTCCTGGCGCCAGCGCCAGCCCGGGAGCTTCATCAACGCCGCACGCCCTTCCTGGTTCTGGCCGGGGCGGGTCAACTGCGCATTGAACTCGGAGCCGATAAGCACGCAAAGAGCGATGATGTAGAGCCACGCCAGCAGGGCGATGGCTGCGCCCAACGAGCCATACACCCGGGTGTAGTTCGCATAGCGGGTCACATAGGCGCCGAACAGCAAGGTCGCCACGAACCACAGCGCGGTGGCCAGTGCAGCGCCGGGCAGGCTGGCACGCCACGTCCAGCTCTTCTGCAGCTCCTTCCACGGCTCGCGGAACCATGGTTCGATGTGCGCGCGGACGTCCAGGGTGAGGTCGGTGCCGAGGTGGTAGATCAGGCCGATGATGCCGGTACTGCCGGCCAGGGCGATCGTCCACCGCAGGACCAGGGAGACAAGGGCGAAGCCGGGCTTGAGTTCGTCAGGCAGGTCGCGGCCGACCCAATGCGTCAGCGCATTGCCGAAGACGACGAGGCTGCTGGCCGCGGTCATCGGGACAAGGGACAGCGGTACCAGGACCACGGCACGCCCGCGCCGACGCCAAAAGCTGCCGCGAAGCACGGGCAGGTCATGGGCCCGGCGAAAGCCTTCCATCAGCATCGCCATCACGTTGGCCGCACCGAACAGGCTGACCCCCAGCGAGCCAAGCAGGGCTCCAGCGGTTTGCGATCGATGGGTGACCGCGAAGTAGCCTTCAAGAACCGGAACCACGTTGGAAGGCAGGATGCGCACGAA
>CAXTRM010000254.1:2854-5020 GCA_964246625.1 uncultured Acidobacteriaceae bacterium
CCCCAGCTGCGAGCGGAACGGACCGGCACCGGGGACCATACCCACCACCGCCGCGGCCACAATAAGCGCAGGAAAGACCGCCACCATGGCTGAATAGGCGATGGCCTGGGCAAGGGTCAGGGCATCGTGCGTGGCCGCCGCGATGGCGGAGCGGCGAAGCAGCAGCGCAAACCGGGCCAGGCGATGTGCCGGGGTGAGACAGACGTTCTCGACTAGGCCCGAAACCGCTGTGGCTGCGCGCATGTGTGTGCGCCGCTCCGGGGAGCGGGGCTCCTTACCTCTTCCACTTATTCAGGAACTCGGTCAGATCGCTGGACTGCATGTGCCGCATGTCCGCGAACTCCTTGTTCTGTGAGTAGAGTACCTTGCCATGCTCATCCAGAACGGCCAGCGCCGGCACGCCCTGCACGGGCACACCATAACGGTGAGCGATGTCCAGGTTGGCGTCTTCCCTGCCGATATTGACGTTGACCCGGATAAAATTCTTGTCCAGCAGCTCGCGGTTCGGGCTTTGCCCGAAGTAGATGTTCAGCACCTGGCAGTCCGGGCACCAATCCCCGCCGAAGTCGAGAATGACCCGCTTGTGGGTCTGCCGGGCCTCGACCAGCGCGGTTTGGATGTCGTTCTGCGCTTGGCTGATCTCCGGGTAGATGTGTGCGTGGGGATAGGGCGACCCGGTGACCTGGGCGCCCGGGGCCAGGGTGAAGACGCCTCCCAGCAGAGCAACGGCAACAGCATGGCCAAATCCAGTAAGGCGGTTCATCGATCCTCCGGGCTGTTTCTCTCACAGCCATCATGGGGCAAAGATGCACCGGACGCAATTTCGATTCTTCCGCCATGGACGATCGCCCTGTTTTCCCGCGCCATCTGCATCCAACGCTGCTATGGAAAAAGAAGGCAACAAACCAGACCCGTCCATGTTTGCCCATGTGGTGTACCTGGCAGCAGGCGCCATCCTGGTCATCGTCATCGCCGCTCTGATCGTGGTGAGCTGGCGCTCCCAAAAAAAGAACACGCCACCCTTCACCAAACACCCGACCTCGCAACTGGACCTGCCGGCAGTTCCCGGCGCGTGGGCAGCCTGAGCCGTCAGTATGCCTTAGCGGGACCGGCATAGTAGCCCTCGCGGGTTTCAATCGCAAGCTTCTTGTTGGCCGGGTTGGTCAGCGAAAGCGTTAGGGCGTGGTAGCCCGCGCTGGCGGATTCAAAGCTCGGGGTGAAGCCGAGCCGGTACTGCGCCCGCAGTTCGTCGCCGATCTGCTTGTACACCGCGTCGGTCGAGCCTTTGCCCTTCAGCTCATACATGCGACCGCCCGTTTCCGTGCAGATACGCTCGAGGATCTTCTTGCCATCGGGGTCGGCGTAGGTTCCGTCCGAGCCCGGCCGGCCGCCGCTGCCAGGGTATCCGGGGCGGCCATAGCCACCGTAGCCGCCATACCCGCCCGGGTTCCCGAAGCCACGGTTGGCGTTGTCTTCCCGGCCCCTGTAGTAGATCGCGTACACGACGGTGTCGGCGCGCTGGGCGGCTTCGATGGCTTCAAGCAGCGACTCCTTGCTGTGCCGGTCCACGCCATCGGTGAGCACGATCAGTGCGCGGCGCCCCGTTTGTTTGCTCATCAGGTCGTCCGAGCTGAGAAACAGCGCGTCGTACAGGACCGTGCCGCCCCGGGCACCGGAGGACCGGCCGGAACCGCCACTGGGTGCCCCGCCCCGGCGACCGTAGCCGCCGCGAGTGCCGCCGCCGTTTGTCGGCTGCTGCGTACCACCTGAGCCCGTGTCCCCGGTGGTCTCCGGGTCCCGGTTGGAGGCGTCCTCGTCCTGGCTGCCCGGCGCCTGCGTTCCAATCTGCTTCAACCCCGCAGCCAGCAGCGGATGGGAGTCCGTGATGTCCTGCAGCAGCTCGGCGGTGTGCCCGAACTGCATGATAAAAGCCCTGTCGGCCGGGCGGTTCGCCGCCGCGGGCCGGAGAAACGATTGCAAAAAGGTGTCGCTGGCTTTTTGCTCCTCTTCAAGGACCGAGGTTTGGCTGCGGCTGACATCGACCAGCAACCCCACCGTCAGCGGGACATTGGTCTCGCGGTCGAAGTAGCGGATGGTTTGCTGCTTGCCGTCCACCGTGATCGCAAAGTCGTTCTGCGTCAGCGTCGTTACCAGGCCCTTTTTGTC
>CAXTRM010000255.1:0-2473 GCA_964246625.1 uncultured Acidobacteriaceae bacterium
CCCGCTCGCCGACTACCAGCCCAGGCCCACGCACATGAAGGTGCTCAAGGGGGAAGCATGGCCACCGCCAGCATCTATCGCCAGCTGACAGAGATCTTTCGCGATGTATTTGATGACGACACCATCGTCCTGACACCGGAAACCACAGCGGCCGACATCCATGACTGGGACTCGGCCAATCACGTCAACCTCATCGTGGCGGTCGAGGTTCGCTTAAAGGTCAAATTCAAGACCGTCGAGATCGAGTCGCTGCATAACGTCGGCCATCTCGTCACCCTCGTGGAGCAGAAGCTGCATGCAAAGGCCGGCTCCGCACAGCCCGCATAAACAGCGCAGGGCTGGCTGGCGCGACAGCGAACTTTAGCGATCGACCGTTTCTCCTGGGAGCCCATAAGCGCAGCCGGCGCGCCGTATGCTGTTTAACTCGTATCTCTTCCTCTTTACCTTCCTCCCAATCACGCTGTTGGGCTACCAGCTCGCCGCGCGCTGGCATCGTCGTGCCGTGGTGTTGTGGCTGGCGCTCGCATCGCTTGCGTTCTACGCCTACTGGCGGCCGCCGTTTGTAATTCTGCTGTGCGCCTCTATCTTGTTCAACTACATGGCCGGGGCCCTGATCAGCCGCCGTATCGCCAATGACATCAGTCCACGTGTCCTCCTGGTCTTTGCCATCGCCGTAAACCTCGGCGCCCTGTGCTACTTCAAGTACCTCTTTCCCTTACTCAATTTCCTTGCAGGGCGCATGCATGCGATCCACCACTGGAGTGACGTTGTGCTGCCGCTCGGCATCTCGTTCTTCACCTTCACCCAGATTGCCTACCTGGTTGACCTGCAGCAGGGCGGTGCCGTGCAGCAGGACCTCGGCAGCTACACCCTGTTCGCCACGTTCTTCCCGCATCTGATCGCCGGGCCAATTCTTCATCACAGCGAGATCATGCCGCAGTTTCAGCAGGACCGGGACTACCGGCTCAGGCTCGATGACATGTGCATCGGCTTCACGTGGTTCGTGATGGGCCTTTGCAAGAAGGTGTTGCTTGCGGATCGCTTCGCCCCCGGTGCCGATTCGGCCTTCACCACGGCAGGCCAACTCGCCACCAAGTCCGCCTGGGCCGGCGTGCTCTCTTACTCGCTACAGCTGTATTTTGATTTTTCCGGCTATTCGGACATGGCCAACGGCCTTGCCCGTATGTTCTCCATTGACTTCCCGCTCAACTTCGCCTCGCCCTACAAGAGCGCAAGCATCATCGACTTTTGGCAGCGCTGGCATATGACGTTGACCCGCTACATCACCCTGTATCTTTACAACCCGATCGCCCTTTGGATCAGTCGCCAACGTGCCCAGCGGGGCATGAAGATCTCCCGCAAGGCGATGGCCACGCCCTCCGGCTTCGCCATGATGATCGGCTTGCCAACCCTGATCGCCTTTTTCCTTGCGGGCATCTGGCATGGCGCGGGCATGCAGTTCATACTTTTTGGGCTGCTGCACGCGATGTATATCACTGCCAACCACGCATACCGCGTCTTTCGCGGGGGCAAACCGCGGCCGGAGCCTTCCCGCTTGCTGCGCGCAGGCACGCAGGCCGGCAGTGTCCTGCTCACCTATGCGGCTGTTTTGCTTGCCCAGATCTTCTTTCGCGCGGCCAGCGTGGTCGCGGCCCTGGACATGCTAAGGGGACTTTTCGGCCTGCACCGCGGCGCCACCGTCGGGTTGGATGCGCGCACCGTCAACCCGCTGACAGGTTCGTTTGTGCCGATTGCCATTGGCTTTTTCATCGTGTGGGCCTTTCCCAATACACAACAGATCCTTGCCCGCTTCCGGCCTGCGCTCCAGCTTGCCCCTTCTGACAGGCAGCAGGGCAGCTTCCACTGGTTGTGGGCGCCTACGCCGCTTTGGGGACTCGCCCTGGGCACTGCGTTTCTCGCTGTTCTCATCAAGATGGAAAATCCCACAACGTTCTTGTACTTCCAGTTCTGAGCCGCCTCCGCCTGGCGTGCCGGGTACCCGCGCAACACCCTGAAAGCTATGGTCAGCACCGACACTTCACCAACACGAGACGACGCGGGCGAAGGCACCCTTCCGCCGCCCACACCGCGGAGCTATGTTCGCTACCTCCTGTACTCCTTGCTCGTCCCTGCTACCTTGTGGCTCGCAGCCTTTCCTCTGGTCTGTTCACGCTCCTATGAGCGATGGGGTGAAACGCAGTGGGGCCCTGTCCTGGAATACCCCTATCTGGCCGGAACGCCGGACGCCGATGTAGTCGTTTGGGGCGATTCGAGTGCATTCATCGGCGTGGATCCACGGCTCGTCAACCAAGCCGTGGGCATCCATTCTGTTGTGTTGCCAAGCACCGTAGGCAGCCTGCCCGTGATCGGTGATGCGCCCCTGCGCAACTACCTGGCCCACCACAAGGCCCCCAGGCTGATCGTCTTCTACTTTTCTCCCTGGAACCTCGACTTCCAGCACATGGCGCCCGGC
>CAXTRM010000255.1:2483-4993 GCA_964246625.1 uncultured Acidobacteriaceae bacterium
AACAGCCGGCGCAAACGCTTTGTACTATCTGCGGCACCCTATCGAGCTGTTTGCCTTTCCGCTCCGCCTGTACAGCACCTTCGGCTCCAAGATGCTCGTCGAATTTCTGCATGGTAAAAGTCGCGAACAGGAAACCCTCGCAAGCCTGGGCCATGCACCCTACCTCGATCCGTTCGGTCCCTTGCAAAACCTTTGCCGTATCCCTTCTGCCTATCTAAAGCACTACGGCTTTGACACATTGCAGCACCTCGTCCACACCTACAAAATCCCCGGCACGGACGTCATGGTGTACCTTGCCCCGATCCCGAACTGCACCAACAGTGGTGACCTCGCCGGGCGCCCGTTCAGCACGCTGGCAGCTGCCCCGCCCCGCCTGCTTCCCCCCACGGCCTTCGCCGCGGCCGCCTCCTACGCCCATATCCGTCCCGGTGCCGTTCCCCAGTCCTCAAACGTCTTCGCCGCGGCCCTCAAGCAACAACTTCAGCAGATCGCTCCAGCCCACTAGAGCTTTGCACGAGCTCGTTCGGTCAGAAGGCCGCAAAACAAGGGCGAACGCGGTACTCGGAGCGATGCTGACCGGAATACATCCTGCCATGATGAAGTAGGCTGACCGCGAGGTACACCTCGCTCTGTTCCCATGCCGCCTCCCCAGGGGCATGGTTACCGTACACTCGTTGCACCTTTGCAAAGCGACAGAAAGATGCGCTTGACGTTAAGCTGCTCACCAGACCGATGGATCCTTTTCTTGACCTGATCCGCCTTCTCCGTCCACGGGCCACACTTTGGGGTTCCATCTGCGCTGGAGGCCGATGGAGCCTTTCCTTTCCCGCTCGCAACGACCTCATCTTCTTTCGGGTAGATCGCGGGCACTGCATGATGTTTCGAGCAGATGCCGAGCCCTTGTCCATAGCCGCTCATGAGCTTGTCATCGTGCGTACCAGCGTCCCAACGATCATTGCGTCCGATCCGGATACGTCCCCGATAGACAGCTGGGCGCTGATCGCCTCGACACGCACAAGGACAATGCAAGTCGGTGACGGAGACGAGGCCTCAGTCAGCATCCACGGTGGGCGCTTTGTCTTCGACACAGAAAGCGAAGCATTGCTCACAGGATCACTACCGGCGTTGATGCATGTTGTTCCCGGAGAGGTCTCGTCTGATCGCGTCCGCATGCTCCTCGCTCTGAATCAGAGCGAGTCGGCAGCACCTGGGCCCGGCAGTGAGTTTGTCGTGGGTCGGCTGGTCGAGCTGCTCCTGGTTGAGCTCCTGAGGAGCAAGGAGGGTATAGCGCAAACACCCAGAACCGGGCTGCTGGCCGGCTTAAGCGACCCGGGCCTTTCGCCGGGGCTGTGTACACTTCACAGCAACATCTCCAAGCGTTGGACCACAGCCAAGCTGGCGCGGGTGTGCGGCAAGTCGCGATCAGGCTTCAGCAAGCACTTTACGGACGTAGTTGGGCTGCCTCCCATGACCTACCTTCAGCAATGGCGCATAGCCATCGCCAAAGACGAGCTTCGTCGAGGAACGCTCAGCGTTGCAGAGATCGCCACCAAGGTCGGCTTCCGTTCCGTAAGCGCCTTCGGCACTGCATTCAGGCGCGCTCTGGGTCAGTCGCCTTCTCGCTTCGCTGCCTCTTGTTCCCCGGAGTACACCGCGGCCACGGCGCCCGGTCGCCAGAAGCCGGCCCAACGTGACACACGCCCGTCGGTGTCGAACATGGCATAGCTGTAGGCTGTCACCGTCTCGACGCCTCTTTCATCCAACTGGGTCCATTCCCCTAATGCTTGCCCGTGCTGCAGAACCAGCCAGTTAAGCTGAAACCGGCTGCCTGGAAAGCGTTGCTGAAAAGCGGCGATATGGCGCAGCACATCAGCGTGTCCGCTGCCCTCCACCCCTGGATTGGCAAACACCACCTGATCCGAAACGCTGGCGCGCAGCAAGCGTAGCTGTTCATCATAGGAAGGTGTTGTAAAGGCGTTGAGGTAATTCTCGAAGGAGGTCTTCCATCTCTCTTCGGTAAGAGGGGTCTTGGGTAGGTCTTTCATGCAGGGTGTGCTCCTCAGCAGTAGCCTAGGTCGGCAACCACCTTGCCGTCTCCGCCGTACCGTCCAGAACAGTCCACCTACCGTCCAAACCTTGGCCCCTGAAGAAGACAAGCTGCTCATCCTGGACAAAGAAGCCACCTCTGGACCGCCAATTGCGCCTCCAGCTAATCCGGGCAGCACGTATGCTTTTCGGCGCACTCTCTGCTTCTTGTGAACACATCTCACACGAATTGTCCGGCGTCTCACCGGTCTCAATCACAGAGCGGCAAAAACCCGCATGGCTCGTTCTGTCCAAGCAACAAGATCACCGGACCGCCCCGAAGCCCCCTTATTTGCCGATGCAGAAGGTAGACATCGCAAGCTAAGTGGCTTTTGTATAACTGGTTACAGCTTTCTATCGATCGCGCGTGGACACGTCTGTGGACACGTTCCGGGCCCGTGATGAGTCAAATCTTTTCTACTTTC
>CAXTRM010000256.1:0-4914 GCA_964246625.1 uncultured Acidobacteriaceae bacterium
GAGTAGGTCAACGATGCTGTCTAGCAGGGCAAGGATGGGTTCGCGCAATGCAAGGATCAGGCCTCACAGTACGTGGACAAGGGTAAGGAGTACTACGATAAAGGGCGCACCCAGTGGTCCCAGTACGTAGAAAAGGGTAAGGATTTGGTGCAGAACCAAAGCGACGCTGTGCAAGCGGCGGTCGACGCGGGCAAAGAGGCCTATGTGGCCAAAACCAATGAGGCGCCCTCGGTCTCGTAGGGGTTCTTGGACGTTAGCGGGGCCGGTGCGTTCACCGGCCCTTCGTTTTTACTGAAACATCCTTCGCACATCTCGCCGCGGCGTGGGCGCATCTTCGCAAAAAGGACTTTAAGGAGTCACCATGGAAGCCCTTCACTTTACGGCCATGCTGCTGTTTCAGGACACAGCCAGCTTGGCTACCGACGTTCACCTGATCATGATCTGCGAGATCGTCCTCACGTTGATCGTTGTGCTCTTGCTTGTTGGGATTGCGGTTGCGGGTCTGGTGGTCTATTCCAAGATCAACGCGCTGATGAAGACGGTGGACGCCAAGTCGCAGCCCCTGATCGCGCAGGCGACGCCGCTGGTCGCTAAAGGCAAGGAGATCGTGACCCATGTCAACGAGATCGTGGCGGATCTGAAACCCAAGATCGCCGCTGTCACCTCCGACCTGCAACCCAAGATCGCCGCAGTCACCGCGGATCTGCAGCCCAAGATCGCCAGCGTCACTGACGACGTGCAGCACATTTCCAGCGTGGTGCGCGGCAAGGTGGACGAAGCCGGGCAGACCTTCTCGCAACTGAACCAAACCGTGCAGGGCTACAACGAAACCGCGCAGGAGGTGAACCACAAGGCCAAGGGCCAGGTGGAGCGGGTCAACGGGATCGTAACCGAAGCCCTCACCTCGACCCAGCACGTCTCCAAGCAGATCCAGCACGGGATCAAGGTGCCCATCGAGAAGATCGCAAGCTGGGTCACAGCCGCGAAGACGGGGATCGAACACCTCGGCGAACGGATTCCGTTCCTGCATTCAAACCAGCCAGCGCGTCCTGCCAGCCCAAAGCCGACCGGCACGGGGTTTCCGGGCGCAGGCTATCGGGCCGGTGCCGGTCCAGTCGCTGTTCCGTCCCCCGGCGCTCGCGTTGTGCACTCCGCAGAAGACGAAGCGCGGCTCTCCGGGACGCCAGGTCAGGGCAAGGCGACGAACGAGTAGCCTCCCCCGAAACCGGCGGAGGTGTCCCTGCCAAGACCGAAGCAGGCCAGCGATCGAGCGCTGGCCTGCTTTTCCTTTTGGCGGCGACCCGAAACGGTAAAATAGCTTCATGGCCGAGCGTGACACGATCGCAGTAGCAATGTCGGGCGGGGTCGATTCCTCGGCGGTGGCCGCGCTTCTGCACGCAAACGGACACCCCGTCGTCGGTCTCACCCTGCAGCTGTGGAACCAGCGCCGTCTTGCGGGCCGCGAAGGCATGCCCGAAAGCGTACAGGGCCGTTGCTGCTCCATTGACGACGTGTACGACGCCCGTCGTGTCGCCGAACACCTCGGCATACCCTACTACCTCGTCAATGCTCAGGAGCGCTTCGAAGACGAGGTCGTCCGCCCGTTCGTCGAAGAGTACCTCCATGGGCGCACACCGATTCCGTGCACCCTGTGCAATAACCACCTCAAGTTCGACCAGCTGCTGGACACCGCGCGGGGCATCGGGGCCGAGCGCATTGCCACAGGGCACTATGCGCGCAACCACTTCGATCCGGAACGCGGCCGGTGGGTGTTGTCCAGGCCCGCGGATCGCTCCAAGGACCAGACCTACTTCCTGTTCGGGCTCACCCAGGAGCAGCTCAGCCGCACCCTCTTCCCGCTTGGCGAAATGTGCAAGCCAGCGGTTCGCTCTATGGCTGCCGACCAGGGCTTGGCGTTGGCTCACAAGCCGGACTCCCAGGAGATCTGTTTCATCCCTGGTGGCAGCTACTCCCACTTCCTCCGCGCCTACCTGGAGGAGCAGGGCCGAACCCTGCCCGCCAGTGCGGGCGAGCTCGTCTCCCCCGCGGGCGAGGTGCTCGGCCGTCATGAAGGCATCCACGGCTTCACGGTCGGCCAGCGCAAAGGCCTGGGCCTCAGCTCGCCGGACCCGCTCTATGTGCTCAAGATCCACCCGGACTCGCATCGCGTGGAGGTGGGCAACGACGAGGCCCTGTACACGCGGACGCTGCGTGCCGATCGCCTGAACTGGGTGTCGCTCGCCGAGCCTTCCGGGCCCATCCGCGTCAGCATCAAGATTCGGCACCGTCACGAGCCAGCCCTCGCCACCCTGTACCTCACCCGCCCTGACGAGGTCGAAGCCATTTTCGACGAGCCGCAGCGCGCCGTCACGCCCGGCCAGTCCGCTGTCTTTTATCAGGGGGACGAGGTCGCCGGCGGCGGCTGGATCCTGTAGCGCCTCACCTCAGGCTGCAGTTCTCCCGTCTTCCACCCTTGACGCTCTACTTTGCGGCGATCTCGGTCCACCGCACATCGCGTGCCGTGCCTGTGCCATCCATGCCTAGATGGCGGACACACAGGAAGAGCAACCCTCGCAGCTGACCCGCCACACCCCTGAGCCGCGCGGCTTGCTGCCGTTCCTGGGCCTGGCCTGTGCGGTGGGCGTCGGCTCCATCTATTACAACCAGCCTCTGCTGCTCGTCATGGGTGCCTCGCTGCATGCAAGCGCCCAACAGATGATGCTGGTGGCCACGGCTACCCAGGTCGGCTATGCGGCGGGCATGCTCACCTTTGTGCCGCTGGGTGACGTGGCCGAGCGGCGGGCTCTCATGATGCGTTTGTATGGCGTCGCAGCCGCAGCCCTCCTGCTGGTTGCCCTGGCTCATGGGCTGCTTTGGATGGTGCTGTCCAGCGTGCTCGTCGGCCTGTTTGCGTCTGTTACGCACGTGGCCCTTCCGCTCGCACCGGATCTGGTATCGTCCGAGCGCCGCGGCCAGGCGATCGGCACCGTCATGACGGGCTTGCTGCTCGGGATCCTGCTGGCGCGCAGCTTTGCGGGGTGGATCAGCAATCTCGGTGGCTGGCGCACGGTCTTCTACGTGGCCGCGGTTCTCAACGCGGCCTTTGTTCCGCTGCTTTGGAAGGTGATGCCCCGGCTCCCGCCCAGGCAGCGCCTCACCTATCCGGAGGCCCTGCGCTCTTTGTGGACCATCTTCCGCACCCAACCCCTGCTGCGGGAGTCAGGTCTTATCGGCGCCCTCACCTTTGCCGCCTTTTCCTGCTTTTGGACCACGCTGGCCTTCTTGCTCCACGCGGACTACCACCTTGGGCCAGGGGTCGCCGGAACCTTCGGTGTGGTCGGCGCGGCAGGCGCGCTGGTGGCCCCGTTCGCCGGCCGTCTTACCGACCGCCGCGGCACGCGCTTCGTGATCAGCCTGGCCGGGGCGCTGGTTACGGCCTCATTCGGCTGGTTGTGGCTTCAGGAACGGCTGCATAGCTCGACCGTGGTTCATCTTGGTGCGATGGTCGTCGGTGTCGTCGCCCTCGACGCCGGCACCCAGATGATGCAGGTAGCCAACCAGACCCGCATCTTCGGCCTGAACCCTGAGGCGCGCAGCCGGTTGAATACCCTGTACATGACTCTGTACTTCGTGGGAGGTGCCGGTGGGTCGGCCTTGTCCAGCGTTGCGTGGGAGCACTATGCGTGGACAGGCGTCTGCGCCTTGGCCGCTGGTCTCATGGGCCTGACCGGGCTGGTTCACGCCTTTGGCCCCAGTCGAAGGGCACCGGACATCAAGGTGAAAGGTCTCACCGTCCACGAACTCGGCTAGAAAACGCCTTTGAGTCCATACGGACTACGGCGAGGCACCGGCACCATCAGGGTTTGGTCAATCGATCGAGACCGTGTTGTCGGTGATGGTCTTGGGCCCGTAGCTCCCCTTCGGCACAGGCTGCCGCGCTTCGGACAACAGCAGTAAAACCAGCACCGTAAAGAAAAACAGCCAGGTGGCAATCAGAACAGACTCTCGGTTCAGCCCTGGGCGGGACCATGGGGCACTGTGTTTGGACGGAGGGATGCCACTCGGCTCGGCGATCAAACGTTCCGTGGACATGCGCATGTCTTCCTTGTCACGATCAAGTAGGAGCCAAAGACAGAACAAAAACAGAGCGGCAAGTTGAGTCTCGAAATCGTAGGCTGATCGTAGGAAACTGCGCAAGAGAACTTAGGTAATGACTCTTCAGTCGATAAGTCACCCTTCGGAGTTCTAAGTCACTTGCTCTCGGTGGAACTCCCGCAACGCGCATGTTCGGCCCCAACATCGAGGGGCTTGCCGAAGAAAACCTGTTCAGGGGGAGCCGCATACGAGGCAAAGCGGAATGGTAGGCGAGACAGGGATCGAACCTGTAACCCCCGACTTAGAAGGTCGGTGCTCTATCCAATTGAGCTACTCGCCCACAGCAGCAAACGTCTAACTCTGGGCTGCATCGATTGTAGCGGAGCCGGGGGGCACGGCCCACTCCCGCTCGCGCAGCAGGTGAACAACATCTTCCAGCGCCGCATCCCACCGCCGCGCTGCCGTTTCCGGGTCCCCGGCTACCGTGGTCAGGTACATCGTTGCGCTGTACCCCTCCAGCGGTGCCAGCAGGTCCACCATCGCCGGACGCAGAACAAACGCCAGCTCCGCATGGGAGTGGGGCAGCCGCGCCGCCCGGCGTGCCAGCCGTGCCAGCCGGTCCGTGGCCACATGGGCTGAGGCGAACAGGCTGCGTTCCCGCGGCAGCAGGTCGATATAACACCCCACCCCGAACGCCACCTCCTCATCGCTCACGTCCAGCTCAAGCCGCAGTGCCTCCAGCTTTTCCCCGGCCACCTCCGGGTATAGCGTCCACACATCACACTTCGCGGTCAAAAAGGCCGCGCCTGACGAGTTCAG
>CAXTRM010000257.1:0-2914 GCA_964246625.1 uncultured Acidobacteriaceae bacterium
CGCGCTCCACGTAAGGTAGACGGCCGGCGAGACTCCCCTTGACGCCAACTCGCCTTGCATGTTCGGCAAGCCAAACATGCCCGATCCAGCGCCAAAAGAGGATAACGCTGCCAAGCAAGCGCAGACTCACGTCCCACTGCGTGATTCATCGCAGGCGTACCCACTGCCAAGCCGGTCGTGCCCATGGTTTGGATTAGCACACCGGTACAGCACGCAAGCAATCCGGCAGAGACATAGGGGATCCAGACGAGGCGAAACAGACGTCTGGGTTTGTCGTCTCAGCCGGTCCAGCGTCTGAGCTCGAACGCGGTTACCCGCATGGACAGGAAGTAAAGGGCTCCGCCTAACAGAAGCAGCCCGCCGCGCCAGGCCATAGCAGGATGGAGCCGGGCGATGATCTCGGCGGCATCTCCCAGGCCGGTGAGACCGCTAAAGCGACGTAACCCGAGGAGATGAGCAAACTAAAGACCGTGTGAACCCACAAGAGAAAGCGAAAGCGGTTTGCCTTCGGCGACACCAGATGTAGCCTCAACCAGGCCACCAAGCCGGCACCGAGCTGCAAACCAGGACCTGCTGCCTTGATTCCAAGTGGAGACGCTCCTGGGAAGCGACAGGTCTCAGACCAGCCCGTCAGCATCGTGTTATGACCACCAGTAGCGAAACAATACCGGATCACCCTGGAGCAGCGGAAGTACGCCCCGGCAACCATCAATCTCCGGCTGGCTGCCGTTCGACGGCTAGCATACGAGGCCTCTGACTGCGCCTACTCAGTCCCGACCTGGCTGCAGGCATTCGCCGGGTGAAGGGAGCCAAGCGGCTCGGCGTCCGTGTTGGCTACTGGCTCTCCGTCGAGCAGGGCAAAAAACTTATTGCTTCGCCGTCCGGCCCAGAGCTTCGGGCGGTGCGCAACCGCGCAATCCTGGCCATGCTGATCGGCTGCGGTCTACGCCGGGCCGAGGTGGTGACCGTCGCAGTCGAAGACTTTGCGCTTCGAGAGGACCACTGGGTGCTGGTGGACCGTATCGACAAGGGCGGTCACATGCATACCGTGCCGGTGCCGGACTGGGTCAAGGCCGCCGTGGATGCTTGGACGAGCTCTGCGAGCCTAAAAAGCGGAGTGCTGTTCCGTCCGGTCGGCAAGACCGGCAAGGTTCGGAGTACCGGCTTCACCGCCAAGGTCATCTGGTCCATCGTCAGAAAAGCGGACAGCGGACAGCGGACAGCGGACTCGGTACGGTCGCGCCGCATGATCTTCGTCGAACCTGCGCCCGCCCCTGCCATCAAGCCGGAGGCGAACTGGAACAGATCCAGTTTCTTCTAGGCCACGTGTCTGTCCAGACCACGGAGCGCTACTTGGATTGCAAGCAACGCTTCCGGAACGCGGTCAATGACCGCCTTCCGGACTGGAACCAGACCCGCCCTGAGCGGCGTTACTTCACACTGGCCGACGTCCCGTTACCAATCCAAACTACCGATCTGCGAGTCCACCTTCGCGAACTACATGCCCGTCAGCGACCTGCTCTTGTCTCGTAAGATGGACAAGTTGGAGCCTGTTCAAACATGAGGCTAGCGAGCATCGCAGTGGTGAGCACCGGTTTGTTCGCTCTGATCGGCATGTGCCTCTTGATTGGGGCAAGACCAGTCGGCGTTCACGGGCTACTCCATGCGTTTGCTCATTTCACCGGGTCCGCAGACGACAGCGTCGTCCTGTACCTGCGGCTGCCGCGCGTTCTGCTCGGCGTCCTGGTGGGTGCGGCTCTTGGGGTTGCGGGGGCCATTCTGCAAGGTTTGACTCGCAACCCGCTTGCCGATCCCGCCGTGCTTGGTGTCAATAGCGGGGCTGCTTTGGCTCTGGTCGTTGCCGCCACCATGTTGCATGTGAGCGTCGGCTTTTGGCGCGGACCTCTCTCGGTAGTTGGAGCTACCCTCGCCGTGCTGATGGTTTACGCCGGCAGTAAGCTGATCGTTGAAGATACGCTAGCTTCTCTGGTGATCGTCGGTTCGGTGCTGGCCGGCTTGCTTGCCTCTGTCACAACGACGATCCTGCTTTGCACGGGGCATGACGTCACCAGCATCCTGTACTGGCTGGTTGGATCATTGAATGCATGTGACTGGTCTTCCGTACGCCTGGCCGCGCCCTTCGTTTTAGCGGGGCTCGCCGTAAGCGCGTTGCTGCCGGGCCGGCTGAACGCCTTGCGCCTGGGACCCGATGTCGCCCAAAGCATCAGTGCCGATCGGAACATTACGCAGGCGCTGGGCCTCACGGCCGTCGTGCTCCTCAGTGCAGCCGTGGTTGCATCTGCCGGTCCTATCGGCTTCGTGGGTCTTCTGGTCGCACACTTTGTGCGTACCCTGGTCGGCCCGGACTACCGCATAGTGCTCCCCGGCTCCGCCGTTATGGGAGCAGCACTTCTGCTCCTGTGCGACCTGATTGCTCGAACCAGCCTTTGGGAGTCTTACGACGAGATCCCCGTAGGGTTGGTGACAGCCTGCGTCGGCGCACCCCTGCTTATTCTGCTTCTGCAAAAGAAAGCTGTGACAACCGCTTGACGAAGCAGCTGTTCACGGCGTCTACGTGGGGTCCCGCGTTCATGCTCCTCGCGCTGCTTGCACTGCTCTTCGCCGCCGCCTGCCTGGTGGGCTTTTACCCCGTGCGCCTGCCCGATCTGATCGCCGTGCTTCTACATCGGCACCCACACGATCCTCTCGCTGCTTATGTCGTGCTGGTTCTCCGCGTGCCTCGAGCACTGGCGGCTGTTCTTGTAGGCGCGGCAGTAGCTTTGGCAGGCAGCATCACACAGTCACTGCTTCAGAACCCGCTTGCGGAGCCGGGCGTCCTGGGCGTGAGTGCAGGGGCCTCCTTCGCAGCGATCACGGCCGTTCTTGTCTTCCATGCCCCAACCGGGTCGTTACC
>CAXTRM010000257.1:2924-4886 GCA_964246625.1 uncultured Acidobacteriaceae bacterium
GGCGCGCTCTCTACCGGCGCGGGCGTGTTGGGGCTGGCTCGCGGCTTCGGACGAGCAGCGGCTACACCTTTGCGGATCATCCTGGGTGGCGTCACGGTGAGCATCCTGTTCTCGGCAGGCATTCTCGCCGTCGTGAATTACGGAGAAGAGTTCCAGGTCAACGAGGTGCTCCGCTGGATCACAGGAAGCCTAGCCGATGTGGGATGGCAACGTGTTGTGCCCATCCTCGTCGTCCTGCCCATCCTTCTCCCGGTGGTTTTTCTGTCAGCCCGCACGCTGCGCCTGCACACGCTTGGCGAAGAACGTGCTCAAAACCTTGGTTCCCGCACCCACCGTGCACGCGGTTGGCTGCTGCTGGTGAGCGCTGTTCTGATAGGTACCTCGGTCGCAGTAGACGGGCCTGTAGCTGTCATCGGATTGCTGGTGCCCAACGCCATTCGCCTCTGGCGAGGAAGCGTGACTGCGTCGAGCCTGCTGCTCTCGGCCCTGCTGGGCGCCTGCCTGGTGCTGGCTGCGGATCTGCTGGGCCGCATCGTCTTGCCGCCGTTGGAAATCCCTTACGGCCTGGTGACGGCCATCCTGGGTGCACCGTATCTGCTCTACCTTCTTGTGCGTACCAGGCGGAGGACGTTCTAAACCATGGAACAAAAACAGGAGGATGGTCTCGCAGCCGATCGCGTGTCCGTGCAGTTTTCCGGCGGTGCTGCAGCGGTCAGCTCCCTCTCCCTATCGATCGAACCTGGCAGGGTCACTGTGATCGCCGGCCCGAACGGTTGCGGCAAGTCGACCCTCTTGCGCACGCTCGCGCGGCTCCTGCAGCCAAGCCACGGAGCGGTGCTGCTGGATGGAAGTGACATTCACCGAAAGAGCGCACGGGAGGTAGCGCTGCGGATCGGCAGCCTGCCGCAGGGGGCTGTCGTGCCGGAAGGCATGCACGTTCGCGACCTGGTACGTCTCGGCAGGTACCCGCATCAGCGCTGGTGGCAGGCGGCCTCCCTTGAGGATGAGAGGATCGTAGAGGAGGCGATGCTGCTGGCAGGTATTGCAGCCGAAGCTGAACGTCGAGCGGAGACGCTTTCGGGTGGGGAACGCCAACGTGCATGGATCGCCATGGCCCTGGCGCAGCAGACCTCGACGCTGCTGCTGGATGAGCCGACGACATACCTAGACATGGCACACCAGCTGGTGATTCTTGAACTGCTCACGCAGCTGAACCGCGAGCAGGGTAAGACGATCGTCCTGGTGCTGCACGACCTCAATCACGCCGCCCGGTACGCCGACCGGCTGGTGCTCATGCGGGACGGAGCGGTCGTGGCGCAAGGCCATCCTACTGAGGTGATGACCGCCGCGCGTATCGTTGAGGTCTTCGACGTGGAAGCGGAACTGCACTATGACGCGCAGACCGGCAGACCTACCTGTATCCCACTCCGTGTCCGGCGACCCTAGCCTAGAAAGGCTACCTTGGCGTAGCGGGCAGACTGAGGTGCCACTCGGCATCAAGGTTGCGATGAAGCAGCAAACGCTCCAGATCTTCCATCACCCTGTCCGCATTTACTGGCGTGATCATCTGCCAATAGCTGTCCATGTAAAAGACACGTCCCGCACGAACAAAAGGTAGCTGGTTCCACAGCGGCTGCTTTGCGAGTAACGCGAGCTGGTCAGCCACCTGCTCGCGCTCCGCGCGTTGCTCAAACGCAGCTGGCGTGATGAAGAACGCATCGCAGTCCAAATCATCCACCCGTTCCCAGGAGACTACTGTTCCACCTCTGTTGGTCGGCTTGCGGTTTCTGAGCCTCCCATAGGTGAGGCCGATGCTTTCCATGAGGTGCGCCGTGTTCTGGTCGCCTGAGAAGACGACCATGGATCGAGTGTTGGCAGAGACGTGGCCCATCAGGACGCGGAAAGGATGGCCCTTGAAGTCTTTGCGTACGCGCACGACTTTTTGCGCCGTATCCCGTATGC
>CAXTRM010000258.1:0-2400 GCA_964246625.1 uncultured Acidobacteriaceae bacterium
CCACCAAGCACCACGCTCCCAAACCCGCAGCCGAAGAAGCCCCGGGCGGCGGCCCCGACAAGGTCTGGGTAAACACAAACTCCAGCGTCTATCACTGCCCGGGCGACCGCTTCTATGGCAAAACCGCCCACGGCCGCTACATGACAGAAGCCGCTGCCAAAGCCGCCGGCGGACACGGCGTCGGCGGCAAAACCTGTTCCACCGCAAAGTAAACTCGGCTCACGCGTCGGCGTGCCGGCCCCGGGGGCGCCGTCTCGGCACCTCCGTGCGCGCCACATCTCGCCAAAACCGTCATCCTGACCGGTGCTTAAGCTTTCTGCACTCGGCCCAGGCATCGGCGCCTTCGCCCAGCGGCCCTAAACCGGCGTGATGATGCCCCCAACCGGCAACGATGTCGGCAACGACCCCGGCCGGCGCAGATGCATCGCCTCGGCGATCGTGTCGGTGTACTTCAGCCCCGCCCCAGTGTTGAACAGCACCACACGCTCTTCGGGCTTGATTTCACCCTTGGCCCGCAACGAATCATAGGCCGCCGTCGCGGCCGCCCCTTCCGGTGACAGAAAGAGGCCTTCATGCCTCGCCCAGTCCTGGATCGACGCCAGAATCGACGCATCGTCCTCGCTCACCGCATGGCCCCCGGACTGCCGCAGGATCTCCAGGATGATCGCGTCGCCGTACGGCTTGGGCACACGCAGCCCTGAAGCAAACGTCTGCGCCCCCTCATAGAACTCGCTCACGGACTTGTTCTCATGGAAGGCTCGCGTCACCGGCGCACAGCCCGCTGCCTGCAAGGCATACATGCGAGGCCGCTTGCCGCTCACCCAGCCCAGCTGCTCCATCTCGTCAAAGGCCTTCCACATGCCGATCAGCCCCACGCCACCACCGGTGGGATAAAACACGGCATCCGGGTAGCGCCACCCCAGCTGCTCCACCAGCTCGTACCCCATGGTCTTCTTGCCCTCCACCCGGAACGGCTCCTTCAGGGTAGAAATCTCAAACCACGTGTCCTCGACCGGCGTCCCGGCCGCCTTTTGCCGCTTGATCTCCTCCGCCACCAGCCGCCCGCAGTCGGAGATCAGCCCGTCGATCATATGGACATCCGCGCCATACACAATGCCTTCCAGGTAGTTGGCCATCGGCACGTCCTGCGGCATGTACAGGTGCGCCGCGATGCCGGCGGCAGCCGCATACGCCGCCAGCGCGCCCGCCGCATTGCCCGCCGAAGGCACGGCCAGGTGCCGCAACCCGTAGTGCTTGGCCATGGTTACAGCCAGCCCCAGCCCACGAGCCTTGAACGTCCCGGTCGGGTTCGCCCCCTCCTCCTTGACCAGCAATCCGGGGTAGCGCCTCGACTGCACCATTGGCGTCCAGCCCTCACCCAGCGTCACCGGCGCGACCTCCGGCAGCACATCCTTGTAGCGCCACATCCCCAGACTTGCGGCCGAAGCCGCCGCGTACGCCGCCGGCGCCTCACGTTTTGCCGTACGTTTCAACGCGTCCATGTCATAACGCACGTACAACGAGCCCGCATCGAGCGGGCACAGGGTCTGTGGCGTCTCTGCGGAAAGCCTGTTTCCGCACCGGACGCACTCAAGAAAAGCGATCTTCGGCATAGGTCTTCGATGCAGCGGACCTGCGCCCGGCTACAAGCGGCGTCCCGGAGCCATCAGCCCACAAAAGCCCCCGACGCTAGCACAACACGGCTCCTATAGCCTTGACGTATGAGCAAGCCCTGCATCATCGCGATCGATATCGACGGCACGCTGCTATCCAGCCAGGGACAGGTCAGCCCACGCAATCGCGCCGCCCTGCACGCCGCGCACGAGGCCGGCATCGAGATCGTCATCGCCACCGGCCGCCGTCACACCTACGCCATGCGCGTCATTCGTGACCTCCAGCTCTGCGAAACCAATGCCCTGGTCAGCTCCAACGGCACGGTGCTCCGCACCGTCGGGGCCAAGCTGATCCACCGCCAGCACATGCCGCTCGAAACCGCACAATGGCTGGTCGAACAGGCCGGGCCCTTCCGCGATTCGCTCGTCTTCACCTTTGATAACGTTGGCCCGGACGGTGAAGATCGCCGCGGGGCCATCGTGTGCGAAGCCTCCAATAGCCTCCACACCAGCGTGGACAGCTGGCTGCGCGCCAACGAATCCTACATCGCCCACGTAGACCACATCGGCGATGCCCTCAGGCCCGTGGCAAAGACCCGTGCCGCCGGAGCCGTGGCCGTCGCCGAGCGGGACCCGGCGATGGATTTTGACAACCCGGATCTCGCCGATGCAGACCCTACCGCCGGTCCCATCCAGGCCATGCTTTGCGGCACCGTCGCCCGCATGAACGAGGCCGAAACCCTGCTGAGCCGTGACCCGCGCGTCGCCGCCGTGGGCGAGCCGGAAC
>CAXTRM010000258.1:2410-3025 GCA_964246625.1 uncultured Acidobacteriaceae bacterium
GCCATTCTGGACATCCTGCCCGTGGGCTGCTCGAAGGCCTCCGCGCTCGAACACCTCGCCGAGCTGCGCGGCTGCACGCTGGCGGACATCCTGGCGCTCGGCGACAACTGGAACGACCTCGCCATGCTCGAAGCGGTCGGCACCCCCATCCTCATGGGCAACGCCCCCGGCGAACTGCTGCAGCTCGCAAAAGAAAAAGGCTGGCAGGTAGGGCCGACCAACGACGACGACGGGGTCGCGCAGGCCATCGAAGCGGTCCTCGCCCACGCCTGATTCGCTCTGCCTCTCCTGGTGGCCGCCACGCTCCCTGGAAGCCGTATGCTCACCGATCGGCGCCGGTGCTAGTCTCATGGCAGTGACTCGCCTGTTTCGTCATCGCGTCAGCTACCTGGGCCTCCTCACCGCCTTCTTTTGTGGCCTGCCCGCCCACGCGCTGAACCGTGTCACCCTCCGCAACGGCTTCACCTACGACTGTACCCGGCAGCAGGCCATCGACGGCACCCACACCAGGCTCTTTCTCTCCGCGGACGCCGATGCAAGCTACGTCGACATAGCCACGCAGGAGATCGTTGCCGTCGATACCCTGCCCGCTTCCGCCCCTGCACCGCCAGCCGG
>CAXTRM010000258.1:3035-4836 GCA_964246625.1 uncultured Acidobacteriaceae bacterium
CGGCGAGTGCGGCCGAGACTGTAGCCGCCTTGCCGACCTTCCCAGTCTCCTCAGCTCTGCCGGCACGCAGCACAACATCGATGTGGATCTGCTCGCCAGCCTGGTGCATGCGGAAAGCGGCGGCCACGCCCACGCGGTGTCTCGCGTCGGGGCCCAGGGCCTCATGCAGCTGATGCCCGGAACGGCGCGCTCGCTTGGCGTAAACAATAGCTTGCAGCCTGACCAGAACATCAACGGCGGCACCACCTACCTTGACTGGCTGCTGACGCGCTACCGCAACAACCTTGCTCTTGCCCTGGCCGCCTACAACGCGGGCCCTGGCGCGGTCGATCGTTTTCACGGCATCCCGCCTTATCGCGAAACCCGGGCCTATGTCGTTCGCGTGATGACCGAGTTCAAACGCCGCAAAGAAGCGCTGGCTCGAAAAGCCAACCCCGGCACCTTGCAAGCGTCGCGCTAAAGCGCCACACGGTGCAGTGGGGCTCCCTGTCCCTAACGCCGCGTCCTCTGCATCACGTCCTTCGCACCCGTAGCGTGCCTGCGTCTGCCTACCTTGGCGACCACGCCCCTTGGTAGAATCAGGGCACCCATGCGGTGCCCCTACTGCGGTTTTACGCAAGACAAAGTCATCGATTCCCGCGAAAGCAAGGACGCCGACTCCATCCGCCGTCGCCGCGAGTGCGAGCGCTGCACCAAGCGCTTCACCACCTACGAGCGCCTGGACGAGATCCCCTACATGGTCCTCAAAAAGGACGGCCGCCGCGAAAAGTTCGATCGCCAAAAGGTCCTCGATGGCCTGCTGCACAGCTGCCAAAAGCGCACCGTCTCCGCCACGCAAATGCAGGCCATCGTCGACGAGGTGGAAGCCGCGGTGATCGATTCGCCGGAACGAGAACTCTCTACACCGGCTATCGGCGAGCTGATCATGACACGCCTGAAAGACATCGACTCGGTCGCCTATATCCGCTTCGCCTCCGTCTACCGCGACTTCAAGGACGTGAATGAATTCAAAGAGGAACTGGATGGCCTCCTGCGGGGCAGAGATGCGAAAGGCCGACGAGGTCTTACAGGTTCTAAGTTGTAGGTTTTAGGTTCTAGGGTTTAAGTGGTGAGGAACGATATGCAGGTGCGCCAACAGTGAAACAGTCCTTCCGAGATCTACAGGTCTGGCACAAAGCAATCGAACTGACGGAGTTGGTCTATCTCTTCACCAATGACTTCCCGAAGCATGAGCTTTTCGGGATGAGCTCCCAGATGCATCGCGCTGCGGTAAGCATTGCGAGCAACATTGCAGAGGGCTCAGCACGAGCTAGCAAGAGGGATTTTCGGCACTTTTCTTCATCGCCAAAGGCGAGCACCTGCGAACTCCAGACACAACTTGTGATCGCAGCCAAGCGTTCCTACGTTTCTGAAGCAAATCTACTCAGGTGCGAGGAGCTGACAGATCGCACAGCGCGAATGCTGAGCGGTCTCGCCAAGGCACTCAAGCAGCCCTCGACACCCACAATCTAGAACCCACAACCTAGAACCCACAACCTAGACCCTACAACCCAAGGAGCCTCCTTGCCAGCAGAATCCCGCAACCACCCCATCACCCTCATCCCCGGCGACGGCATCGGCCCCGAAGTCACCGCCCAGGTCGTCGCCATCCTGGAGACCGCCGGCGCCCAGACCGGCTGCAGCTTCGACTGGCACCGGTTCGATGCCGGCGCCGACGCCTATGCCAAGACCGGCGAATACATCCCGCAAGCGCTGTTGGACTCCATCGCCGCGGACAAGGTCGCGCTGAAAGGCCCCGTGA
>CAXTRM010000259.1:0-353 GCA_964246625.1 uncultured Acidobacteriaceae bacterium
GGCCGGGGAGGACGGGGCATCGTGACGGCCGCGGGCTGCAGTTGCAGGGCAGCCCGAGGAAACGCGAAGGCGCCGCCTGCGTCATCGATGATGTTTACCTGGCAGATATAGGTGCCGGGCTTGAGCTGCGCCAAGGGCACATCGAACTGAAAGGCCACGGCGTCGCGGCCAGGAACGTTGACGTTGTCGGCGGTGACGAGGGGCGTTTCATAGACCTTGGTGCCGCCAGACAAGAACTCGATGGACGTCAGCACGTGCACGGGACCAGGGTCGCGCCGCACGAGTCCGGGTGCGGCGGTGGCCTGAGGCGCGTCCTTGCTCCGGGCAGGGTCATAAAGCTCATAGAGCAAGAA
>CAXTRM010000259.1:363-4832 GCA_964246625.1 uncultured Acidobacteriaceae bacterium
GGTCCTGACGAAAGACGTGTGCGACGTTGGGGATGTACTCCTGCCCATCACGGATGAGCAGGTTGGGTGAGTCCTTCACGTGGCTCTGGGTACGCTGACTCGCGAGCATCACGGAGCTGAGTTTCACCGGAGTCTTCCTGAGATCAGGCACCTGGAGATCGGTCTCAAACGAACCCATGTTGCCGGTTTCGTTTTCGCGTACAACGAACTTGGCATGGTAGCGACCAGGCGCCAGGGTGAAGCCGGTGGAGTACTGGATGTTGCGCCGTTGCACCTCAGCGCTTTGATCTATAGCCAGCTTGACGGTGTCACGGATATTTCCGACGACCACGCCCTGCGTGTTTTTGAGCTGTCCTACAACATCGAGCGTAGCTTTTTCCTGATCCTTGTTCTTCGTGAACGGGACCTGGGAGCCGGGAACAAGCAGGGTGACAGGGACGTAGAAGGTATTGGGGCTGCTGCGAAAGTAAAAGGCCTGGAGATAGACGGCGACGTCCAGGGCGGGCAGATCGCTGCGGAGCTGGTCATTGAGCGCCTGTTCGCGATCTTCCGTGCGCTGATGCTGAAAGTCAGCGGGAGCGTAATAGCCGGGGCGGTATTCAAGCTTCACCTCGGGCCGGTTTACCTTGATGGGGAGGTGCCGGAACTGGCCATCGCGGCGCGTGTCGGGGGAGCGAAAGCCGAGGATATAGTAGGCCTCGGTGTCGTGCTGCACCTGCTGGAACGCCGCCCCGAGGTCATTGGAGTCGAGGAAGACCTTGCCGCCCGTATCGGTAGCCAGCGTGCTCAGCAGCTCCTGCGAGCTGAAGTTGGCGGTGAACTGGTTGGCGACGGCAGCGCCGGTGTAGGCGGCCGTTCCGCGCAGACTGCCCTGGGTGGCATCGCCGACGGGCGGCAGGGCCTGGAGGCCGCGCGCGTCGACGGTGTAGATGGCCATGTTGGCTTTGGCCGCCTCGTTGGTGGCGGCACGCAGGCTGGCCTGGTTTTCGACGCCGTTGCGGGCAAGCCCGCCGGAGAAGTACAGCATGCTTTTACGCTGTTCGAGCTTTTCCAAAGATTGTGCGACCTGGCGTATCGCGTAGAGTTCCCGATCGGTGTTGAGGTTGTTGTATTCGGAGTTGTCTGCGACGAAGCTGGACGCATCGTCACTGGTGCCCGCCGTCGTGCCGCCTGTGGTGCCGTTGGTGAACGAGCTTTGATCGGTGCCGTTGTACTTCGCCAAGCCATGCAGCAGGGCCTGTTTGTCCGCCGTGAAGTCCTGATCGAGGTTGAGCGAGGTGGAAAAGCTGACTAGCGCGACCAGATCGGCAGGTTGCATTTGCGTGTTGAGGTAGTGCTGCGCGGCTTCCACGGCGCGGTCCGTATCCTCGTCCTGCAGGGTGCTGAGGTCAAAGAACATCACGATGAGGCGGTGGTCGCGAAGCTGCTGGGGATCTGCGGCGAAGTTGCGATTCAACAGATCCGCGACGGTGGCTTTGCCCGTGACCGTCTTTTGCTCCTGCAGGGCTGCTGCCTGATCCACCGTTTGGTAGTCGAAGCTGGCGACCCGTTGCGGCTTGTTGTTTTCCAGGATCTGGAAGTCGCTGGCCTTGAGATCCCGGACAAGGGCGCCTGTTTTTCTGTCCCGCACGACCACGTTGGTGAGCACAAGATTGGCATTGACGGTGAGGCGGTAGCCCCCGGCCTGCGTCGCGGTCGACTGTTGCGGCCCGCCCTGCGGCGGGGTTGGGGATGTGCTTTGTCCGCAGACCCGGCTTCCCGCGGTGAGCAGAAGGAGACTCGCCAGAGCCAAGGGAAGATGCCGTCCTTTGAGGTTTTTGTTCACGCTAGAACCTGAATCTGCCCACGAAGGTGATCTGCCGCATAGCCGCAGCCCCTGTGACCTGGCCGAAGGTCGCGGAGCTGAGCGTGGTATCTATGCCGCTGTATTGCACGGTGTTGAAGACATTGCTTGCCGTGACGCGTGCCTCGAAGGAGCGAGTTTCCGTGAGCGCCACGGTGCGCGAAAGAGAGGCGTTGATGCGCAGCTGCCCGGGACCTTCGATGGAGTAGCGGGAAGCAGAACCGTAATCGCTGTTGGGTGGTGCGGAGAAGGCCGCCGAGTTGAAGAAGCCACGCAGGGAACCGGCAGCGGAGATGGATTGCGAAAAGTCGCGATTGGGACGCAGCGTATAGGTTCCGCCCGCAGAAGTTTGCGCGGCGGTTTGCTGGTAACTCGGGGTGAAGTAGCGGCCCGAGGTGATGGTGAAGCTGCCTGACAGGTTGAAACCGTCGAGCAAGCGCGAGGTGATGCCGCCGCGATTGAGAAACGCACGGTTTGGACCGACAGGGAGCTCGTAGAGCCAGTCCCCGGTGAGGGAATGCCGCACATCAAAGGAGGAGTTGGAGCGCTCGGCGAGCAGGTTGGCGGGGTCCTGGATGGAGGAGGTTTCCGTCGTGCCATTGATGCTCGATGCATCATCGATGCTGTGCGCGTACTGATACTTCGCACCGAGTTCAATGCCTTTTTGGAGACGCTTTTGTGCGTTCAAGGTGAGGGCGTTGAAGGTCGACTCCGCAGTGGATTGCTGGTAGGTAAACGCCACAGCGTCCGGTGTCGTGACGTAGGTGGACGCGTGATTGGGAGCGTTCACGACGTTGAGATTGGAGCCGTGCGAGCCGTTGTAGCCAAGATTCAGCACGATGCCAAACGGCAAGGTGCGCTGGAGGTCGACGTTGTACACCTGCACGAGGCCCAGGCGATAGTTCGGGTCAACTGCATAGGTGTTTTGAAACAGTTTGCTGGAACAGCTGAAGGCGTTGGCGACGGTGAAGTTCGTTGCCTGTCCGGGTGCCTCCGCCGTGCAGCCGGTGGCGTTGTTTTTTGAACTGAGTACGTTGTTCTGGGTTGCGGCGAAGGGAGCCTGGTAGGAGAGGGACTGAGCAAAGGTGGCAAACTGCGTGGTATTGAAGTTGATCCCGTAGCCGCCGCGCAGCACGGTGTCTTTCACAAAGTGGGGACGGTATGCAAAGCCGAAGCGTGGCGAATACATCGCGCGATCGGGCTGAAGCAACGAGCGGTTGCCTGCTGGGGCGCAGGTGAGCGTGCCTTGTGCGGTGTGCACAGTGATGCCGTCCGGCGTTACGCACCCCACGCTGGTTGTGCCGGGGCTCACGCCCGTGAGGTTGACCAAACGATCGTTCTTTTCGGTGAACGGTCCGAAGTACTCGTAGCGCAGGCCCCCGTTGAGAGTGAAGCCGTTCGCGAGCCGGTAGTCGTCGTTTACGTACCAGTCCACGACGTTTTCGCGCAGGTAGATCTTGGCCAGGCCAGCCTGAATCTGGCTTTGTTGCGGCAGACCGAGAAGGAAATCAGCGAAGGCGGCCCCGCTTGAGGCCTGCCCCGTGGTGGTGACACTGCTGGAGGCCGGGGTGCCAGGGGGGCAGGCGACTCCGCCGAAGGAGCAGCGGTCGGCGGGGCTTTCGGTATTCAACCCGGTAAACGTGAACTGGCCCAGCGGTGTGCCCCCACCCAGGTAGTCCTGGTGTACACGGCGGATGTCGAGGCCAAGGCGAAGGTTGTTCCGTTTGTGCCTGTAGCTCACGCCATCGCTGAAGGAGAGGGTTTGGCCGACGTTGTCCTGCGGGTTGGTGTTGTTTACCGAAAGGAAGTTGGAGATGTTGAACGAGGGCAAACCGTTGTAGAAGTCAGGCCGTACGCCAAGCACCCCCGTGCTGGGCAGGCCGATCCCTGCTGCCGCGGCCGGGTCAGCTCCGGTATCTGTGAAGAAGTTCCGTGTAAGGGCATGGCTGCGGTTCCACGTTACCGTACTCGAGTTGTTGAAGCGGCCTTTGCCGATCACATACCCCGCACTGAGGTTGTAGCCATCGACCTGCGAGGCGCCCGAGAGCGGCAGGATGATGTTGCGGATGTCGGATGCCGAGTGCGAGTAGCTGAAATTGAAGTTCAGGTTTTGGTGCAGGGTGGCCGGCGCATTCCGGCCGCCACCGCCACCGAAGCGTCCTCCGCCAAAGGGGCCTGCGGTATTGGCGCCCAGGTTGCGGATAAAGCGCGAAGACAGGTTGGCCGTGTTTTGCCCCACGGTGGTGACGGTCTGGTAGTTGAAGGCCTGGGTGTTGGCTGTGCCGACGTTGGCATGCGGGTAGAAGGTATTGAGTACGTACAGTGCCTGGGGAGTGATGCGCGCCGGATCGATCACATTTGCCTGATTGCCATAGGCGAACTGCGCGCCAGTGGCGGGGTCATAGATCCGGGTTCCGGTGGTTGCGCCATTAACCGACTGGATGAGAGCGCTGAAGTCGCCTGCGCGTTCGGCATCGGTGGGCACCGTGCCGGTCAACACCTCCGGCGTGGTGTTACGGGTGACATTGAAGTTTAGAAAGCCGAACTGCTTGGTACTTGGCTTTGTAAGGCCCGGGATGAAGGGCGAGCCAGCCAGCGTGCCGCCAAAGGTGTCCCTGGCATAGGG
>CAXTRM010000260.1:0-1253 GCA_964246625.1 uncultured Acidobacteriaceae bacterium
TCCGAGACCACAGTGGCCTGTTCGGGCGTGTGGATGTCGGTGAGGATCGGAAGCCTGTTGCTTTCTGCGATCGTCTTCAGAATGCGGCAGCCCTCGGAGAGACCGGGTCCACGGAAGCTCCGAACCGAGGTCCGGTTGGCCTTGTCGTAGCTGGCTTTAAAGATGTACGGCAACCGGAGATCCGACGCGATCCGCTGAATCGCATCTGCAAGCATCCTGGCATGCTGTTCCGATTCAAGAACACACGGGCCGGCAATAAGAAACAGGTCTCGGCTGCCAACGGCGACCTCGCCGAGGCGGAAGGAAGAAGGGTGACTCACCTCCACATTGGAGCATAGCCAGCGCGGCGGACGTTCTGGCAGACAAAAGAATGCCCCGGCTTTCACCGGGGCTCCTTTGTGCTCAGGACGGGCTAGTTGGTCGTACCGGTAGACGGGAAGGTGACAGAGACGGCGTGGGATCCGTTGCCGACCGCGACCAGGCAGGTGGGCAGGGTACCGGTGGGGAAGGGGGTGTTCGCCACGGCGCTCAGGACACCTGTGTTCGCGTTCAGCTCCGCTCCATCGATGTTGTTGGTGCGGTAGTTGCTGGCGTAGAGATAGGTGCCCAGGTTGGGATCAATCGCGATGCAGTTGGTACCGGCATGCGTCGTGAAGGTAGCTCCGGCCACGGTAGACAGGCTGCCGTTGGATTGATTGATGGCAAAGGCACTCACACTTTGGGCGTTGGAGTTGGCGGTATAGACGTACCTCGCCCGCGGGTCGATCGCAATGGCGAGCGGCAGGGCACCGGTGGTTTGGGAGCCAATGCCATAGGGACTGCTGGGCATGGGCGTGAGATTGCCGCTGGTGGAGCGAGCGATGGTGTAGCCGTAAATCTGATTGGTTTCCTGATCGGTCACGTACACGTAGCTGGCGGTGCCGTCCACGGCGATGGCGCTGGGCGTCACACCGGCAGAGACACCCTGGTAGGTATTCAGGGTGGTGTTGAAGGCGGTGCCGGAGAGCGGGGTGAGCGCGCCGGTATTCATGTCCTGGGCGTAGCCAAGCACCGTCGGCTTGCCGAGGGCCGCTTCCTGGTCCACGACGTAGACGTAGCTGTTGTAGGCGCCTGTGCCGGTACCGGTAGAGCAGGTGGGATTGCTGCTGATCAGGGGGGTGGCGACACAGACAGGGGCATATACTGAAACGGCCACGTGGGTGTTGTCGACTTTGACCGTCGTCGGGGTCCCAAGACTGTTGTCCGTGTTGATG
>CAXTRM010000260.1:1263-4461 GCA_964246625.1 uncultured Acidobacteriaceae bacterium
GTTGATAGGGAAGATGCTCAGGCCGCCGGGGCCGGGCGAGGCATTGGTGTACCCGTTCTGATAGGTGAAGGTGACATACAGAAACTTGCCACGGGTGTCGATGGCCATGCCGACCTGGGTGGGAAGCGTGCTGGAACCCGGGCCTTCGGTGCCCGTGAGGTTCACACTCTGCTGACCGTAGAGCTTGCCATCCGAGCCAATCAGGGCCACCTCGACCTCGTTGCCCTGCGATCCGTTCGGCCCGCCAAGGATGTAGATAGCCTGGTTATTCGGATTGGCGACCAATTTCAGCGGTTCAGACACGGTGCTGGAGAAGGGGGAACCATTGATCTGGTTCAGGATGCCCGTCTGGTAGTCGACAGCATAGGCGGAGATGGTACCGGTCGACGCCGAAACGGCATACACGTAGGCGACGGTGTAGTCGCGGCTGCAGGAGGTCAGCCCGAGTGCCAACGCAAGGGCGGCTCCTCCGGTGATCGCACTACGAACCTTTGCTTTCAACCTCATCTGCTTCCCTTGTTACGGCCCTCCCGAAGAACGATGGGACCGACTTTTACTTTCTGCCGGTGCACCGGCGATGTTGAAGACGCGGCCCGCGAGATGCGCAGGCCACATGGAAGTCCCACCCTAGACGGAGCCACTCAAGACGAGGCAGCTCAGCTGTTTCGTGGATGTTTGGAAGCTCGACCCGCGCGACAACGGCGCCAACTGCCCGGTCGGATCAGAGTAGATGTAGCCGGTGATCGTGCCGTCGTTGCCATTGGCGGTGTAGAGGTACTTGGAGGTCGGATCTTCCACCATGCATTGGGGTCCCGCACCCACGGGGTAGGGCGATCCGGAAAGCTCCTGCAACTGCCCGCTGTTCACGGTGTAGGCGGAGATGGTGCTTCCCTGTGTCGTGGTCGCCGTGTTGGCATTGTTGGCGTTTAGCACATAGATGTACTTGGTGGAAGCGGACAGAAAGACGTTGGTGGGGTTGGTTGCCCCGTTGTCTTCAGGGGTCACGCCGGAGGCGGTAAATGGGGTAAGAGCGCAGTTTGTGCCCACCGTGAAGCTGAAGATCCGACCGCCTGTGCCGTTCAGATTGTCTGTGACAAACATGAAGCTGCCATTGCCTGCAATGGAGGTGGCCGAGGTCGAATTCACAGGGAACAACCCCGTGGTTACGGTGCCGAGCTGCCCATTGGAGATGCTGTAGGTCGTGATGTTCTGCCCCACGGAGTTGAGCGTGAACAGGCAGGCGCCGGTGGACGCCATACGCAGGGGCGACTGACCTACCTCCAGAAAGAGCGGTGACGCCTGATTGGGCTGCGTGCTGGCGGTTTGCTGCACCACGTCGAGGCGACCCGTTGTGGGGTCCGAGGAGAAGGTCGTGATGGCCCCGTTCACATCGAAATTGCCTTTGGTGGTGTCTGCCTGGTAGTTCGGGTTGTACTTGTCCAGAACGTACAGGTAGCTCCCGGTAGAGTCGAAGGTCGCCCACAGATGGCCGAAGCCTTCCGTGTCGTAGTGCTCCTCAAACGTAAGGGCCCCTTCACCGCCGATGGCGTAAAGGTCCACGCCCTCGCTGTTGCCCGGGGAGGTGCCGCTGAACCCTGTTCCCTGATTGATGACATAGAGAAAACGTCCGCCAGGGCGGACCACAACCGACACAGGATTGGTGTCGTGCGCGGAAAAGGGCTGACCAGGGATGACCGTCAGATTGCCGGTAAAGTCATCGACCTTATAGCCGACGACCTCGGAGTCCCCAGTTGCTGTATTGCCCACTGCCCACAGGTAGGCGATGGTGCCACCGCCACATGCCGTCATGCTGAGACCCAGGGAAAGTGCCGACGTCAGGGCCAGCGCTGCACGGCCGAACCAACTCCACTTCATGCGATTCCTTCATTGCCCACCCTGCTCACAGGGCCCAAACAGCCTGTTGCCGTGGGATCCTAAACTTTCGAGGCGTGGTACAAAACTTGATTTCATTGTAGGGGTTGCGGCAGTTTCCTGCCACTTCCCGAAGATGGGACGGGCAGCCTCGCGGCTGGTGAGCACGGAGGGGCAACTTTGTTGCTTGGCCGCCCTGCAGGCTGGCATCCTGGGCGAAGATCCTCGCGTTCAAGAAGAACAGGCCCCGGGGCATTCGCTCCGAGGCCTGCAGGAACCGGACGGCTCTACCAGACGCGGCAGCCGCCGCCAGCCGGCATCATGGGCTGGCCGGCATGGCACCCGAACGCCTTGCCGAACTCGTCGAAGTTCTGCACCGTACCCTTGACCCGCCATTCCCCTGTGGAGTGGGGATCTGTTTTTGCCTGATTCACCGCCGCCTGTTCGCGCTGGTTCTGACACCAGATCTGCCCGAAGGAGATGAAAAAGCGCTGGGCGGGCGTGTAGCCGTCGATCTGCGCGGTGGTCGATTGCCCTGCCTGTTGCAAGGTCATGAGCAGAGCCTGGTAGGCGATGCGTATGCCCCCGTTATCCGCTGTGTTCTCGCCCAGGGTAAGGTGCCCGTTGAGATTTTGGCCCGGTGCGACCTGAAAGCCGTCGTACTCCTTGGCGACGCACTCGGTCCGCTGTTTGAAGTTGCTCAGGTCCGCTGTCGTGAACCAGCTACCCATGGTGCCGTCGGCGTTGTACTTCACGTTGCCCGTGGGGCCGTACTTGGACCCCTGGTCGTCGAAGCCATGGGTCATTTCGTGACCGATTACGACACCGATGCCACCGAAGTTAACGGCCGGGTCTTTGCTGAGGTCATAGAACGGTGGCTGCAGAATGCCGGCAGGGAAGTTGATGTCGTTCTGCGGCGGGTTGTAGTACGCGTTTACCGTAGGAGGCGTCATGCCCCACTCGGTCTCGTCCACGGGCTTGCCCAGCTTGGCCAGATCGCGGTTGCGTTCGAAGATGGCCGCCCGATCCGCGTTGCCCAGCAGCTCGTCCCGCTTCACCTCCAGTTTGGAATAGTCGCGCCACGTCTGGGGGTACCCGATCTTGTCGCGGAAGGTATTGAGCTTGGCTTCCGCCTCTTTCTTTGTTTCGGGACTCATCCAGGGCAAGTGTTGAATGTCCTGGTCCAGCGCCACCTTGAGCGCGGCGACGAGCTTCTCCATGTTGTCCTTGGCCGCAGGCGGAAAGTTTTCCCGCCCCCAGTCCTGGCCGACAGCTTCGCCCAGGGCACGATCGGTAAGCTGGGTGCAGCGCTTCCAGCGCGGTTGC
>CAXTRM010000260.1:4471-4822 GCA_964246625.1 uncultured Acidobacteriaceae bacterium
ACTTGGAAGAGAGCAGGGGGGCGGCTCCGTGAGCCGCATGCCATCGCAGGTAGCTCTTCCAGGATTCCAGCGGCTCACTGCTGATCTCCGTTTCGACCGTCTTCTCGAAGTCGGGCGACATGACGTTCAGGTCCGGCACGCTGCCCAGTCCCAGTCCATCGAGGTAGGTTTTCCAGTTGTAGCTAGGCGTGAGCGCCTGAAGCTGTGCGACGGTCAGGATGTGGTATCGCTTTGAGGGATCACGCATCTGCACCCGTTCCATGGAGCCCTGGGCGAGTGCTGTTTCGATCTTCATGACGGCGGCAGCCTCGGTTGACGCCTGTTCTGGGCTGTCCCCCAGCAGGCCAAAGG
>CAXTRM010000261.1:0-1888 GCA_964246625.1 uncultured Acidobacteriaceae bacterium
GACCCGGCCGCGGTACTTCGCCGGGATGAGCTCGTCGATCGCGGAGTTGATGGCCGCGTACTCGCCGCCAATCCCAATGCCTGTAAAGAAACGGAAGATGGCAAACGGACCGAAACCCCAAGAGAAAGCGCTGGCCACGGTGGCCAACGAGTACGTTGTGAGTGTGACCAGGAAGAGCTTGCGGCGGCCCAGGCGATCGGTAAGGTAGCCAAAGAACAGGGCACCAAAGACCGCACCGATCAGATACGTCGTGGCGGCGGCCGTCACCTGGGGATCGGTCAGGCCAAGCCCGGCCTTGCTCTCCAGGATGCCGGACAGCGACCCGACAAGGGTCACCTCCAGACCATCCAGCAGCCACGAGGTTCCCAGCGCCATGATGATGCGCGCATGCCAGCGCGACCACGGCAGGCGATCCATGCGCTGCGGGATGTCCGTTTGGATCTTTCTGCCTTCTAGCTCATCCTGCTGCGGCGCTGAGCCGCTTTGTGTTGTCGCCTGGTCCATGCGGCCCCTTGCATCTCTGTGGTGTGCCCTTGCAATCTAAACCTGAAGGCCGAACTCTGGCGAATAGCATGCACAGCCCTGTGCGGACCATGCCACTACTCATCCTTCTCTTCTTGCTCGATGATGCTGATCCCGCCGTTGCGCTCGAGGATGGCAAAGTCCACCTGATCCAGGGAGCGAACGCCCTTCAGCCGTGCTGCGGCCTCAAGGTCGGGTCGTCCGATCTGCATGCCGTGCAGCATGTCTTCCTCTACCTGCCCATGCTTCATCAGCAGCAACGGCGTCCCATCGACAAACGCGCCCACACGCGGCAACCGGCCTTTCACCCAGGAAACAGTCCGATGTAGGAGCCCGATAGTGATGACAGCACACGTGCAATTGGTCAGGGAGCGATCGTCCCCCGCCGTGGACAGAATGATGACGCCCCCCAAGAGAAAGACAAGCACGAAGTCGCTCAGCGTCATCTGACCGCCAGGCCTGCGCGTGAGCACACGCACGACCAGCATCAGAAAGAAATAACCGGCGATGGCATGAAGTATGGTTCCCACGGCACACCTTAGGGCAATACGAAAGACTTCGCGTTGAGAGCAGGGTGGCCAGGGACATCTATCTGGAACGCATGGGTACCGATGAACGACGGCTTGAGTTCGATCTGAAGGATGATCGGATCCGCACTGGCCGCAAAGACGTAGGTCACCCCGCCCTCCCCCACGATGGACTGTTCCGGTTGCGGAATCACACGTTGCGCACCCAGTTCCTTCACAATCTCGTTCGACACATGAATGGTCACCTTGCCATTCTGAACTGCGTTCTGACCGGGCAACAAGGTCAAGATCGAGGAAGTGTTTTCGCGCAGAACGCGCTCATACTTCAGCTGCAAAGAGCCGTCCTGGGTTGTTTGTTTTGCATTGGCCAAAGGACCACGTCCAAGCAGCCCTAGAAGGTCCGCCACAAGCACCAGGATGAAGAACGTCCAGACAATCTTTTCAAAGCGCCACCACCTGCGCTGAAAGGCAAGGTCTTCCCCAACAGCAATGGCTCCATCAACCTGGGGAACATCGTTCGCGCTGACGGGCTTCGTTTCTTGTATAGCCATATCTGCGTGAGGCCTCCGCAAAGCGTTCGCGATCATGGATTACGCAGTGCGTGCTCTGCGAGGTTAGTTTTCTTCTTTCGGTAGGATGCTGATCTCGCCATTGCGCTCTAGCACCGCGGTTTCAATGTCATCGAGCGTCTTCAGGCCCTGATCGCGCGCCTTTTCCATCACATCATCGTCCTGGATATGCATGCGTCGCATGGTGTTTGCTCGCCATGTATTGGCTTCCAACAGAATGAGCGGCGTGCCATCCAGGATCTTTGCCACACGTTCGGAACGGTTCCGCAC
>CAXTRM010000261.1:1898-4360 GCA_964246625.1 uncultured Acidobacteriaceae bacterium
AGGCCACTGCAATGATCTGGCAGAACGCGTTTGTAAGCGAGGCCTCATCGGCCACAATCGCCGTAAGCATCAGGCCACCTAGAAAAAAGATCAGGATGAACTCAAACGGCGTGAGCTGCTTGCCCGGTCGGCGCCCCACGATGCGCACAATGAGTACAAGGAAGAAGTAGCCGTAAAGGGCGCGAAGCACGGACTCTGTGGATGCAACGTTCACGGTTCCTCCTGCAGCTACAGACGTCGGATGCGTGGAAAAGGTCGCGCCCTTTCTCGTTGGCGCAGATTGTGCTTGACCCCATGAAGCCTGTCCTTCAGCCTGTCAAAAAGGCACGTGGGTGATGGCAAAGAAAACGCGACGACCCCTGATCTTTTCCGTGACCAAAGTGGTCAAAGCCAGGGCGCGCAATCAGTTGGGCACGCCGCCGCCCACTGCCCTTATCCTTGATCGCAAAGTCAAGGCCGCGCACGGTCCCAGGAAGCACAAGCAGTCCATGGAAGAGTTGATACAGAAAGCCCATCGCGGCGAGGAGATGTGATGCGTCTTGAGGTAACCCTTGCAGCGGCAATCGCGGTACTGCCATGGAGCTTACAACTCCGGGCTCAGGACACCGCCTCCCTGGCTGTAAGCAAAGCCAACCGCACCGTCGCCATCACCGCGACCGAGCGTGTCACCCACCTGGCTGAGATCGGTGTCGTCCACGTCGGCTTCATCATCTATGGACCCAGCCGCGATGCGGCATATACCGCCGGAGCAACCACCTCCAACGCCATCATGAAAGCGCTCCTTGCGGCGGGAGCTAGGAAAGACACCATCCAAAGCGAGTCCCAGGAGCTCACCGAAACGCAGTTTTTCAACCCGCCCCTGCCCTCCGCAGAGGAGCGCCAAGCCAAGGCCTTCAACCTTCGGCAAAGCTGGACAGTGCGCGTGGCGGCCGATGACAGTGCCAGGTTGCTCGACATTGCCGTCCGTGCAGGGGCGAATCAATCCGGCCAGATCGACTGGCAGTTGGCCGACCCCAACGCTGCCCAGGCCGAAGCCGCCGCGAAGGCGATCCAGCGCGCCCAAGCGCAGGCCAAAGCCATGGCCAATGGATTGAGCGTGCATCTAGGCGACTTGTTATATGCAAGCAATCAGGTAGAAGGTGGCATTGTGCGGCCTGCACCTATGAACATCAACAGGATGACAGACATGGCACCACCTGCTCCTCCGCCGCCGCCTTTGGCTATCAACGCCCGCGAGATCGAAACCGCAGCCACCGTGTATGCCGTCTTCGCCCTTGAATAGCCTTGCAGCCGCCTGCGACCCCGTCCGGTAAGCTAGACCGATGTCTCCGCTGATCTTGGCCCTGGTCGTCTTTGAGTTGGTTGTGATGGTGCTGTCGATCTCGCTCCATGACGCCGCCCAGTCCTGGATGGCCGATCGTCTCGGCGACGCCACCGCCCGGCTCTCCGGACGGCAAACGCTCAATCCAGCTGCGCACTTCGACTTCTTTGGCATGGCTTTGTGGCCACTCCTCTTTATCTGGCGCTCGCCGTTGGTGCTTGGCTGGGGCAAGCCTGTCCCCATGATCAGCCGCAACTTTCGCCACCCCCGCGATGAGATCAAGGCCACCCTTGCCGGCCCGATCGCGCAGTTCCTGGCCGCCATCGTCTGCCTGGTGGCCCTGGTAGCGGTCAAGCACGCCAACCCTGCTGCCGCGCAAAGCACCTTCGTGATCGCCAACGCCCTCAGCCTGCGCATGCTGGACTTCGTGCCGCCTGGCCTGCCACCTATCTTCCCCTTGCTGCTGTTCTTCTACTTCGGCATCTTGGTCAACCTGCTCCTGTGTGTCTTCAATCTGGTCCCGCTGCCGTTTCTCGATGGCGGCAAGATCCTGGTCTATTACCTGCCCTATAACGCCGCCCGAACCTACGAGAAGTACAGCCTTTGGTTCATGTTCGGCTTCATGTTCTTCGGCTTCGGCATCATCCTGGCCGTGTTCACGCCCGTGCTTTCGCTCTTCGACCGTCTGCTCTACAGCCTCTAAAACTTCAGGATGTATCCTGAAGGCTCACGGAAATGAGCCCTTCGACCACAAGATCCACCCCGCGGCCGCGTGTCCTCAGCGGCATGCGTCCCACCGGCAAGCTCCACCTCGGCAACTACATGGGCGCCCTGCACAACTGGGTGCAGCTGCAGAACGAGTACGACTGCTTTTTCTTCATTGCCGACCTCCACGCCCTCACCACCGACTACGCCGACCCACGCAAGCTCCGTGAAAACAGCTTCGAGATCGCCCTCGACTTCCTGTCCGCCGGCCTCGACCCGGGCCGCTGCGTCATCTTTCGGCAGTCTGACATCCTCGAGCACGACCGGCTCACCACCCTCTTCGGCATGTTCACGCCGCTTGGCTGGCTCGAACGTGTCCCGACCTTCAAGGACCAGCAGGCACAGCTCACCGAAAAAGACCTGAACACCTACGGCT
>CAXTRM010000261.1:4370-4796 GCA_964246625.1 uncultured Acidobacteriaceae bacterium
CCAGGTCGCCCACGTCGAACTCACCCGCGAGGTCGCCCGCCGCTTCAACGACCTCTATCCCGGTGAGTTCTTCCTTTCTCCCGAAAGCAAGCCGTGGGAGATGGGCGCCATCCTCGAAAAGGCACGCAAGAATGCGGGCGAGCCCAAGGACTCCACGCGCACCGACTTCAGCACGCACCAGCTCTATGAAGCCGCCCAGCAGACCAAAAAGCTGACCGGCTTTGGGCGCAGGAACATCCTCCCTGAGCCGCAGGTCCTGCTCACCCCCAGCCCCAAGCTGCCGGGCCTCGATGGACGCAAAATGTCCAAAAGCTACAACAACCACATCATGCTCTCGGAACCCGAGCCCGAGCTGCGCGCCAAGCTCAAGACCATGGTCACCGATCCCGCGCGCGTCCATCGCAACGATCCCGGCAACCCCGACGT
>CAXTRM010000262.1:0-4788 GCA_964246625.1 uncultured Acidobacteriaceae bacterium
GGAGACAGGAGAACAGCGCGAGCTCGAGAGGTGACAGCATGAGCTATGTCAGGGTAAATGAAGCAGGGCGCCACTGGCTTGGAGGGTGAGTGGAGACGTGGGACCGGGTGGGCTAGACATCGCTGCAATGGGCCCGCTGTTCGCCCGGCTCCAGCCCTGAGGCAGGTGCCGGGACGCATCCCGGGCAAGGCTCCATGGAACTTAGAAGCATTCCGATTGCGACTTTCTGGCTCGGGAAGCCTATGTTGGCCAAGTTTTCTGAATCTGACATTTCGACATCTGCACATGGGTCTTCTTTCCAACATGACCTCAAGGACGATGAGTGACTAGATTGCAATTTGACATGAGGAGTTTTGCAGGGCGCTGGTCGCAGGCTGGAATGACAGCCCTGGTAGCCTTCGCGGGACTGCTTGGATGCGGTGGAAACAAAGCCAAAGGCGGTCCCGGAGCGGCGCCTGCGATGGGGCCGATCCCTGTTTCTGTGGCCACGGTACAAGCAGCAGATGTACCGATCACGGGGGAGTGGGTGGGTACCCTCGACGGATATGTGAATGCGCAGATCCAGCCACAGGTGAACGGCTATCTGGTGCGTCAGCTGTACCGCGAAGGTTTGCCTGTTGCGAAGGGACAGGTTCTGTTCCAGATCGATTCAAGACCCTTTGAGGCCCTGGTGGAACAGGCGCAGGGGCAGGTAGGGCAGGCACAAGGGCAGCTTGGGCAAGCCCAGGCCCAACTCGGGCTCGCCCAGATCAATGTGAAACGCGATACACCGCTCGCGGAGCAGCGGGCGATCGCGCAGAGTCAGTTGGACAACGACAAGCAGCAAGCGCTGCAGGCCGAGGCTGGCGTGCGGCAGGCTCAGGCCCAGATTGCGGCAGCGCAGGCCAATGTGGCCACGGCAAAGTTGAATCTTGGGTTCACGCAGGTGCGTTCGTTGATCTCCGGTGTGGCAGGGCAGGCGACCACTCAGGTGGGCAACCTTGTGAACCCGCAATCGGTGCTGACCTCCGTGTCTCAGCTCAATCCGATCAAGGTGTACTTCTCTATCAGCGATTCCGAGTACCTCGCGCTGGTGAAGCGAGCAAATGCCGGAGGTGGCGACCTGCTAAAGGGCTCAACCAACCTCCCCCTGACGTTGTTCCTGGCGAACAGCACGACCTATCCGCATACCGGGCGCGTCGTGTTTGTGGATCGGCAGCTGAATCAACAGACGGGCGCAATCCGGATTGCCGCGTCGTTCCCAAACCCGGGCAATGTGTTGCGGCCAGGGCAGTTTGCTCGCGTGCGTGCCAACACCGAGGTGCTCCACGATGCGTTGCTGGTGCCACAAGCGGCGGTTCAGGAGCTGCAAGGGACCGAACAGGTGTATATCGCGGGCCCGGACAACAAGGTCCACGTAGAGAATGTGCAACTCGGCTCGCAATACGGCAAAGACTGGATCGTTCGAAGCGGGTTGCAGCGCGGGCAACAGGTCATTCTGGACAACTTGCAGAAGCTGAAAGAGGGCGCACCGGTGAGTCCCCATCAGGCTCCCGCGGAGACGCAGCCCGTGGCTTCGAACGGTAGCGGCGCGACAGGACGGTAGGGATACATGTCGAAGTTTTTTATCCGCAGGCCCATTGTGGCCATTGTGATCGCGATCGTGACGGTGATCGTGGGGCTGGTCTCCCTGTTCAGCCTGCCCACCTCGCAGTACCCGGACATCGTGCCGCCGGAGGTTCAGGTCCAGGCGACCTACCCGGGCGCGGACGCAAAGACACTGGAGCAGGCGGTCGCGACGCCAATCGAAGAGCAGATGAATGGTGTAGATAACGCCATTTATATGTACTCGCAAAACGCCAACAACGGGCAATCAACGTTGTATGTCGACTTTGATGTCAAGACCGATCCCAATATCGACCAGGTTCTGGCGCAGTTGCGTGTGTCGCAGGCGCAGTCGCAGCTGCCACCACTGGTAAACACGGCGGGCGTAACGGTGCAGAAGGCGCAAACGTCGCCGATGATGATCGTCACGATCAACTCGCCTTCGAACAAGTACGATGCGGAGTTTCTCACCAACTACGCGATCATCAACGTCCAGGATGAGTTGACGCGGGTGAAGGGCGTGGGCAAGGTGCAGGTGTTTGGCGGCCAGTACGCCATGCGCGTCTGGGTTCAGCCGGACAAGATGGCGCAGCTGGGCGTCACGGCAAATGACGTCATCAATGCGCTTGCGACGCAAAACAACGTGTACCCGGCAGGGCGAATCGGCGGAGAACCCGTTCCTTCCGGCCAGCAGTTGACCTATACCGTGCGCACCCAGGGCCGCCTGGTTCAGCCCGAAGAGTTTGAGAACATCATCCTGCGGTCCAACCCGGACGGTTCCGTGCTGCACCTCCGGGACGTGGCACGGGTGCAACTCGGGTCGCAGAACTACGACCTTTCCGCCCGGTATAACGGCGCCCCGGCGGGCATCATGGGTGTGTACCAGCTGCCCGGGTCAAACGCGGTGCAAACGGCTGCAGCCGTGCGGGCACGGCTGGAACAGCTGTCCCAGCGCTTTCCGGCTGGCTTGAAGTATTCCGTGACGCTGGACACCACAAAGGCCGTCACCGCGGGTATTCATGACATCACGGTCACGCTCGCGATCGCGCTGGTGCTGGTCATCCTTGTGACTTACCTGTTCCTGCAGGGATGGCGAGCCACGCTGATTCCGTTGCTGGCTGTACCTGTTTCGCTGATCGGTACGTTTATTCTGTTTCCGATCCTTGGGTTCTCGATCAACACCCTGTCGCTGTTTGGACTTGTGCTGGCCATCGGCCTGGTGGTGGACGACGCCATCATCGTTGTGGAAGCTGTGGAGCACCACATCAGTGAAGGCATGTCGCCACGGGACGCCACAGAGAAGGCGATGGAAGAGGTTGGCGGCCCGGTGGTGGCGATCGCCCTGATCCTTGCCGCGGTGTTCATCCCCACAGCCTTCATTCCCGGCATCACCGGACGGCTCTATCAGCAGTTCGCGGTGACTATCGCTGTTTCGGTACTGATCTCGGCGTTCAATGCCTTGACGTTGAGCCCGGCACTGGCCTCATTGCTGTTGAAGCCCAAGGACGAAGGACGCAAGCCGGGGCTTTTGCAGCGGTTCTTCAACGGCTTCAACCGACTGTTTAACCGCACCACGGAAAGCTATGTTTCCACTTCGAGCCTGCTGATCCACAAGTCGGGCATCACCATGATCGTGCTGGGGTGCATCGCCGTTGTGGCAGTTCTCCTGGGTGCGCGGCTCCCGACGGGCTTCATCCCCACCGAGGACCAGGGCTACATGTTTGTGGCGCTGCAGTTGCCGAACGCGGCGAGCCTGGAGCGTACCGACAACGCCGGTCTCAAGGTGACCAAAGCCCTGCTGGACACCCCAGGCATTGCCGGAGTTATGCAGGTGAATGGATTCAGCCTGCTGACCCTGACCGAGAGTACAAATACGGCCTTCTTCTTTGTTGCGCTGAAGCCCTGGGACGAGCGCAAGACTACCGAGCAGCAGCTTGCAAGCATTCAACAGAGTGTGTCGGGCAAGTTGGCAGGCATGAGTGATGGGTTGGCGTTCAGCTTTCCGCCTCCCGCGATTCCGGGCATTGGTACATCCGGTGGCGTGACCATGATTCTTGAAGACCGTTCCGGCTCCGACGATCCACAGTTTCTGACCAAGAATATCTTCGCGTTCCTGGGAGCCATCGCCAAGCGACCCGAGATTGCAGCGGCTATTCCGTCCTACCTCCCCGCGGTGCCGCAGCTGTACGCCGATGTGGACCGGGAAAAAGTGAGTCAGCAGCAGGTGGACCTGAACAACGTGTACGCAACCATGCAGACCTTTCTGGGTGGGTACCTGGTGAATTACTTCAACCGGTTCGGGCGTCAGTGGCAGACCTACGTGGAAGCGGAAGGGTCTTCGCGTACAAGCATCAACAACGTCAGCCAGTTCTACGTCCGCAGCGCAAACGGCAGTCAAGTGCCCCTAGCTTCGCTGGTGCACACCAGGCAGATTACCGGGCCGGAGTTCACGACGCGTTTCAATGAGTACCCTGCGGCGCAGATCAATATCTCAGGCAAGCCGGGGTACAGTTCGGGCCAGGTACGAGCGGCCCTTGAACAGGTGTATGCACAAACCATGCCGACCGGAATGGGCTATGACTATTCGGGAATCACCTTTCAGGAACAACGAGCAGCACAGGGCGTTCCCGCATCTGCGGTCTTTGGGTTGTCGCTGCTGTTTGTCTTTCTGATCCTTGCTGGCCTGTATGAGAGCTGGACATTGCCGTTCAGCGTGCTGCTGTCGACACCCGTAGCCATCCTTGGGGCATATGTCGCGCTGAGTGCACGGGCGTTTGAGAACGACATCTTTGCCACGATCGGGCTGATCATGCTGATCGGCTTGTCGGCCAAGAACGCGATTTTGATCGTCGAGTTTGCCGTGGCGAACTACAAGGCCGGCCAGTCGATCTCGGACGCTGCCTTGCATGCCGCGAGGCTGCGGTTCCGGCCCATTGTGATGACCGCCCTGGCCTTTATCTTCGGCTGCTTGCCGTTGTGGACCGCCACCGGATCGGGTGCGGCTTCTCGCCAGATTCTAGGCACGGTCGTCATCGGCGGCATGCTGCTGGCGACTGTGATCGGGATTTTGATGATCCCTGTGACGTTTGCGGTGGTGGAGTACCTTTCCCACCGCTTCTCGCGCGGGGGCAAGGGGACGACGATGGATTCCAATCACGACGTCGATCCCAAAGAAAAGGGCAAGGAAGCTGCCTTGCAACATAC
>CAXTRM010000263.1:0-4786 GCA_964246625.1 uncultured Acidobacteriaceae bacterium
AACAGCTATTGCAGTTCCATACCGCCTCGCCACTGGACGTGAAGATCATGCTGGGAGACGGCCAGCAGATCGTGCCGGGTCGTTCAGGAGATACCAACGGTTTTCCAGGCGGTGTATCACTCCAGCCTCGCCCAGACACATCCGTTCAACCGCGGTAACGCTTATCCGTTTGTCCCTATATTCCCGTCGTCGGGGCCGTGGGAATGTGGGAGACGCCAGCTTCACCGGCGTCTTCCAAGGGGCGGTGTGAAGAGTGGACAGTTGCTCCGTTCCACCCTTTGCACCGGTCCCGGCATTGCCATGGCCCTTTTGGGTCTTCCCCATGATGCAACTCGCAGGTACCTAGTGGCGCCTCGCTTATGACTAGCAACTCGTAGGTGTGATGTGCGCAACGATCTCGGCACAAGCACGCGGCTTGCATCAGGTGGTCTTTAGACTCGCAAGCAGCCTGTCGTCGTCCAAGGCAGCCGCGTAATTCAGTACAGCCTGCAGGAAATCTCCTGCGTACCTCTGGATTGGGCTGGTGTAGAGATGCTCTCCGATATTCATCAGTTCTAGCCGTTCCAGCCGAGCTTGCGCTTTAGGATGCGTGTCCATTTGCGACCGGATGTTGATACGCGCTCCTAGTCGGTCGCGCAGAAGCTCCCCCGGCCCGCTGTACGTAATCCATAAAGATAAACAGGACATAAACAGCCCCTAGCCGTTGCTGGTACTCGTGGAGGGAGGCAACTGTGGCTCTGCAAACACCGGGCACCTTGGTTACTTGATGCCCAATTTGTGAGTTCCCGGACAAACCAGCCCTTTGTTCCGAAACGTCCATGCGCCAATGTTCCTCCTTGCCAGAACGCCTACAGTATCGAGTATGGCGGACAATCAAAAAGCGGGACTAGCGCTCATCTGCGGCTCTTTGGGGGCCGTCACCACGATGGCTATTCATCCTACGGGAGCCACACCCCACCTTGCCATCGTCTCCGGGATTGCTCACGGGCTGGCTTTGCTGAGCGTTCTTCTACTCCTACTGGGTACCCTCGGCCTCGCCTCTCGTAAACGGGCACAGCTACGCTCGCTTTGATGAGGAAAAAGGTCGACTGACATACCTAGCCGGCTTGTGGAAGGTGTGATTCAGGGGGCCTGGTTTATCCGAGGACAGTGCCCTCGGAAGAGCGGTTGTAGGAAGCCGGGCGACCTGGTTTCGTGAAGTCTCAGGCCGACTGCTTCCCATAATGCGACTTCGCGGTACCTATGGAGATTCACGGGGGAACAAAGGTCCAGAAGCCGGTGTCTACGTTCATAGCCATTCTCATGCCGGACTTGGACCGCAGCCCCGATGCATCGCTCATAGCTTCGCTGGCCCGGCTTTGGCCGAACAGAGAGCACGAGTCTAGTGCAGTAGCCGGATTGCTCTGCCGTATTGGTATCCACTACTGGCGGCGTCTGGACACCAGCCAGCTAGCGCCGGGAAGAGACGTCCGCTTCTGTTTCTGGTGCTCGAAGATCGAACTCGATGGCATAATCCACAATCCCTGAGCAGAGCGAAGCTCTGCGGATCATCAGCCGCACAGCCCGCAGTGGTTTAGTCCTCATAAACGCCGTTGTGAGAACTTGCCTCGGCTGGTAACGCCTGGAGGCAAGGTGGGGACGGATAACTGACGAGAATGCGACTTGTCGTTACTTGGCGGAAGTTTGTGCTACTTTACGTTGAGCGCCAAGTGGATCGCCAGAGCCCCGCACGCAAAGTGCTCGCATTCCGTTGTAGGGGTAAAGCCACCCAACAGGTTGATCGTTGGATTTGCCCTCATTGAAGTCGAAGTATGGCTTATAGCCTCCCGACTTCTCCTGGCTGTCTGACGCGCCGCCCCACTCGTCGCCTGTCAAGTACAGATCGCCTCGTACATGCCAGGAGAAGGCACGAGGAACTCCGCCCTTTGTGTCACCTGCGCGGCCAGGAGCGGCGAGCTTCGCATCGTAAACGCCTTGCAGTTCGAACATGTTTGCAAGCCGCCAATCCGCAAAACCGCCCAATTTAAGTGTGCGGCAGTATTTGAGCGCACCCTTCCAGCTCACATCCTTGCCGTTGTCCCTGACCGTCCAGGTAAGACCCGTCAAGGAGTCGTCCCAGACCGCATGAGGTTGGACCGTCTCTGTCGTTGCTGGTTGTGTTCGCAATTGCGCGTTGATTCCACCTTGGCCGCAGAAGAGGAGAACAGCCAACCAATGTGCTCGCAAAGAACCGCGGCAGGTCATAGGTAACGATAAACGCCGTTAGCGGAAGTTGACCGGGAAACCGACCCCGGGAGGCTCCCCCAAGGTCATTACTGAAGACAATGCGACTTCACGGGAGCGATCCAGAGAAGTATGATTGTGGTGCATTTCACTTCGCCCAAACAGGTTCCGGATGACTCCTGATGTCTCTTTGGCACAAGGTCTGCTGTCCAGTACACCCTTCGAGAGGTTGAGCAAGTCCCCAGCAGTTGCGGCGGTCGCTGTTCCCGCGAAGAAGGTGCGCGATCTATCGATCGACTACTTGCGAACGACACTGACACTCATGGTGATTGCCCACCACAGCATGTTGGCTTATACAACGTGGGCCGCGTTCGATAAGGAGCACGTCTTCCGTTCGACAGCGCCTGTTGTGGACGGTTCGCGCTGGGTTGTTTTCAACTACGCTGAAAACTTCAACGATGTGTTCTTTATGTCGTTGATGTTCTTTATCTCCGGCGTTTTCGTTCACCCCGCTGTCAGGCGGCACGGAGCACTAACCTTCGCTAAAGACAGATTGCTTCGGTTAGGAGTTCCGTTTGCAGTCGCCGTATGCGGGTTCATGCCCCTTGCTCTCTATCCCTCCTGGACACTTGGAACGCACGGCAGCGGCTTCATTCCCTTTTACGAGCACATAGCCCGCATCGGCTTTCAGGTTGGTCCGCCGTGGTTTATTTGGGTTCTCCTGCTTTTCGATCTCGTTGTCGCGATACTGCTATTACCTGGTCAGCGATGGTTAACCGGTACCGAATCTCTCACCCGTAGATTGCAGCCGCACAGTGTGCTCGCGTTTGTCGCGATGCTGGTTTTGTCGGCACTCGCATACTTGCCGCTTCTGTCGCACTTCGGCTTTGCAAAGTGGACGGTTCTCTTTATGAGCCCGTTCGCATTTCAGGAGTCGCGCATCGCTCTTTATGCACTGTGGTTCATGGCTGGTGTGATTATCGGTGTCCCCGGACTCTCTACAGGGCTTCTTTCCAGGTCTGGAACTCTCGCCAAGAATTGGAAGGGTTGGATAGCGATCTGTGCCCTTGCCTATGCAGCTTTATCCATCATTCCGAGGCTTCTTCTCAGTCACGGAATGACTCTCGCCAAATCGAACGCCATCGAAGCCACACTTTGGGTCTTCAGTTGTGTCGCAAGCTGCTTTGCCTTCCTCGCAGCATTTCGTGGTCTGGAACTCCGGCCATCCCGTCTGATGGATTCTCTAAGCCGCAGCGCCTATGTGATGTATTTAGTTCATTACGTGTTCATCACCTGGTCGCAGAAGAGTCTCATACCCTTGCCGCTTCACGCTGGCCTCAAGGCAGCCATCGTCTTCATCTCGACAGTGGCGCTGAGCTGGCTGACAGCCCAGGTGCTTATTCGCATCCCGGGAGTTAAGACCATCATCTAGAGGATCACATTCCGGATGCCTCATGGCGTAAATCCCTACAAACGCCGTTATGGGCAGTTGAGGCTGGCCAAGAGGTGTTTATCGGAACGGTCGTTTGTAGCGAAGTGATGGGTGATTTCTGACGACGCGAACTAGCAAGCCCTTGTTTGAACGTGCTGAGATATGATGGCTGACATATATTTGAGTAGCTCAGGCATTCGCCGGTTTCAACTCTGGTCAAGGGCTACCCGGCTTCGTCTCTAACGGCAGGTTCGCAACATTCTTCCGAGGCCTGAAGAAGCATCCGAAGTGCAAGCGAAGGGGGTCCTGCAGGAGTCGAGTGGCCCTGAGATCGGCCAAGCCATGGCACAGTTCGTTCGTTCACAACGGAATATTACCTTCTAGCAAATGGTCCTACGCTGAATCGGTCCACTCGAACCAGAATCCTTGTGAGGTTGTTCATGTCGAATGTAGTGACCTTTGGCCTGGGATCGGTCGGGCGCATCAACGCCGATGGGGTAACCGTCTTCTACCGGGAAGCCGGACCGAAAGACAGCCCCGTGCTCTTGCTGCTCCACGGCTTTCCGGCATCGTCATTCCAGTACCGTGAGCTCATGCTGCTGCTCGCTGACAGGTATCGGGTCATCGCACCGGATTTCCCGGGCTTCGGCTTCACAGAAGTCCTCGAAAGCCGTAACTACATCTACACGTTCGACGCGCTCGCGCAGACAATGCTCGCGTTTACCGAAGCTCTCGGCTTGGAGCAGTATGCGCTCTACATCTTCGATTACGGTGCTCCGGTCGGCCTAAGACTAGCGATGGCACGGCCGGAACGGATCACGGCGATCGTGTCACAAAACGGAAACGCCTATGAAGAGGGCCTTGGAGACGCGTGGGCGCCAATCCGGCGCTACTGGAATGAGCGTTCTCAGCAGAACCGTGAGGCTGTTCGCGAGGCGCTCAGCCCGGAAGGCATTCGCGACCAGTACACAACCGGCGCACCGCACCCAGAGCGGATCAAGCCGGAAGGCTACACGCTGGACATCGCGTTGATTCAGCGACCGGGAAACATGGACATTCAACTGGACCTGTTTCTGGATTATGCCAACAACGTGAAGATGTACCCGGCCTTCCAGCAATACTTTCGACAGT
>CAXTRM010000264.1:0-1815 GCA_964246625.1 uncultured Acidobacteriaceae bacterium
CGTCGGCGGCCTTTGCGGATGACCTCTAAACGGTAACCGCCGATGCGGTCAGTGTGGCGAGTGTTGGCTGGAAGCTTGAATGAGTCTTGGTGAACGCTTGACGAGTCTGCGGGTGTGTCCGAACTTTGATCGTCCTCGACGATTGGCAGCCTGTGACCCATCTTGTCGCGTTTGGTGGCGAGATAGGCCGCGTTGTATGGATTGGAAGGTAGGATCAGCGGAACATCCTGGCTTACGCGGATGCCAAATCGCTGCAGGGCCATCCTTTTCTGCGGGTTGTTTGTCAACAGGCGTATGTCGGAAAAGCCGAGTGCCTGGATCATCTCAGCAGCGGCACGGTAGTCGCGAGCATCGACTTGAAAGCCCAACATGGAGTTGGCCTCCACGGTATCCAAGCCTTGATCCTGGAGCTGGTAGGCAGCGATCTTGTTTGCCAAGCCTATGCCGCGTCCTTCATGGCCGCGAATATACAAGAGAGCTCCGCTACGGCTCTCTCCAATGAGTCGCATCGCCAGGCGAAGCTGGTCGCCGCAGTCACACCTAAGCGACCCGAGGGCGTCGCCGGTCAAACACTCCGAATGAACCCGGACAAGGGCTCCAGACTCCGCGTCACCCTTGACGAGCGCCAGGTGCTCCGTTCCGTCCTCGCGATTTCGGAACGCACGGATCATTAATCCTTCGGCCGTGTAGGCGGAGGGAAGATAGGCATGCGCAATCTCCTCAATGACCAAAGCACTTCGGTCCACACTCACTCCTTGCATTTTCCCTTTGAACGATTCTCGTTATGACGACAGTAAAACTATACACCTCATGGGAGATCTACGAACCTTCAGAAGATGAGGCTCTATGAAGGAGCAGCAACAAGTAAAGGAGTGTCGGGGGGGGGGGCGAATTTGCTGATGGTGGCGGACCGCATCATCTGTTTCGACCCTGCGGACTCCTACGCAAGGAGAAGGATGACGGCGCCGAGCACCGACAGATGGTTTATCCAAACCTGACTCTTGACCGTGCAGCTCAGAGCTGCTTCTTATTTTTGGAATAGTCCTCACCTTTAGGGGTTTGCCTATGACACGAACAGAAACGATCTCAGATGCAGGGGCTTGTTAAGCGACTCGTTTGGCTCCATAAATGATGAGTAAAGATAAGGGCACTCAAACGTCGCCCAGGCAGCAAAGGGGGCCGCCAAGCGGTCTCTCTCATTGCTTGGAACAAGCGAAGACGAAAGCGTCCCCGGACAGACGGGGCTGGCTGTAAGGAGAGCTAAGCGGCTTTCTCCAACGTAGATGGCTTCTTAGCTGCTAGCTTTGTTGCCGGTGCCTTGGCCTCTTAAGCCGCGGCCCTCTTCGGCCTTGGGGCCCTGTTCTCTAGGGGCGGATACCTGCTCGGCTTCGGCCAGGAAATTGGGCTGATTCTCGTGCGGAATGCCGATACGGTTGCCCAGGACGAAGCGCAATGCGAAGTCAGTCGATTGTGGTGCTGTCCAACGCGGACGATACAATCTCCTTGTCGGACTGTTGCATGTTCCATCGAACTGGCGGAAGGCGTTTGCAACACCCTCCAAGAAGGTGTAGTCCGCCTGACAAGGAAGCGAAGGAGACGCGAAGCTGTGCCGCATCGACGTTGCCGATGCCTATGCGATCATGAGCTAGGACGTGGCAAGCCGTGCCTTCTGCATTCGTCACGGCGGGCTTGCTCGGCGTCGTACTCGCAGCAAGCCGACGGGCAGAGCTCAGATCTTAACCGTGGCGAATGCCGCGAAAGCGATGCAAGCAACCGCAATCTACGGTTGGACCGGAAGTGGGTACGCATTTCTGT
>CAXTRM010000264.1:1894-4758 GCA_964246625.1 uncultured Acidobacteriaceae bacterium
AACCACTCGCCCGGCCGTAGCGGCAAGGCCTGGATGCCGTACTCTTGGCAGCTTCGCTGGAGGCGCTTCACAGGCTGTTCCGTTTCGACGTATGCTCCCTCCTTGTTCAACGAACCGTAGTGGATTGGAATAACGACCTTCGCCCCAAGTATGTGCGCGGCAACGGCTGCCTGCTCTGGAGTTAGAGTCACTCCAATGGGACTTGGCGGCTGAAGATGAGGCCAGGTGCAGACAGGTGCGTTGATGGGCAAGAACGCGACCTCGATAGCGCCAAGCTTTTGGACAACACGCCACCAGTACCCATGAAAGAGAGTGTCGCCACCATGAAGAATACGGTGTCCCGCATACTCCACCACCCAGCTGATTTGTGGGTCACCAACCCGTCCACCGCGGGGACAGAAGACACCTGAAACGGACCGATATGGCGGTCTACCCAGGGCTCTACGATCTCTGTTGCTAAAGCCACGCGAGCGAACCTCTGCTCGGCCACATCAACGAGGATTACGTCGCCCGAGGTGCCTGCAGCCGGTGCAGGCCGGAGCACCGGCGCACGGGGCCTCAGCGCGACCATTCACGCGCCGGCATCGGCATGATCGGCGTGAAGGTGCGTGAGGAGCGCGCCAGCAGTGTTGCCAGGATGTGACGATGCCGGGAACGGCTCGTGCTTGCTCCGCAGCACAGGCACAAGTGGCGTCGTGTCCTGAATGTAGTCGATGACAATGCTTTCGCCGTTTGCTTCGATCTCGACGCCCGGCCAACCTAGACGCTGTAAGCGCATTTCTCAACTCCATTTGTTAGTAAGCAATTGAAATTCGCTCGCGAGAGTGCGTCGGCTTCTCTACTTCATCCAGCATGGCGACGGCGTATTCCTCAATTAAAATCGCGCTCTTGCCCCTGCTGTCGATGAGCAGCTGGTCACCACCTACGCGGTAGGTTACTGTGCGCTCGCCGGGATGGATCTCGGCAGCTGGGCAGACGAACACCCAGTCCAGTTCCTCTTCCCTCTTCAGCAAATCGAGTACCGCGGCCGTGCGGAGTGCCCCTTGTTTCCATTGGGTAGGAAACTCCGACTGATCGACCACACGCTTGCCGGGAGCAATCTCCAGGGTTCCTGCGCCGCCCACGACAAGAACGCGATGGACTCCGGAGCGGCGAATTCCCTCGAACATCGCGGTAGTCGCAAGACCGGTGTCATCTTTGTCAGGATTGTAGGCGCTAATGACGAGTTGGCTACCTGCAACTTGCGAAGCAAGCTGATCTACCTCCTCAACGTGTCCGAGAAGGACGGTGAGGCCGCGAGCGGGCTGGAGCTCATTTGCGTTGCGCACGATGGCGGTTACCTCGTGTCCACGAGCCAATGCTTCTTTCAGAACTCCGCTTCCGATGAACCCGGAAGCGCCGATCAGTGCAATCTTCATGTTGATTCCCTTCCTACGGCCATGAAGTCCACTCGTGGCAAAGGAGTGAATGCGTTGGCCTGGAGCAATCTGTCGACAGCATACGCAAGCGGCTTACAGAAAGTAAGTACGTACACCAATGTAAGCTTGTCTGTGGAGGCGCAAAGGGTCTAAGATGAAGCGCCGGAAAACGCTTTTGCCGGGAAACGTCTGCAGCGCTGACTGTCCGTCGCGCGGCATCTTAGACCACGTCACATCGCGCTGGAGCACGCTCATTTTGGTCATGCTCCTGGAGAGAACGCATCGTTTTAGCGAACTGGCTCAGAGGATCGGAGGCGTGAGTGAACGTATGCTCGCACACTCCCTCCGCACTCTAGAGGAAGATGGCTTCGTTTCGCGTGTGGTGTACCCGACGAAGCCACCGAAGGTGGAGTACAGCTTGACGGAGTTAGGAAGTGAAGCGGCTCTACATGTCCAAGCGTTAACGAAGTGGGTTGAAGCTAACTTCGCTAAGGTTCTGCAGCATCGTCAGACTCGTGCAAGGCGATCTGGAACGCACGTGGCGATTTGAGATTCAAGCACGTGCTTGCTACACCGACCGCCTCACGGAATCTACTCAGCCCCGCGCGGGGCCACCCTTCTAGCTACCGAGCTGTCGAAGGAGACATTCCGGTTCGCCTTGGGCACAATCTCGATGACTCCAATTGCCGATGCACTTACCAGGCCAGATTGATACCGACATCTCGGCTTTTCGCTCGTGTCAGCCTTGGAATGGGTTCGGCTAGTCTCACAACAGGCTCGGAAAGCCTTTTGCCGCCTAGTCGTCGAGCGCAGCCCGACATGGGACAGGCGCTTGCAACAGCGAAAACGAGAAGCCCCGGGGAACCGGGGACTGAACGCGAATATGAACTAGACGGCTTCTTTCAAGGTTGAAGCCTTGTTTGGCATCCGCTTTGCAGAAGGTATTTTGGCCTGTTTTGCCGCTTTCGCTTTCGGCTTAGCGCTTGTCGGCTTCCTGGGCGCGAACGCCCGCTCGGCTTCGACGAGGAAGTCCGGCTGGTTCTCGTGCGGGGTATCGATGTGATCCGACAAGACGATGCGCAGGGCGAGACCGGTCAGCTTCTCGTTGGCGGCACGATCCAGCGCGGCCAACACAATCTCCTCGTCGGACTGTTTGGTGTTCTCGTCGCCGTTCGCGAAGTGAGCCGCAACGTCGTCAAGGAAACTGTAATCGAGATGCACAAGCAAACGCACAAAGAAGCGTAGCTGCGTGGCGTTGAAGGTAGCCGGAGCCCGTTCGATGATGCGCTCGAGCGTGGCAATCCTCGCCTTGCGCTGTTTGTCGCGGCGGGCTTGCTCGGCCTCGTACTCCTTCTGCTGGCGCTCCCACTCGGCCTTGCATTCCTCTTCCTTGCGCTTCTGCTCGGCTTCCCGCAGCACAACCGCGCTCACAGGAGGGCACCATGC
>CAXTRM010000265.1:0-489 GCA_964246625.1 uncultured Acidobacteriaceae bacterium
ACGCGGCTCGCCCTGCCGCCCGCCCGCATCACGCCCATCCTGATCGGCCTCAACGTCCTCGTTTACCTCGCCATGGTCGTTACCGGTATCTCGCCCAGCGAGCCCACCACCGGTCAACTCCTGCTTTGGGGTGCCAACTTCGGCCCGCTCGACCACGCCGGCCAATGGTGGCGTCTCCTTTCCGCCTGCTTCCTCCATATCGGCTTTCTTCACCTCGCCTTTAACATGTACGTCCTCTACCAGGCTGGTCCCTTTACCGAGCGGCTCTTCGGCGGCGCCCGCTATCTCGCGCTCTATCTGCTCGCCGGCATCGGCGGCAACCTCCTCGGCATCGTTCTACACCCCACCATCGTCAGTGCCGGCGCTTCCGGGGCCATCTTCGGCGTGTACGGCGGCCTGCTCGCCTTTCTTCTAAAGGAGCGCGCCGCCCTCCGCCCCGAAGCCGTCACCACCATCGGCCGCTCCGCCCTGATCTTTATCGGCTTCAAC
>CAXTRM010000265.1:499-4710 GCA_964246625.1 uncultured Acidobacteriaceae bacterium
CAACCTGTTCTACGGCCTGGCTACACCCCACACAGACCTGTCCGCTCACATCGGCGGCCTGGTGACCGGCTTCCTGGCCGGCCTGGTCCTCGCGCGCCCCCTCCCGCGCGTCCCCGTGCCCACCTATGACACACCCACGCAGGCATAAAGCAAGGGGCACAGCCGAAGCCATGCCCCTTGCTCTGCACGCCTTCAACGTCTACAACGTGATGACCACCTTGCCCACCTGCTGATTGCTTTCCAGGTACTGGTACGCCGCCACCGTTTCGGCAAACGGGAACGTCTTGGCAATCTTCGGCTTGAAGCTTCCGTCTTCCAGGTGGTCGACGATGTACGTCTTCATTGCCTCCAGGTGCTCCGGTGACTTCACCTCCCACAACGAGTACCCGCGGACAGAGATACCTCGAGCAAACGTGGTCATGGGGAACGGCGTCGGTTTGCCGGAAAGCATGCCGTACAGAAAGATCGTCCCGCCGTTTGCTGTCGCCATTCCCAGCGTGTTGATGTAGTCCCCACCCACCGGGTCAAACACCACCCGCGCCATCTTGCCGCCCGTGATCTCCTTCACCCGTGCCGGCAGATCCTCCTCCTCGGTCGCGATCACATGGTCCGCTCCCAGGTCCAGCAGCTCCTGCCGCTTGGCCGAGGTCCGTGTCGTCGCGATCGACGTCCCACCCTGTGCCTTGACGATCTGGATCGCAGCCAGGCCTACCGACGAGCTTGCCGCCGTGATGAGGACGAAGTCACCCTTGCCCACCTTCCCGAACGGCACCAGGGCGCCATACGCCGTGCCGTACTGCATCCACACGGCCGCGGCTTCTTCTGTGGAAAGTGACTCCGGTACGGCCCCGAGCTCCTTGGCGGGCACCACAATCTGCTCTCCCAGCGAGGGGTACTTGTTCATGGAGTAGCCCGGAATCGTTGCGGTTTTCTTGCCGACCAGTGACGCTTCCACACCCGGCCCTACCGCCTCCACGGTTCCAACCACCTCGTATCCCAACCCGGACGGTAACTGGGGCTGTTCCATGTACTGACCGTGGAAAAACATGCTCTCCGCCCGGTTCAACCCCACCGCTGCTACCTTGATCCGTACCTCGCCCTCGCCGGGCTCGGGCACCGGCACTTCCTCGATCTTCAGGACCTCGGGTCCGCCAAACTCATAAAACCGCACAGCTTTCGGCATAGGGGATGCCTCCTGCGGTAACGGATGAACCCCGCCCTGTTCCCGATGCAGGACTTCACCTCGCCGCGCCGGTTTGCCTTCCCCTCACGGCTGCAGCTTCGACCTGGGCCGGAGGTGTATGCGCTTGAACTCCCGATAAATCCCGGCGTTGTCTCCAGGAGTGTGGGGGCAACTCACCACGCTCATCTTCCTTGGCGCACCGTGGCGTTCTTCGCGCCGCCGCGCTGGTCTTCTTCTCCTCCAAGCACCACGGGTTCCCGCTCCAACTCCACCCCAAAGCGCTCGCGTACCCCGTCCCGGATCACCTCTTCCAACCGCAGCACATCCGCAAAGCTCGCGCCGCCGCGGTTGGTCACCGCCAGCGCGTGCTTGGTGGAAAGCCCGGCCCGGCCCAGGGTGTACCCCTTGCCAAACCCCGCACGCTCTAGCAGCCATGCCGCCGAAAGCTTCACAAAGCCCTGTGCGCCAGGCCACTGCGGCACTGCGGAGGTCTCCACGCCTGCAGCCGCGGCCACGTGCTCCAGCGTTTCCGCCTTCACCACGGGATTCTTGAAGTAGGACCCCGCGCTCCAGGTATCCGGGTCATCAGCAGCCAGCACCATCCCTTTTCCACCTCGGATCGCTCGCACCGCGGCCGCCACTGTGGCAAGGCTTGGCGCTTCCACCTTCTCCGCGAACCAGCGCTGCAGGTCCGCATAGCCCAGGTACGGGGCGCCACCTTGTTTCAACCGGAACCGCACCCGCGAAAGGACGTAACGCCCGCGCGCTTCGCCATTGAAGACGCTTTGCCGGTACCGGAACCGGCATGCCGAGGCCGGCAGGTCAACGAACTCATGCGATGTACGGTCAAACGCTCGCACAGAGTCAATCGTCTGTGCGACCTCCTGCCCATAGGCCCCCACATTCTGTACCGGCGTCGCCCCTACACTGCCAGGGATGCCGGCCAGGCACTCCACCCCTGCAAGGCCCCGCTCGATCGCGTAGTCGACGAACGCATCCCAGTTCTCCCCCGCCGCCACATCCAGCAACTCACCCCGCTGCTCGATGCCGTGGAACGCCAGGCGGATCACCAGCCCATCAAACCCGCTATCCCGTACCAGCAGGTTGCTTCCGCCCCCCAGCAACTCGACCGCCAGCTCTCGTTGCGCAGCCCACCGAAACGCCTCCCGCACCTCGGCCTCGCTTGCAGCTTCTACGAAGTGGCGGGCCGGGCCCCCGATACGGAGTGTGGTGAACGGGGCCAGGGGCACATCGTCGCGAACAGTCACGCTCCGAGGGTACCGTACCCGGGCCTGCCCGCTTGACAGCCCGGGTACACTGGGTCCGCTCTCCGGAATCCATTTCCTTGCTTCGTTGTGCTTCTCCCTCTGGGACACCTTCGCCTTGGATCCGGGGCTAAGTTCCCTGTTTTGAAGATCCTGCGCAAAACAGGGGGAGGGGTGGGTATACACCCCTCGTGCACTGCATCCGTTGCAGGGCGAGTAGAATCAAATCAGCTGAAGTTGCTCCAAGGAGACCTCATGTACCCAGAGTTGATGGTGATTCCCATGCGCGAAGAACTCACCCGCGCTGGCATCGCGGAAGCCCGCACCGCCCAGGACGTCGATACCGCCCTCGCCCAAAAGGGCTCCACCATGGTGGTCGTCAACTCCATCTGTGGTTGCGCTGCCGGCAAGATGCGCCCCGGCGTCCGCCTCGCCATGCAGCACGGCAACAAACCCGAGCACGCGTTGACTGTCTTCGCCGGCCAGGATCGCGAAGCCACCGAGCGCGCCCGCTCCTACTTCGGCGGCCATCCGCCCACCAGCCCGTCCATCGCTCTCTTCCGTGACGGTCAGCTGGTTTACCTCATGCAGCGCTCCGCGATCGAGACTTCGACCGCCCCGGCCATCGCGCAGGAACTCGCCCGCGCCTTCGACGTCTACTGTGCCCAGCCGGTCGCCTGAACGCGGCTAACCTTCCCGAATCGGTACACCCGGGGGCAGCTTCGGCTGCCCCTTCCCATTTCGGGACACCGTAGCAGCCGATCTTCTCAATCTTTTCGCCCCGGCGTCGATAAGGGCTTTGTATGACACACGCAAAGCCTCTTCCGACCTTTCCTCGCGACCTCACGCAGCAAACCTCGGCCAGCGCCGAACCTGCCCTGACGCTGCTTGGGCCCAGCGCCGCCATGGGGCAGCTTTGGACGCAGATCCGTCGCCTTGCGCCTTACTTCCGCACGGTCCTGCTCACCGGCGAGGTGGACTGCGGGCAGGAAGCGGTCGCCAGGCTCCTGCTCGATCTGTCGTCTCAGAATCACCGTTCTCTCCTGGTACTGGATGCGGCGGAGCTGGAGCGTCGCCTCCTCCGTGCGACCGGGCTGATATCCTTGCCGTCTGACATCGTTCTCTTTTTGCCCGATGTGCACGCCCTTTCCCTCACCGCGCAGGACAACCTGCTGCGGCTCCTGCGGGTGCGGCGATCGCGTCTTCTTACCGTCATCGCGGCCACCTCGGAAGATCTTCGCAGTCTGGTCAGCGTAGGGCGCTTCTCCTCCGAGTTGGCCGACCTGCTTTCGGCTGTACGCCTCGCCCTTCCCTCGCTCAAGCAGCGCACAGAAGATCTGCCGATGCTCATCAGCCATCTGCTTGCCACCCACAGCGCCTGCATCGGCCGTTCCGTGCCGCACACCGGGGAAGACTTCCTGCGGGCTGCCATGCAACATGCCTGGCCTGAAAACCTTCGCGAACTCTCACGCATTCTGCATGCCCTTTGCTCGGCAAAGGACCTCGAAGCGCTGCATGCGGCCGACCTCCACCGCGCTTTGGCCGAGCATCAACCCGCTCCCGCCCACATCGCCGCTCCGACCCGCATGGTCTCCCTCGACACCGTGATGAACGAGCACATCCTCGGTGTGCTGCGGGCCTGCCACGGCAACAAGCTGCGGGCCGCGGAAACCCTCGGCATTAGCCGCTCTACGCTGTATCGCATGCTCGACGCCGCGTCGGCAACACAGCCGACTCCGATGCTGATGGCCAGCTGATCCGCA
>CAXTRM010000266.1:0-4697 GCA_964246625.1 uncultured Acidobacteriaceae bacterium
ACCGGCAAGACCAGCGCCCACCCGACCCCGGCTGCACCTGCCCCACCTCCCGCCGCTACACCCGCGCCTACCTCCGCCACCTGTTTGCATCGGGTGAACCTTTAGGCGCCACCCTGAACTCGGTCCATAACCTGCACTTCTATCTTGAAACCATGCACCGCGTCCGCCAGGACCTTGGCTCCACGGCCTAGCCAGGCCACGCTCATGAATCTGCGTACCGCAAGCCGTCTTGCACGTCCAATCAGTGTCCCTTTCTGGAGGCTGCTGTACGTATGCGTTCCTTGGAACCCCGGCAAAGCGTCTGCCTTACGGCCCTTGGTGTCCTTCTAGCTGTTTCGCCGTCGCTCTCGCGGGCACAGGGCGGCGCACCCCCGCCCCTGGTCGACCTGGTTCCCGCTCCTCAGCAGGGAGCCGTCGGCTACTCTGTCACCGGTCGCATGGTCTGTGCCGACACGCAAAAGGCAGCACGTTTCGCCCAGGTCACGCTGATCTCGGCCTCCTCTCAGGACGGCAACTTCGGTCCCGGGCGGCGCGCCTTTGCCCGCACGGACCTCGACGGAAACTTCACCATAGCCAACGTGTCACCCGGCGACTACTACGTCACCGGCGCCCTGCCCGGGTACGTCAACCAGGCGCAGCTCGTGCAGACCACCCTCAACAGCGGGGCCGATCCTGGCGCTGCCCTCGCCGGCGTTCCCTTCATCCACGTCAGTGCTGGCGGCGCGTCCACGCTGCTCAGCCTCCAGCGGGGAGGCGTCGTCGCAGGCACGGTGCAGTGGGACGACGGCACACCCGCTGCCGGCGTCAACGTCGCTGCCCTGCTTGCTCCCACGGTCAGCACTCCCGGCTCTACTAGCCAGGGGGCGCGATACCTCGGGGGCTTTGGTGGCAACCAGACCGACGATCGCGGGCGCTTCCGCCTCAGCGGCCTCACGCCCGGCAGCTACTTCGTTTCGGCCTCCGTGCAGGCTCCGGCTCCGCAGCGTCCTGGCGATCGAGGGTACTCCCGCACCCTCAGCCTCAACGTCTACGCTCCCAACAAGGTTCGCCGCAGTGACGCAACCCCCATTGCCGTAGGCAGCGGCGAAGAGCGCAACGATCTCAGCCTCACCATCGGTCTTGCCGGCATGCATACAGTCTCCGGCATCGTCAGCGCCTCAGCCGCGGCGGTCCGCTCCGGCTCTGCCAGCCTCACCGACCAAACGGACAGTTCGCTCTCCCGCAACAGCGGTATCGCCTCGGATGGCAGCTTCGTCATCCCGTACGTTCCGCCCGGGACGTATACGCTGCGAATCAATGCCAGCTCCCAGCAGCCGTCCTTCAATCGTGGCGGCGCCACCAGCACCGACACGACGCGCTTCCAGCCCCTCCAGCAGTCCATCACGGTGACCGACAGCGACCTGTCCGGCCTGGCCATCACCGTGACGCCGGCAACGACGCAGTAGCACCTTTCCTTCACGAGAGCAGGCGGTCTTACCCCAATCTGCGTCGCTTCCTGGCCGGGCTCGCCCGGCGTCGCGGGGCAGGCCACGTTCAAAGGCATTGCCGGGTCAGGATCGAGGCAATACATTCAGAACACCGTCCTCAGGAGGACTGCATGGCAGCAATCACCGGCTTTGGCGGAGCGTTTCTCCGCGCAAAGGACCCAAACACCCTGTACAGCTGGTACGAGCAGCATCTCGGTCTGATGCGGTCTGGAGGGTGCTTCGCGTTCCCGGCCTCTGCACAACGCGCTCAGGTGGTCTTCGCCCTCTTCGGGCAGCAGGATGCCTACTTCCCGCCTATGCAGCCGGCGATGATCAACCTTCAGGTAGACGACCTCGATGCCGTGCTCGACCGGCTAACGAACGAGGGTGTCCCTGTCGATCCCAAACGGGAAGACTATTCCTTCGGCAAATTCGGTTGGTTCACCGACCCGGAAGGCAACCGGGTCGAACTTTGGCAGCCCGCCACCCCTGACAGTCCTGAGCCGGGCGCGGAAGGGTCCTAAGGCTTGCTCCTTACCTGTCCCCCTGCGGGAACACACGTCCCTGGGACATATCAAAGCCGTGTCGCAGCCTTTCCCTGGCAGCGCGGACGCATCGGGGGAGCGTGCGGGCTGCATGGGCGACGAGCCTGGATCCGGATTGGAGCAGGCCTGCGTCGCCTGCAAGGTGTCCTCACCCGACTCTTGCAGACGACGCAGGCCTTTATCGACCAGGTCGCCATTGCCTAGGTCGCTTGCACCAGCCCCGCGAGCATCGCGGCGAGCTTGTCCAGAATCTGCTTCAAGCCTTCCAGCTGACCGCTCTCGATCGCGCTCTGCATGGTCTCGTTCCCGGTAAAGGTCAGCTTCGTCCGGCCGTCTCCCAAATCCTCGAAGAGCGTCACGTCCTTCGCATCCTCTATAACCTCATGTTCAACGCCATAGTGCGCAGGCTCAACCCTGTTTCCTTCCGGGTCGGCAAAGTACATCGAGGAAACAATCTTCTCGTGCCACACGATCTCGTGGTACTCCCCGCCGTTCCAGAACTCCTGCCCGTCCGGTGCCCGCATGCAATAAACAAACTTTCCCCCAACGCGGAAGTCCATCTTGCACACGGGCGTGGTAAACCCCTGCGGTCCCCACCACTGCTTCACATACTCCGGGTCTGTCCAGGCCTTCCACACCAGCTCGCGTGGGGCGTCAAAGATCCTGGTAAGGACCATCCGTTCTGTCTCGTGTCCTGTCGTTTCCGTCATCATCTTGGCACTCCGCCTTTCTTTATGTCCTGCACCACCGTGTCCAGCTTGTCGAAACGTTCTTCCCAAAGTTGGCGATAGCTGATCGCCCAGTCGCTGACCGTCTTGATCGCCTCCGGTCTGAGCGTGCAGATACTCTCCCGGCCGCGCTTGGCCTTGATAACCACCCGCGCCCGCACCAGATACGCGATGTGCTTGGAGATCATCTGCTGCGAAAGGGCAAACAGCTCCGTCAACCGATGCACCGAGGCAGGGCCCTGTGAGAGGCGCTCAATCATCGCCCGGCGGGTCGGATCAGATAAAGCCGCAAAGGTTGTGTCCAGCGCATCCACAACCATAGGGTAGTGTAAAGCTGCTCAATGTCAATCAGGATTTTTGTTTTTCCCCTCCCGCAGGCCCGCATTGCCTTCCCACGACCCCATGGCCTCACGACCGGTGCCGGCCTTCGACAAGGAACGTGGCTTCTCAGCGAGCTCAAAGCGGTCTGCCGCTGCACCAGGACCCGGGGCGAAAGGCCGCCTTGGACCCGGCTGAATCCTGCTGGGATCCGGCTAGGGCTGGCGGGTGGGTGTCCCGCTGGTTACAGGGGTCAAACCCTTGACACGCGAGCGCCTAACCGCGATGCTGAGATCTTGGGTATACGTTGCCTGTCCGTCCTGTCGCGCTTCGTCTCGGTGGACGCCGGCAGGCTCCGTTCCTGATCGATCTCAGGTGAAAAAGGGGCTATCCAGCGCATCGCGCCAGGGGCCGGCGTGCGGAAGTGACCATGGAGTTCCATCCCTTATCGTTTCTGATGTTGGCCGCACCCGGGGCAGGCGGCATCCTTGGCTCGCTCACCGGCTTGCCGCTTCTGCTGATCATGTTTGCCGCGATGTACTTTCTGCTTATCGCTCCCAATCAGAAAAAGCAGAAGCAATGGCAGTCCCAGCTCGCCGCCTTGAAGGCCGGTGACCGCGTCACCACCAACGGCGGTATCCGTGGCACCGTCGTCCAGATCAAGGACGACAGCCTCGTTATCAAGACACTCCCAGACGGCATCCGGCTCGAGTGCGTCAAGACCGCCATCGCCGCGGTCACCACCGACGACACCGTCCCTGTCAAAAGCTAAGCGCATGCTCGCCCCAGTGCCTCTACCCACCCCGCAGAACACCACAGCGGCCCCGGTGTGGGCCCGAGCCCGGCGTTTCTGTGGCTACCGGCTGGCGCCGCAAAGGGCAGCTCCGTGGCACCGCGTCACCACCGCGGGCAAACCTTCGCAAACGCGCGGCCCTTCCTGTGCCGCAACTTCACTTCCACCATCGGCGGCACCAGCCGCTGAGGTCTGCTAGGCAGGGCCACACACATCATGGGCAAGAATCTCGCCGGAAAACTCGGCTTCATCGTCGCCATCCTCGTCATCTTCGTCTACGGCATCTTCGGCATCCCTCACGGCAGCCTGAAGCAATCGCTGCAGGACCGCATCCATCTTGGGCTTGATCTCAAGGGGGGCACGCATCTTGTCCTGCAGGTCCAGGTGGCGGAAGCGCTCGCCGCGGCCACCGACACCGACGCCCAGCGCCTGTCCACCGCGCTCACCACTACCGGCGCCCGGGCCGTCAAGCTCGACCCCGCCAACCATCCCCAGGTCATCACCGTCTCCGGCTTCCAGCCCGTCCACGCCACCGCCGTCCGCGATATTCTCAACGGCAACGAGTACGCGGCCTACGACGTCAGCGCCGCCCCGGGCAACACCTACACCCTGACCATGAAGCAGGCCGCGGTCCACGACCTCGAAGCCCGCACCCTCCAACAGTCCATCGAGACCATCCGCACCCGTATCGACTCGCTCGGCGTCTCCGAGCCCGTCATCGAGCAGTACGGCCTCGGCGACAACCAGATCCTCGTCCAGCTCCCCGGCGTTGACGATCCCGCCCGCGTCGAGGGCATCATCCAGTCCACCGCCAAGCTCGAAATCCACGAGGTCGTCAACAGCTACC
>CAXTRM010000267.1:0-495 GCA_964246625.1 uncultured Acidobacteriaceae bacterium
GGAGACGTGGGCCACGGCCGGTCCCACGTTTGCCGGGGTACTTGCTTGCGGTGGTGTTGGAAGGCGATGTGGGGGAGGCGAGCGGTTTGACGATCTCGTGGAGGTAGTCCTTTTGGGATTCGTCGCGGACGAGGTTGGGGTAGCGTTGGCCGTCATGGTAGTTGAGGTCGACGGGACGGATGTAGGTTTCACTTTGGACAAGGAGGTGAATGGGCTCGGTGTTGCCCTTGGCCTTGTCGAGGGCGCTGAGCATTTCGTCGGCGGTGGCGACACGGCCATTGATGGCGACGAGCTTTTCACCGGGTACGAGTTTGGCCTGGTCAGCGATGCTGTTCCTGCGGACGTCGGTGAGGGTGCCGTCTTTGCTGATACGGAGGCCGACGGAGAACCAGGCATCGAGGCCGCCGCTGCCCCGTCCGACGGTCATCGCGGTGTGTTCCGAGTCGGAAGGGTGGTCCTGGTAGACGAGCTTCCAGCCGCCGCGGGTGATGCCGT
>CAXTRM010000267.1:505-1677 GCA_964246625.1 uncultured Acidobacteriaceae bacterium
CTGGTGGAGGAAGCCGGCCCAGTCGTACTTGACGACCTGGTTGAGGTCGCGGATGAGTTCATCGCGGTTGTAGGTGACGATGAGCGGGCCGGTGTTGGTTACCCCAGCGGACGAGTCCGCCGGGGATCCCGGGGCGCCCTTGCCGAGAAAGAGGTGATGGAAGTCGAGGATGGATTTTTGATCGTTGGTGAGCTGGCGGATGAGGGTGTCGACGTCGAGCCAGAGGAGTTCGCCTTCGGTGTAGTAGTCCTGGCCGCGCTTCCAGTTCGACCAGGCGGGGTTGCCGCCGCGGAGGACGCTGGCGGCCAGTGCGGTGTCGTCGGTGGAACGCCACAGGCGGCCGGGCCGATAGTCGAGGTTGGCCGCGGTGAGGGCGAGCTCTTCACGGTACTGCTTGGGGGACCACATGCCGTCGCGCGCGGCAAGGACGTTGCCCATGTACTGCGTCATGCCCTCGTAGACCCAGAGCAGCTCGCCGACCTGTGCCTTGTTGAAGTCGGTCTGGTAGAGGTTGAAGGGCCGACGGTACTTGCCATTCCAGCTGTGGGTGAACTCGTGGGAGAGCAGTTCGGCGTTGCCGAGCAGGTGGGCATCGTTGGCGAAGCCGAGCTCTTCGACGCCGTTGTCGGAGCTTTGGCCGTGCTCGAGGCCCTCGCCGCCGGCCACGTCGGACAGGGTGAGGAGGAAGTTGTAGTGGTTGTAGTGGTGCGAGGCGTAGGCCTTGTCGGCCTCGTGCACGAGATTGTTGATGTCCTTGAGGATCTCGGGGCGGAGATTAGAGTCGCCCGGGTCGTCGGAGACGACGTCGATGAAGTGGGCGGGCTTGATGTCCGGGGCGAGGGCGAACTCGTGGAAGTATTCGCCCGCGATGACAGGGGAGTCTTCGAGCTGCTCGACCTCAGTGGGTTGGTACTGGACCGTACCGCCGGGCTTAGTGTTGGCGTCGAAGGGCTGCACGGGCGTGAGCGCGGTGCCGATGCCCCAGCCCTGCGGGACGGTGACGCTGGGCTGGATGGGGATGTCGCGCACGGGCTTGCCGGCGGGGTAGAGCAGGAGCTTTTCCCACTCCAGCACGGCCATCTTGTCGTCGGCGCGGGAGAGCACGATGCAATCCAGATGGGCGTGGAGCGTGGAAACGCCTTTGGGTACGTCGACATGGAACTTGTACAGGT
>CAXTRM010000267.1:1687-4668 GCA_964246625.1 uncultured Acidobacteriaceae bacterium
CAGCGGCGGGGGTGCGCCGTTGTCCTGACGGGGGCGGGCGGTGGCGGGAAGATTGGGGACGGGGGTGCCTTTGGCGTCGGGGACGACGGCGTGGAGGGTGATGGTGGGCTGCTGGGCGGCGGCCACGACTGGCAACGCGGGAAGCACCAGGAAGGGAAGCAACAGCTGGGGGGCGAGCGGGAGCGGCTTGGGCATGAGCGATCTGAGCATCAGCGAAGAGTGATCCTGGAGGAGGTCGGGCTGTACGGCGTGAGGTGGGGAGCGGCAGGGCGGGAGCCGACCTGCTGTGTGGCTTACGCGGCCCCTTGTGCGAGGGCCTGCTCGACAGCTGCAACGAGCTCGGGGTCATCGGGGGTGATGTCGGAGTTGAAGCGGGCGACCACGTGGCCCTGCCGGTCCACGAGGAACTTTTCAAAGTTCCAAAGCAGCTCCGGAAGCTGGTTGGGAGCCGGGAAGCCGTGCTCGGCCGCGTACTCGGCGAGGTGGGATCTGAGGTCGTCGGTGTGACTGATCCGCTGCGGCTGGCTTTCGATCAGGGAGGCGTAGAGCGGGTGCTTGGCCGGGCCGGTTACGGCGACCTTGGAGAACAGGGGAAAGCTGACCGGGTATTCGCGCGAGCAGAACTGGGCGATCTCGCTGTCAGTGCCGGGTTCCTGCCCGGCGAAGTCGTTGGCCGGAAAGCCCAGAACGACCAATCCCTGGTCCCGATAGCGCTGAAAGAGCGTTTCGAGTGCGGTGTACTGCGGCGTGAAGCCACACTTGGAGGCGACGTTGACCACAAGGAGCACCTTGCCCTTGTAGTCCTGCAGCGAGGCAGGCTGACCGTGGATGGTAGTTAACGGAATCTCGAACAAAGGGGCCATGGTCCATTATGTCCTGTGACGATGCGTTATGGCACGGATTTGCCTTGCGTGGCGTGAGAGCATAAAGGTGGAGGCGTCTATGTTTACAGTCGAAGAACTGAAGGAGATTCCCCTTTTTGAGTTCGTTCCTGAAACCGTGCTGAGCAAGCTGATGGCAAAGATCGCCGATGTGCGGCTGTGTGCAGGGGAATGGCTGATTCGTGAAGGGGAAACCCCTTACTTCTTCATTCTCATGGAGGGTCAGCTGGAGCTGATCAAGGAGATAAACGGCCGGGACGAGTCGTTGAAGCGTTATGAGCCGATGGAATTCTTCGGTGAGGTGCCTATCCTGCTGGGCGCGCCGTCGCTGGCCTCCGTGCAGGCGGTTCAGCCCAGCCGTGTACTGCGCATGAGCACCCTGCAGCTGAAGTTCCTGCTGGACAAGCTGCCGGAGGCCAGTGCCCTGATCATGAAGACCATGAGCGACCGGCTCACCATGATCCAGGACTTCGCCAAAGAAAGCCCGGGGATACGGGCCATGGTGGTGGGCTCCCGGTATGACGTCGATTGCCGCGACATCCGCTCGTTTCTGACCAGCAATCGTATCCCGTACGCATGGATCGATCGCGACCGGGAACCGGAGCGCATCCCGAGCTGCGTGGCCGAGCACATGAACGATGGGCCGGCCGTGGTGATCGACCAGGAAAAGTGCCTCAGCGATGCCCCCACCGTGCGTTCGGTGGCCGAAGCCCTGGGCTACCAGATCGTCCCGCACCAGGCGGAGTACGACGTGGTCATTGTGGGTGCGGGCCCGGCGGGCCTGGCCGCCGGAGTGTACGGGGCCTCGGAAGGGCTTCGCTCGCTGGTTATCGAGCGGGCGGCGGTAGGGGGACAGGCCGGCACCTCGTCCCGCATCGAAAACTATTTGGGTTTTCCGAACGGGATTTCCGGCGATGAGCTGAGCGACCGCGCGCAAAAGCAGGCCGCGCGGTTTGGCGCCGAGATCGTGGTCACCCGTGAGGTGCAGGACATCTTTCCGTTGCGAGAGGGTGGTTACTGCATCCAGATGGACGGCGGCGAGCGCGTCACCACACGCTGTGTGGTGCTGGCCACCGGTGTGGATTGGCGGCGGTTGGAAGCCGAGGGTGTTGACCGGTTGCGAGGCCGAGGCGTGCTGTATGGCGCCTCGCGCATGGAAGCCGGCAGCGTGGTGGGCAAGGACATCTTCATCGTCGGGGGCGGCAACTCGGCCGGCCAGGCGGCAATGTTTTTTGCAAGCTACGCCAAGAGCGTAACGGTGCTGGTGCGAGGCGCGGGCCTGAAGCTCACCATGTCGCAGTACCTGATCGATCAGATCGCGCACCGGCCCAACATCAGCATCGAGCCCTTCACCCAGGTGGTTTCGGTAGAGGGCGACCACGCACTGGAAGCGGTCTGCACCTCAACGGAGGGGGCGGCTCCGGTACGCCGGCCGGCAGATGCGCTGTTCATCATGATTGGTGCAGACGCCAACACGGATTGGCTGCCGGAAAGACTGCTGCGGGATGAGCGGGGCTATGTGTGTACCGGTCGCGATCTGCCCTCGGGCTCCTGCGGCAACCGCACGCCGTTTCTGCTGGAAACCAATCTCCCAGGGTTCTTTTGCGTGGGGGACGTACGGCACGACTCCATCAAGCGCGTGTCGTCCAGCGTTGGCGAAGGCAGCATGGCCATCGCCTTTGTGCATCAGTACCTCGCCCTGAAGGAGCAGGAGCGCCTAATCGCTGGCGCGACGGCCTAGCCGACAGGGAGATCTGCCGATGCAGGGCACCTGGTTACGATCCTCCAGAACTTTCTGCAACACAACAAAGCCCGGCGAAGACGCCGGGCTTTGCCTTGTGCTGCGGGCTGCCCTACTTGGGTGCGACGCCAGGATCGGTGTACCCGTTATGGTTGCGGTCGTAGATGCCGCGTGAGGTGGCATTCTGCTGGCGAGCCAGGGTGTGGCGATCCTGGGCTGTGAGGTGGCCACCGTCGGCCTGGCGCATGCTGTGCTCTTCGGAGGAGATGCGGGCCTGATGTGCCTCGGCATGGGCAGCGCCTCGCGGGGTGATCTGCCCGTCACGAACGCCACGATCAATGCGGGCCTGCTGACGGCTT
>CAXTRM010000268.1:0-4665 GCA_964246625.1 uncultured Acidobacteriaceae bacterium
CTCCACACCTGCTTGAGATGAAGCACGGGGGCCTGGGGGTGGCCCAGGGCCGGTGGCCGTTAGCTGTTCTTGGCGTCCTCGTACTCTTCATGCCAGGCCGTCTGGATCGCCTCGAGCAGGGGCTCGGTCGACTTGTTCGGGTCGCCAGTAAAGCCGGGCAGCTCCGTCACCCATTGGTGCAGGTCAGTGAAGCGCACCGAGTACGGGTCGAGGTCGGGAAAGCGTTCCTGAAGCTGTATGCCGATCTCGAGAACGTCGGTCCAGGTAATCTCACGGGGCATGTGGATCTCACTCCTTCGGTCCTTTAGTGTACGTTGGCGGGTGCCTGCATCCGTTCCGGGAAGGCAGGCACGGTAGAATGGCCTAGGTTCGATGGCGACGCAGATTTCCAACTCGATTCCCCAGGACCAAGCCTCGCAGCCAATCCACCCCCAGGCGCCGGGAACCGTGCCTGCCCGTCGCCGCATGACGGTGCGTCGCCGGATCCTTGCCGCCGAGCGCCGGTTCCGGGAGCTGAGCTCCATCGGCTCCGCGCTGGTGGACACCGCGCACCCGTACATGGCGCACATCGTTCCGATGCGGCGCTGCAATCTGGCTTGCACCTATTGCAACGAGTTCGACGATGTGTCCAAGCCGACCCCCATTGCCGAGATGCGGCGGCGTATCGATGAGCTGGGGCGCCTGGGGACCTCGGTCATCACGATCTCCGGCGGCGAGCCTCTGCTGCACCCGGAACTCGACGATGTAATCCGGCGCATCCGCCACAACGGCGCGATCGCGGGTTTGATCACCAATGGCTACCTGCTGATGCCGGAGCGGATTGATCGGCTGAACAGGGCAGGGCTGGATCACATGCAGATCTCGATCGACAACATCATGCCGGATGAGGTCTCCAAGAAGTCCCTCAAGGTGCTCGATGCCAAGCTGCGCATGCTGGCCGAGCACGCCGATTTCCATGTCAATATCAACTCCGTTGTCGGCGGGGGCATTCAAAATCCCGAGGACGCGCTGGTGATCTCCAAACGCGCGCTGGAGCTGGGATTCTCATCCACCATCGGGATCATCCATGACGGCTCTGGCCAGTTGAAGCCGCTTGGGGAGCGTGAGCGCAAGGTATGGGAAGAGGTGCGCGGCCTGACGCGGCGATCCTATTCGCGCTTCAATCACTTCCAGGAAGCCATCGCGAACGGCAAACCGAACGACTGGCGCTGCCGCGCCGGATCGCGGTACCTGTATGTCGACGAGGACGGCATTGTGAGCTACTGCTCACAGCAGCGCGGATTTCCGGGCATCCCCATCGCTGAATATCGCAAAGCGGATGTGGAACGCGAGTTCGTCACCCAAAAGGGGTGCGCCCCCAACTGCACGATCTCCTGCGTGCACCAGGTCAGCTACATCGATCACTGGCGCGCACCGCAGCATCCGGAGCTGGGTCTGGCAGCCACCAAAGGGCATCCCCAGGGTGGTCTGGTGCAGATTCAGTAGGAAGCCGGTGCTGAAAAAAAAGGTACGTGGCGCGAGATTCCTGCAGGGTAGCTGCACCGACCTGGAAAGCGCGCTCCGGATGTTTGTGGGGCGTCTTTAACGGGCGGGCCACGCGTCGCCGCTAGTGGACTCGGGGGCAGCGCGGTCTTAGACTACAGAGTGGGCCCTTTATGTCTGACGTTGCTGTACTTTCCCCAGAACCTGCCGCTCCCGAACCGATCCACAGCTGCCCCAGTTGCAGTCACTGGTTGCCGGACGGCACCCTCGCGTGCCCTGACTGCCAGACTCTGACCTACGGGCATCACCTGAGCGAGCTGGCCTACAGCGCGCAACAGCTCGAGCAGGAGGGCAAGTGGGTGGAAGCGCGCGACCGGTGGCGCTCCATGCTGGTGTGGCTGCCGGAAGAGGTTCAGCAGGCCACGTCCATCCAGCAGCACATCGAGCAGATTGATTCCAGGCTGGCTGCGGAAGAGGCAAACAAGGCGAAGTGGACAAAGCGCCTTGGGCCCTTTGCGCCGCTGTTCTTTTTTCTGCTTAAGCTCAAATCAGCCTTTTTTCTTCTCTTCAAGCTCAAGTTCTTCCTCGGCCTGTTTGCCTTTTTCGGGATCTACTGGATCCTCGGCGGATGGAAGTTCGCTGTCGGTTTCACACTATCGATTGCCATCCACGAGATGGGCCACTATGTCGCGGTGAAGCGGCGTGGCTTAAAGGCAGAGCTGCCCATGTTTGTGCCCGGGTTGGGTGCTTACGTGCGCTGGGCGGGCATGGGGGTTTCGCGCGAAGATCTCGCGGCAATTTCGCTGGCGGGCCCGCTCTATGGTCTGGCTGCCGCGGTGATCTGTCTCGCCCTGGCATGGACGACGCACAGCGTCCTGTTCCTTTTGCTGGCCAACATCGGCGCCTGGTACAACCTGTTCAATTTGACCCCGATCTTCGGCTTTGACGGCGCCCAGGCGACCTATGCACTGTCGCGTATGCAGCGGGCCCTGATCGCCACCATGAGTGGCCTCTTCTTTGCGCTGACGGTGGTGGACGCGAACGCAAATCGCGCCGGCACGCAATGGGTGTTTCTTTTTGTAGCCGCGGGTATGGGTTGGCGCTGTTTCACCAACGATGCCCCGGAAGCGCCGCACTCGCGCACGCTGATCATCTTCCTGGCATTGGTGCTTCTGCTGGGTTTCATGCTGTACCTCACGCCTGTGCCCGGCGTCCGCTAGCACACGACGCTATGCCACGGCCAGCGCCGGCAGGGCGGCCGCGGCCAAAACGGCAATCTGCTTCTTGGGACCACGTTTCCGGGCGACCAGGACCCGGATACGATCCAGGATCTCCGTAGGTGTGCACGCTCCTTTGGGCAGAAATGCATCGGCAGCCGCGCCGCGCTCGAAGTTTGTGACCGTATTTGAGATGAGCAGGGTCGGCAGCAGCGGCTGGTGATGTTTTGCGCGGCGAACCATCTCATTGCCATCCATGCCGGTCAGAAGCACATCGCTCAGCAGCAGATCGATGGAGCCCTGCGGAGCCAGTTCGAGATGCTCCAGCGCTTCGCGGGCCGAGGTCATCGTGAGCACGCGGTAGCCGCGGGTTTCCAGCGTGAATTTGCGAATGGAAAGAACCTGTTCATTGCTGTCGACACAAAGGATCGTCTTGCGAGGGCGCATGGGGGCATCTACTCCGCCGGAAAGCTTCCGGCTGCGGTGGTCAGCCAGCCCGTTGCCGGGGGCTGAGGAAGGACTTGGGGCCGAGCGGGGGCGTTTGCGTCCCGAAGGGGACACAGGGGCGCAGCCTGGGCCAAGGCCGGTTGGCTCGTATCTGCCTGTGGCAAACAGAGACAGGTGGGCTGTCGCGCGGAAGCTCAGCTTCCAGGGCGCGGGTTGCGGTCGTCCGCGTGTCGCCGCAGACCGCTCGGATGAGCGGCGCACGGGGGCACCGGCGGAGTGGAGTCCGCGATCTTGTGGCAACTACAGGTGAAGCGTCGTTCGGATCGCCTCACCCGTATGGGCCATGTGAAGTGCGATGGCCTGAGCATACGGGGCGACACCTGCAGCAGCAACCCGCTCGAAGACGCTTCCGTGCACAGGGCAATCCACTGCTCCGGGAGGAACTCTTTCAAATTGAGCAGGTTGTGAACCCGTTCCAATGTGAGAAACCCGGTCCCGGGAAAAGGAGAAGAGGTCCCGATGCCGCGTTGCTGGTGCAACCCACCTGTCCGCGAAGGCGTCAAGGCCCTGGAGCGTTCCTATACTGAAGTTGTATGTCTCTTTCGCTTTCGCGATCTGCCGCGCTGCAAACCCGCGCGGAGCAGTTCCTTCCCGGCGGGGTGGACTCGCCCGTGCGGGCCTTCCGTGCCGTGGGAGGGCATCCTCCCTTTGTGGCCAGTGCCGAAGGTGCGTCTCTGACCGACGCCGACGGCAATCGCTACATCGACCTGTTCGGCTCGTGGGGTCCCATGCTGCTCGGGCATGCGTTTCCGCCCGCGGTTGAGGCCATTCGCGAGGCGGCGGGGCGGTCGGCCTCGTTTGGCGCCAGTACCGCGGCCGAGGCCGATCTCGCTGAGCTCGTGCAGCGCTGCTTTCCCTCGGTCCAGAAGCTGCGTTTCGTGAGCTCCGGTACCGAGGCCTGCATGTCCGCGATCCGGCTGGCGCGCGGCTTCACCGGGCGACCCTTCGTTATCAAGTTCGAGGGCTGTTACCACGGCCACGCGGATGCGTTGCTGGTGAAGGCTGGGTCAGGGGTGGCGACGTTTGGGATCCCAGGCTCCGCGGGCATCCCGGCAGAGACGGCCATGCACACGCTGGCGCTGCCGTACAACGACCTGGCCGCGGTCGAGACGGCCTTTGCGAATCACCCTGACCAGATCGCGTGCATCATCCTAGAGCCGGTGGTGGGCAACGCCGGCACGGTGCTGCCCGCACCCGGCTTTCTGCGCGGCCTGCGTGAGCTGACCTGGAAGCATGGCGCGCTGCTGATCTTTGACGAGGTGATGACGGGATTTCGGCTCTCTCCGGGGGGCGCCCAGGGGCTGTACCGGGACGAGTTGGGTGGCGATGGCTCCGCGCCCGCCTGGCCGGACCTGACCACGCTGGGTAAGATCCTTGGTGGTGGTTTGCCGGTGGGTGCCTTTGGCGGCCGTGCGGAGATCATGGACCAACTGGCGCCGCTGGGGCCGGTGTACCAGGC
>CAXTRM010000269.1:0-3287 GCA_964246625.1 uncultured Acidobacteriaceae bacterium
AGTTTGCCGCCAAAGGGCATCGCATCGATCGCGTTCCCGATCAGGTTGCTCAACATGATCCGATCCGGACCCCAAAAGACCGTCGCGATCTCTCGGGAGGCAAGCATCAGGTTGACGACGGTGAGCAGCTCAGGTGGCCAGTCCTGGATTGGCCCCAACTGCGTCTCACCTCAGGTGTGGGCGCGTATGCGTGTGGCTATCTCCCCCGACCCTTGAATCAGGAAAGGGCCGCCGCTCGTCCGCTTTTCCTCCAACCCTGGTCCATTCTGGCTATGCACGTTCATCGGCAACAGCACAAAAAATCTTTTGCCGAAATGCACCTGCGATGGAGAGCGGGCGTGCCGAACGCCAGTCCGGCCGTCACGGGGGAAGGCTGAAGCGGGTTCTACGCTCCGATGAGGTGAAGGACGATCTCGCGGCGGTGGGGGCGGGTCCGGTGTTCGAAGAGGTAGATGCCCTGCCAGGTTCCCAGCACCAGCTTGCCCCGTACGAGCGGGATGGACAGCTGCACCTGGGTTAGGGCCGTCTTCAGGTGAGCCGGCATGTCATCCGGGCCTTCCGAGTCGTGTTCGTAGGGGCCATGCTCCGGCGCGAGGCGGTCAAAATAGGCCTTCAGATCCACGCGCACCGTGGGATCGGCATTTTCCTGGATCAGAAGGGACGCAGAGGTGTGCCGGCAAAAGACGGTGAGCAGGCCCGTCTCCATCTGTTGCTGCCTGACCCACTGCGTAATGGACGAGGTGCACTCGTAAAAACCCTGGCCCCGTGTTGTGACTTCGAGGCTGTGCGTGGACTGCTTCATCCGGTCTTGCCTTTCGCATTGCTGCGTTGCGTGTGTGATATCGGGCCGGGGGGCGAAGCTCTTGCGCACAGATCCGTGTGCAGGCGTCAGCCGACCCACTTGCGGGCGTTGTCGAAGAGGCGCTGCCAGGGACTTGCCGGGAGGCGGCGGGTCCATGTGTTCTGCAGGGCCAGGAAGATCCGCTCGGGGTGGGGCATCAGGATAAGGGCGCGGCCGTCCGTGCTGGTGACCCCCGCTGTGCCACGGGGCGAGCCACTGGGATTGAGCGGGTAGGTCTCCGTCGGGCGCCCGTTCGTGTCGATATAGCGCAGGGCAATGACGGAGTCGGGGGGCGCGACACTGGCGTGACCCTCACCATGAGCGACCGTGATGGGCATGCGGGCGCCGGCCATGGCTTCAAAAAAGAGCGAGTTGGTCGCGGGGATCTCGGTCATGCAAAGGCGGGCTTCGAAGCGGGTGGACAGGTTGCGCTCGAAACGCGGCCAGGCGTCCGCTCCCGGAATGATCTCCGCCAGTTGCGCCATCATCTGGCAACCGTTGCAGATGCCGAGCGAGAAGGTCTCCGGGCGGGTGAAAAAGGCACTGAACTGGGCGCGTAGGTCCTCGTTGAAGAGGATGGTCTTGGCCCAGCCGGAGCCCGCGCCCAGCACGTCGCCATAGCTGAAGCCACCGCAGGCAGCCAGTCCGATAAATTCGGTCAGAGTACGGCGGCTGGCGAGCAGATCGCTCATGTGGACGTCAACGGCAGCAAAGCCCGCGCGGTCAAAGGCATAGGCCATCTCGTTCTGGCCGTTGACGCCCTGCTCGCGGAGGATAGCGACGCGGGGACGAGTGGTGTTGAGGGCGGGGGCACCCGGCGTGGCTTTGTCCGGGCTGGCCTGCAGCCAGGGCGCACACACGCGCTCGGTAAGGTCGAAAGGGACCTGAACGGAAAGGCCAGGGCGGTCGCCCTCGTCGAGCAACGCGAACTCCTCGGCGGCACAGGCTGGGTTGTCGCGCAGGGACGCGATGCCGAAGCTGGTTTGGGACCACATCCTGTGCAGGGCGGTCCGAGTGTTGCGATACAGCTCCCGGGTGCCGGCCCGAAACGTGAGGTCGTTGCCCGGGACGGGCCTGCCGATATTGCGCGCCGCAAGGCCAGCCTGTGTCAGGTAAGCCACCACACGTTCAGCCTCGGCGGCACGCACCTGGAGCACTGCGCCGAGCTCCTCACTGAAGAGGCAGCCAAGCGGGTCGTCAGCAAGACATGGTTCCAGGTCGATGGCCAAGCCCGTACGACCGGCAAAGGCCATCTCGCAAAGCGTGACGAAAAGGCCACCGTCGGAGCGGTCATGGTAGGCGAGCAGCTTCTGGTCGCGATTCAGCTGCTGCACCGCCGCGAAAAACGCCTTCAGAATGGTGGCGCTGGGGATGTCCGGAACGTCAGCACCGGTCTGGTTGTAGACCTGGGCGAGGCAGGAACCTCCAAGCCGGTTGCGATTTTCCGCCAGATCCACCAGAAGAAGCACGGTCGGTTCGCTGGTTTTGAGCTCCGGCGTAAGGGTTCGGCGCACGTCGCGAACGGGCGCAAAGCCAGAGATGATGAGCGAAAGCGGCGAGGTAACGGTTTTCAGCTCGTCCCCGTCTTGCCAGCGCAGCTTCATCGAGAGTGAGTCTTTGCCTACCGGGATCGTCATGCCGAGGGCGGGGCAGAGCTCCATGCCGATGGCGTGGACCGCATCGAAGAGCTTCTGGTCCTCGGCTCCCTGACCGGCGGCGGCCATCCAGTTCGCGGAAAGCTTGATGTCGGACAGGCGCTCAATGGCGGCCCCGGCAAGATTGGTGATGACCTCCCCGACGGCCATCCGGGCCGAGGCCTTGGCATCGGTGCCGGCCAGCGGGGTGCGTTCGCCAAGGGCCATCGCTTCGCCAGGTGCTTCGGGGAGATCGGCGCAAGCAAACGAGCGGAGGGTCACGGCGCAATCGGCAACGGGGACCTGCCAGGGGCCGACCATCTGGTCCTGCACGACAAGGCCGCCGACCGACCGGTCCCCAATGGTGATCAGGAAGTTCTTCGAGGCGATGGTGGGGAGCCGCAGGAGGCGCTCGACGGCGTCGGCGACGGAGATACCCGAAAGATTGAGGCGCGAGCCCGGCAGGGCGGTGTGCTCAAAGCTCCGCTCGGTCTTGGGTGGTTTGCCGAACAGGACCGACATGGGCAGATTGATCGCGGTACCGCCAGGGGAACCGTCAGGCGAGTGCCGGTGACAGGCATCAGGGTCCAGAGCCAGAAGGTCCGCACCGGTCGGCATGCCGGCCGTGGGCGAGGGCGTGTTGGTAAGCACGATGCGTTTGGCCGTGGTCGAGTGGCCGATGACGGCGAACGGGCAGCGCTCGCGGGCGCAAAGCTCTTCAAAGAGGGGCAAATTTGCAGGGTCGATCGCCAGGACGTAGCGCTCCTGTGCCTCGTTGCACCAGATCTCGAGTGGGCTGAGACCCTCTTCGC
>CAXTRM010000269.1:3297-4348 GCA_964246625.1 uncultured Acidobacteriaceae bacterium
CCTCTTCGCTGTGCGGAATGGCATCGAGCGAGAACATGCCGCCTAGGCCCCCGTCCTTGACGAGCTCGGGAAAGGCGTTGGACAAGCCACCGGCGCCGACGTCGTGAAGAAACGCGATGGGATTGGCTTCGCCGCGCTGCCAGCAGCGGTCGATGACCTCCTGCGCGCGGCGCTCCATTTCCGCGTTGTCGCGTTGCACGCTGGCGAAGTCGAGATCCTGCTGATGGGTGGAGCTGGTTCCGGGGTGGGGCGCATCGGGAGCTTCGCCACCTTGCTGTGAACTGGCTGCCCCCCCGCCCAGGCCGATGAGCATGGCCGGCCCCCCCAGCACGACAAGGGCATAGCCCGCGCGCATGGCGCCCTTTTCGACATGCTCGGCACGGATGTTGCCCAGTCCCCCGGCCAGCATAATGGGCTTCGCGTACCCGAAGCGGGTGCCATCAGGGCCAGTCTCTTCGTAGCTCCGGAAGTAGCCGCACAGGTTCGGGCGACCGAACTCATTGTTAAAGGCCGCCGCACCGAGCGGTCCGTCGATCATGATGGAAAGCGGCGAAGCAATGTGGTCGGGCTTGCCGTACGGGGTCTCCCAGGGCTGGGGAGCCTGTGGCAGGTAAAGGTTGGAGACGCTGAAGCCTGCAAGCCCCGCCTTGGGTTTCGCCCCGCGCCCGGTCGCTCCCTCATCCCGGATCTCGCCGCCGGCCCCGGTAGCCGCGCCGGGCCATGGGGAAATGGCTGTGGGATGGTTGTGAGTTTCCACCTTGCAAAGGATGTGGATGTCCTCTGGATGCGCTGTGTACTCGCCTGTGGACGGGTCAGGGAAGTAGCGGCCGCCCTTGCCGCCCCGGATCACCGCGGCGTTATCGCGATAGGCGGAAAGCACATCAGGATCGTGGGCGCGCTCGTAGGTGTTCCGGATCATGCCGAACAGCGAACGCTCGGCAGGAACCCCATCCACGGTCCAACGCGCGTTGAAGATCTTGTGGCGGCAGTGCTCGCTGTTGGCCTGCGCGAACATGTACAGCTCGACATCCGTGGGGTTACAGCCAAGTTC
>CAXTRM010000269.1:4358-4664 GCA_964246625.1 uncultured Acidobacteriaceae bacterium
GCGCGAAGCAGGTAGGCGATCTCGTCGGGTGCCAGGGAAAGCCCGAGAGTCGCATTGGCCTCGTTCAGCCCGGTGACCCCGCGGCCGAGCAGGTCGATGTGCGCGAGCGGTTTGGGGGTGCGCGGGGCAAAGACCTGCGCGAGATCGGCCTCGTCGAAGAGGACGGTTTCGGTCATGCGGTCGTGCAACAGCGGCGCGAGCCTGGCAAGATCGCCCGCGCCGTCTACACGGACAACGCGGGCGCGCTCGATGCGCTCCACGGTGCCGAAGCCCGTGTTGTGCAGGATGTCGGTCGCTTTACTGGAC
>CAXTRM010000270.1:0-1649 GCA_964246625.1 uncultured Acidobacteriaceae bacterium
CCAGAGTTTTGTGTCAGCGCGCAAGGACCTGGCGAACTTCACGACGCCGGTGCTGGCAAGCGATGTGACGGTGACCGGCGAGGTCACCGCGGACCTGTATGCGGCAACGACGGGAACGGATGGGGACTGGATCGTGAAGCTCATTGATGTGTCCCCGGAGGGTGGATACGAGTTGATGGTGGCGGAGGAGATCCTGCGCGGACGATACCGCCACAGCTTCACGACGCCAGAGCCGGTAAAGCCGAACGAGGTGAATGAGTACACATGGAGTCTCCACGGGGTGGATCACACGTTTTTGAAGGGCCATCGAATGCGGGTGGAGGTGCAGTCGAGCTGGTTTCCGTTATATGACCGCAACCCACAGACGTTTGTGCCCAACATCATGACGGCCGCGCCGGAGGCGTTTCAACCACAAACCGTGACGATCTACGACTCGCCGCGGTACCCGTCGCACCTCGTGCTGCCCTTGCAAGACGGGAGCGCGTTGCCCTGAGCCGTGCCCGGACGCCGATGGCGTAAGGGAGGCCGGTTCGAAACTTTTCCAAAGACCGCCCGTATTCCTTTTGGGACCCCAGGCAAGCCGGATATCGGGGCGGTATAGGTGCCCAACGGCCGGCTTGGCTCCCCACGCGCCGACAACGTTCGCCGGCGGTCAGGACAGGTTATGACGAAGAGACTGCATCCCGCCGCGTTTTCCCTTGCCGTGCTGCTGTTTGCGGCACCGCTGACCGTTTCGCCGGCGCAGACCGCCGCACCGGCGACGAGCCAAAGCGCCGTACCCCGGCAGAGCGGTACGGTAAAGGCCGTAACGCCCCGTGACTTCGTGTTGACCGGGGCAGCGGGGCAGGATTTTGCCGTGAGTGTGCCACCCTCGGCGCGCATTCTTCTGGTCGACCCGGCGACGCGCGATGTAAAGAACGCGCAAGCGGGTACCGTGGCCGATATTGCCGGGGGAGACAAGGCCATCGTGTTCGGGACAGCCGGGGACAGCGGGCAAACCTTGACGGCGACGCGGGTGTTGCTGCTGAAATCGGGGGCGATCGCGGCGCTCCACGCCCAGGAGCAGGCGGCGTGGGCGCGAAGTGTGGGCGGCCTGGTGAAGACGGTGGATGCGCCGGGCGGGGTGATCACGGTGGTGAACGGGACGCGGAACTACACGGTCAACACGTCGCCGAGTACGGTGGTGCGCCGCTATGCCGGGGCGTCGGTGCGTTTTGAAGATGCCGTACGCAGCACGGTCGCGGCGATCCAGCCCGGCGATCAGATCCAGGCGCGCGGCCAGCGCGCGGGCGATGGCACCACGGTAACTGCCGACGAGATCGTAACGGGGTCGTTCAGCAACTTTTCCGGGACACTGACCGCGGTGGATGCGGCAGCAGGCACGGTGACCCTGAAGGATCTTGCGACCAAAAAGACGGTGATCGTCGCATTGAGCGGCCAAACCAATCTCCGCCGGCTACCGGCGAGCTTCGGGCAGGGTGCGGCGGCCGGCGGCACGGGCCAGGAAGGGGCCGGGGCGGAGCGCGCAGCAGAGCATGGGACGGATCGGGCAACGCAGAGTGCTGCCCCGGCAGACGCGCAGGCCGGCAGCCGGCCCGGCGGGGAAGGACGGCCTGCGGGCCGGGCCGGGGGTGGTCACCTCGATCTGT
>CAXTRM010000270.1:1659-4661 GCA_964246625.1 uncultured Acidobacteriaceae bacterium
AGCGCCGAGGCTGGCAACCCGACCGCGATTACGCTTTTGAGCGGCGTGGAGCGCATCCTGGCGTCGTCGCCGGCGGGCCAGAATACGCTTTCGCCGTGGAGGCTCGGCGGCAACGAGGCTGAGGGCGGAGAGACCTCGCAGGGTGGAGCGGGCGGCTCAGGCGGACGCTAGATATATGTCCACGACCGGGGCCTTTCGGCCCTGTGTCGCCGTCGAACAAGTAACGTTACGACCACTTGGTCTTGCTTCAGAGGACATCCATGCAGCTTTTTTCTCCTGGTTCTGCCGGCGCGCTGTTGCTGTTGTTGGGGACAAGCACGCCGGGCACGGCGCAGACGGCCGCCGCGCCCGCGCCTGCTGCACCATCGCCTACCCAACCGGCCAGCAGGCCGCAGGCAGGCCAAGCGCCGGCGCCGGCCACGGGCGCTCCCGCGCAGACCGGGGTAACGCGCGTGCACGGCTTGATCGCGGACCCGGACGGAGCGGCCATCCCCGGAGCCACGGTGACATTCACCCCGGCCAAGGGCACGGCACGGAAGATCACGTCAGGGGCCGATGGGGGATACAGCGTGTCGCTGGCACCGGGGACATACAGCCTGCTGGTGTCCATGCCGGGCTTCAGCACCTATTCGGTGCAGAACCTGAAGGTCGCCCCGGTGCCGAGTCTGACGGTCGACGCGAAGCTGCAGATCGGGCAGCAGGAGGTGGTGATCAACGTCGATGCGAACGCGCTGACGTTGTCGGTGGACTCGGATGCGAACGCGAGTTCGACGGTGATCCAGGGCAAGGACCTGGAGGCTTTATCGGATGACCCCGACGAGCTTTCGAGCGAGTTGTCCGCGCTGGCGGGCCCGGCAGCAGGGCCCAATGGCGGCCAGATCTATGTGGATGGTTTCACGGGCGGCCAGCTGCCGCCGAAGTCGTCGATCCGCGAGATCCGCATCAACCAGAACCCCTTTTCGGCAGAGTACGACCGTATCGGTTACGGCCGGGTTGAGGTGTTCACCAAGCCGGGTACCGATACCTACCATGGCAATTTCCAGGTGAACGTCAACCCGTCGCAGTTCAACTCGCCGAACCCGCTAAGTGCCGCGTACCAGCCGCCGTATCACACGATCTTTATGTTCGGAAACATCACGGGGCCCTTGGGCAAGGGCAAGTCCTTTTCCGTGGGCGGATCGCACCGTGACATCGAAGACAACCAGTTCACCAACGCGACCCTGTACACAACGGCGGCGGGCTCCACAGTGCCATGTGCCCCGGGGATAGTGGCAGGCTGCAACAGCTATGTAACCAACATCTTCACGCACTACCCGCAGGTACGAACGGACATCTCGCCCCGCTTCGACATCGCGCTTGGGGAGAAGAACGTGCTGACGACGCGGTTCCAGTTCGTCCAGAACGACAGCATCAATGCCGGGATCGGCAACCTGGCGTTGCCGGATGCGGCATATAACAGCACGGCCAAGAGCTACATCATCCAGGCCAGCGATTCGCAGACCTGGAGTTCCAAGCTGATCAACGAGACGCGGTTTGAATGGGAACGCGAGTCCAGCGCCGATACGGCCCTCTCGGCGGCACCCCTGGTCACGGTGCAGGGTGCTTTTACCTTTGGCGGGGCCTCGGTGCAGAACAGCTCGGATGTGTCCAATCACTTCGAGGTGCAGAACTACACGTCGGTGGCGTTGAAGAAGCACTTCATCCGGTTCGGCGGGCGGTTACGGACCACGACCGATTCCCAGTTTGCGGCAACAAACACCAACGGCTCGTTCACATATAACGACGCGGTGTACGATCCGGCCGTGGACGGCGGAGTCGACCACAGCTACGCGACCGGAACGCCGGCGCAGTTCAGCTTCACGAAGTTGAACAACCCGGATATTCACTACAACTATGCCGATCTCGGGATCTATGCCGAGGACGATTGGAAGCCGGTCAGCAACCTGACCTTGAGCTACGGCCTTCGGTACGAGACGCAGAACTACATTACCGATCACCACGACTTTGCACCCCGCCTGAGCGCCGCGTACGGCCTGGGCAAGAACAACCCGAAGACGGTGCTGCGAGCCGGGTTTGGCTTGTTTTATGACCGCTTCGGCACCAACTACATCAGCAACCTGGTGAAGTACAACGGCGTAGCGACGACCTTCTTCACGGCAACCGCGGTGCCAGCCGAGTGCGGCCCTGCCAACGTGGGAGCCTGCCTTGCAAGCACATCGGCAACGAGCGCCTCGGTGTACACCCTTGCAGATGGCACCACGGCACCAAGGCTGCGGACGCCGTACCTGATCCAGTTTGCGGGCGGGTTCGACCAGCAGGCGGGCCGTCATGGGACGGTGTCGGTGAACTACATCCATTCGCAGGGCGTGCATGAGCTGGCGCTTGAGAACGTGAATTACCCCCTGAACGGAACCGTGCCTGTGGGACAGTACTCGGTGAACAACCAGTATTTTTCAGGAGGCAACTTCGTTCAGGACCAGCTCCTGTTCAACGGCCGGCTGCAAACGACGAAGTGGCTTTCGTTTTTCGGGTATTACGGGCTGAACTTCGCCAAGGGCGACACGACGGGCAACGGGGGAGCCATTACGGTTCCGTACGACATCCATGCCGATTATGGACGGACGCAGTTCGATACGCGGAACCGGGCGTTTTTCGCGGGGTCGGTGACCCTGCCGTACCTGATCCAGTTCAGCCCATTCATGATTGCGCAGAGCGGGTCGCCGTACAACGTGACGCTGGGAACGGATCAGAACAATGACAGCTACTTCAACGAGCGCCCGGTCGTGGTGCCGGCGGCCATGACCAATGGCAACACCGTGAAGTCCATCCCCGGATGCGGCCTGGCCTTTGCGCAGCCGACCGACCCGGTGTCCGGGGGCTACAGCACGGCCCCGATCAACGCATGCACCGGGCCCAACGAGTTCACCTTCAACTTCCGGCTGACCAAGGCGTTCGGCTTTGGTGAAAAGACGGCCAGGGGCGGCAGAGATGGCGGCCAGGGT
>CAXTRM010000271.1:0-4625 GCA_964246625.1 uncultured Acidobacteriaceae bacterium
GTCCACTCCCGATGGATCCTTCAGGAGCCTGTGGGTCGATTCAGTGAAGGGTGAGGCACCATCGCTGGAGAACCTTGCAGGTGGATCACGCTTGACGTACCTGCTTCCCTCTCGCATTCTTTTAGAAGGGTGGGGATTTCCCAAAACCAGAGGATTAGGCGAAACGAACCGATGCGTATCTGTCTGCTGGTGAAGCTATGGGCCTGAATGATGACCAGATCTGACGCGAGGCAACAACCCGGCTCGGCGCCAGGCGGCGCTGCCCTGTCCCAGCAGCCACATGCTGCGGGCGCGTCAGATCTGCAGGCTGCGAAGGGTGCTGTCACCACTGGAGACGGCTGAGATGCTGGCTCTTGAGTTCCCTGAAGCGAAACGGATCGAGGGGCCGAGGAGAGGTATTTCCGCAAATAGGAACCGAGGGATGGCGGTCGTCACCTCCGATCACATTTTGTTGTCCGATGACGACATGCTGGTTGACCCGCACTTTATCGGTCGGGCGGTTCAGGAGATGACTGATCCGAAGGTGGCCATCGTGTTCTGTGCGACAAGTGACAGCGGCCACTTGATTTTGCCGAACACCTTCAATCATCTCGGCTTTTCCCAGAAGCCCTACACAGCTGGCATGCCCTACAACACAGCCAATCAGCAATGCTTCATGCTGACTCGCGCCCTGTCGCGAGCCATGCCATATGACGAGATCATTGAAGCTTACGGCTACGAGGAGATGGATTTTGCGTACCGGGTGGCAGCCGCCGGCTTCCAGATCCGCTGCCTGCCAAACTGCACCCATCTTCATCTTGCGCCGAATGTCGATCAACCTGTCCGTCCGGAAAAGGACGCGTGCCGTTTGTATGTAACGTACAAGCGCCTGTTCTATGTCGACAGACATCCACTCAAGGCTCTTCTGTTTCTTGGGATCGCGCTCCCTCACCACCTGGCAGCCTCGGTTCGGCGATCCGGCCTGCGTGGGATACCTGAGGCATGGAAGCATTTCAGGATGGCGTTGGCCATGCTGACAAAGTTTCGGAGATCACGCGCACGGGTTGAAGTAAGCCCCGTCGCTGCCTAGCCGTTAGCTGCAGTGCTTCTCAGCAGGGATCAAGGGTGAAAGGTGGCGTAAAGAAGGCCAGGGTTTGGAAGGCATTTTGTTGCCCTCCAAACCCTGGCCTTTGTTGTGCGGAGCCGGCTTATTGAATGTCGGCGTCCGTGGGAATGACCAGGAAGGTGTCCTGCGCCACGGCTGACGCGTACCCGCCTGAAGCTTGTTGCGCGGCCTGGACAACCACTGTGCCAAAGCCGGTTACAGCGACCACGTTGTTGGACATAGTCGCAGGCCCACTCAGCACCTTGTAGGTGATAGCTGCGGGAGATGCGGAGGTCGCGCTTACCCTGAACGGTGCTGTCAGGCCAGCCTGATCCGAGATGCGCGCGATGGTGAGGTTAGGCGTTCCAGCAACCACGCGGAAGCTGGACCCAGCCGATGCCGCAACGTAGTCCGTCGAGGCAGCTTGGCTGGCTTTGACCACCACCCACCCAATGCCTGTCAGCACGACAGTGTTGCCGGAGATGCGTGCCGGTCCACTGACGATGCTGTAGGTGACAGGCGCGCCGGACAGGCTTGTCGGTTGGAGTTTCAGCGGCGCGGCACCGAAGGACTGTGTCGCGAAGGAGTTTAGCGTGAGCCGGGGCGAGCCGGGTTGCACCTGGAAGCTGATGGAGGCGGTGGATGCCGAGTAGTTCGCCGTTTCTGCCTGGTTGGCATGCACGACGACCGTTCCAGCTCCAAGGACCGAGACGGCATTGCCCGAGACCGAAGCAGGACCACTCGCGATGCTGTACGTGAGCGCAGCCGGTGAGGTGGACGTAGCAGACATTGCTAGTGGCGCCACACCGAAGACCTGGTTAGAAACACCACGCATGGAGATCTCCGGTGCCTTCTTCAGAACCGAAAAGCTCAAGGTAGAAGACGCGGCTGTGTAGTTTGCAGCTTCAGCCTGGCTGGCCTGTACCACAATCGTACCCGCACCCGTGATGGTGACGATGTTTCTAACGATCGTGCCTGGACCGCTGACGATGTTGTATGACATCGCAGCAGGTGAGGCAGAACCAGCGGTGATGGTGACCGGAGCCGCACCGTACGTCAAGGTTGCGATCGGCCGGAAGCTGATACTGGTTTGCGCTTTTTGCACAGCGAAGCTGGTCTGTGCTGTGAGTTGGGAGTAGCCCGGAGATGGCTGCTGCGTCGCTTGCACGACGACCGTTCCAGCTCCCGAAATCGATACAGTTGCGCCCGCGCTGGTTGAGGCGGACACACGCGCCGGTCCGCTCACCACCGAGTAGCTGATGATGCCCGTGGATACCGATTTCGCGCTCACATTGACCGATTTGGTTGTCCCGTAGGTTGCGGATGCGATGGGGGCAAACGTCAGATCAACGGTCGCCGGACTTACGCCGAAGGAGATGGTGCTGGTGCTCTTCGCAAAGTTCTTGTCCCCGGTAAAGACTGCCTTGAGTGTATGGCCGCCCACGGTGAAGGATGTGGTATCGAAGCTGGCGACACCGGAAGAGAGTGGAACGGAGGCAATCAGGTTAGCGCCGTCGTAGAGGGATATGACCTGACCATTCGTTGTAGCTGATTTGGAGTTGTAGGGAGACAGAGTGGCGGTCAGAGTAACCTGAGCCCCGTAGCTGATGGTCGATGGATTTGCTGTGAGGGAAAGCCGGGTCTGTTGCAGGAAACCCTGGCTTCCAGAGGCCTGAACGGAGTCTGGGTCAGTGAGGACTTCAACCGGGTCATCGCCGGCCATGAAGGAGACCTGCTGCCCATTTTGCTTATAGGTCACATCAGCCCGCGTGGTGAGGTTGCGCACCGCTGTAACATTCAGCCCGCTAGGAATGGTTACGGTGACGGGACCACCTGCCCCGGTGTTGATGTCAAACCAGCAATACGAGGCTGTGGCACAAGAGGTCAGCTGCCACACCACCAGCGCGTCCGAGTTTGCCGTAGCGCCTTGCCGGGCACCCACCATGTTCATCGCAACAAGCGGGTAGGTGCCGCTGTAGCTGACGACCGATGGCAGGGTCGCCGCGGTATAGGGCGTGACAGGCGGAAGAGCGATGTCCTTTACATCGGACATAAGGCCTGCAAGGGCGGTATAGCCTGGCCGGGGCGTGAAGGTTGTGCCGTCGTAGGTCACGAACGCGAAGGAAGGGTCGATGCTTCGATTGCCGTCCCAGATCTGGAAAAACTCGACGGGTGTGATACCCGCTGCTTCAAAACCAAGGAACTGGCGAACGTTGGATCGCGCCTGCACCATCTGGTAGCCGGCCCGGGGCGGAGCGTCATTGGTTTCCGTCACACTGTGACCGATACCGTAGGACGGATTCTTGGCTTTCGCGATGAGGTCGTACTCAACAGCCTGCATCAGGTTGGCGCCAGCGGGCTCGCCGGGGAGATAGCAATTTCTCCCGTTGTTGTAGATGTTTTTTCCCCAGGGTGTGGTGGAGGTAGCCGCAGCCTGCAAGCAGCTGGGGCTCATCAGGGTAACTTCCGGATTGCCATAGCCGCCGCCATAGGGATGGAAGGACTCTTTGGTGATCACGTTTGACGGCTGAACCAGCGTTTGACCCGTGGCACCCACCATGTTCGACCCCAGAAGAGAGGTCATGCCGCTGCCGGAGGTTCCATTCCACGTGACAGTGACTCCGGCAGGAAAGTGCCGATTCTGCAGAGCGGCCGCAAACCCGAAGTTGGCACCACTCTCCTGCGGCCCCTGATAGAGATTCCAGTCATAGAGTCCCTGACGCCAGTCCCAAGGATCGTTCTTCCATGGGGGTTCGTTCCAAAGTTCGATGTCGCCCGTGATACCCCGGTCGGCCATGTCTTGCGCGAGAAACGAGACATAGTTGGCGTAAGCCACGACAGAGGGATCGTTAGGGTCATTGGTCGCGGCGCTCGGATGAAGGATCTCGCTCACCAAGAAGGGAGTCGTTGAACCGGGTGCAATCGTAATGGTGAGTGCTGACGCCAAACTCAAGGTGGCATGCTCGGGATCTTTGAGCGTAATGCCAGTAATCAGCGTGCCTTCAGAGGCATACCGACCGGAAAGCTGTCCGGCGCACTGGGGGGTGCGTCCGCCACCGCCGCTACCTACCTGAAGCGGGCAGATGTAGTCATACGGGTACTTGATGCTGGCCAGGGTGTCGCCACCAACGCCGGAGGAAAACTGCACATCGATGGAAGAGGAACCCGCAGCCGCGCCGTTCGGCATGGTGACGTTAAGGATCTGGTGGAACGGAGCACCATATGCAGCGATGATGGTCGGGTGGATGCCGTACCGCTTGGCCGATTCCAGACCGGCTACACAGTCGGGATCCTGCACATACGCCGGGCTTGCCTGCTGATTATTCGGTGGTGCTGTTTGTTTTTCGACGTTCGTCCAGGGACAGATAATGCGAGCGTGGGTACCACCCGCTGCGGCAATGGCCGCCCATTCCCAATCAAGATTGGCTGAGATGTTGAAGCCAAGCCCATCTGCAACCTGTGAAGCATTGATGTTGGCGAGATTGACGACAGTAGTCGACTGAGCTGAGGCACTTCCAGCAGAAGCGATCACTCCAAAAAA
>CAXTRM010000272.1:0-4625 GCA_964246625.1 uncultured Acidobacteriaceae bacterium
CAGACAAGCACGCCTGGCTCACGGCTCGCCATTGTGCCCCTCACGACAATCAGTCCAGAGCGCCAAGGGTACGTGGCAGATCCTCAGCCTGTGCGTTGGCATCGCAGGCAGATCATCATCGGTTGCTCATCTCGGTAACCACAAAGGCTCTACTAAGCGGGACCTTTCCCCTGAAGCCGACGTCGTTCAGGCGTTCTAAAGTGATGAGAACAGGCCAAAGCACTCAACGAACTTGGATCGGCGACCCTTCGCGCAAAAGCCGCTAGGTGCTTCGTCGACGTCGAATCTTTCTCCGTGTCAGAGAATCAAAAAACGAGCGGCACGGGAGAGGATGGATGGCAAAGGTAGTTCTGGTAACGGGCGCTAACAAGGGCATTGGGTTTGAGGTTTCACGGGCGCTTGGCAAAGCCGGTTTCACCGTGTTGTTGGGTGCACGCGATGCCGTCCGTGGCGAAGAGGCAGCAGCCAAGTTACGCGCCGAAGCGCTGGACGTCCGGTTTGTGCACACCGATCTGGAGCGCGCGCACGAAACCGCGACTGCGCTAGCCGAGAACGTTTCAAAGGAGTTTGGCCACTTGGATGTGCTGGTAAACAACGCCGGTGTTGCCGACATGACGGGCGCTGATGCGCCTGCAAGCACGGCTTCGATGGACGCCATCAAGCGCATCTTCGACACGAACTTCTTCGGCACGGTAGAGTTCACCCAGCCGCTGCTGCCGCTACTGAAAGCAGCACCCGCAGCACGCATCGTGAACGTCTCCAGCGGTCTCGGCTCTCTCGAAATTAATGCCAACCCAGAGTCGCCGTTCTACGGGGTGAAGCCGCTCGGTTATAACGCTTCAAAGGCTGCGCTGAACATGTTCACCGTGAACCTGGCTTGGGAACTGCGGGAAACGAAGGCAAAGGTGAACTCGGTTTGCCCCGGCTACGTCGCCACGGACCTAAACAATCACAGTGGTCCGGGTACGGCAGCCGACGGCGCCATCGCAATCGTGAAGTATGCGCAGATTGGCGAAGACGGGCCAACTGCGGGCTTCTTTCACAAGGATGGCGCCTACGGCTGATAGTTCGCAATTGTTTACGAAGTCGAGAAAGAGCGGAGCCCATTCGGCTCCGCTCTTTCGTTGCGCTGCACCCGACACGAATCGATATAGTGAGCGATTGTGAATATGTGTCTCGGCGATTATGCGTCGATCGAGAGATGCCCGAAGTGCGTAGGTAGATGGTGCAGCGTCAGGGATTGCCTGCCGCTCCGAACACACGCTTTACTGGCTCGCCATCGCCGCATTGAATTGTTCGAAGAAGCTGTTGAACTTTTCAGCATCCATGTCGCCCGCAAACCGCAGCGGGTAGACCCTCTTGACGAGAATTTCGTTCGCTTCAGGCTGCGTTGATAGGATCTGCATGACCTCCGCGATGAAGTCCGCCAGCGGCATGGCGCGTGGGTCGGTGGCCTGTTGCTCGCCCAGCAGCTCGGTTTGCACGTAAGGAGGCGCCAGTTCCAGAACACGGACTGAAGTGTCCTTGAGCTGGTAACGGAGAGAGAGGGACCACGAGTGTATGGCAGCCTTCGTCGCACAATACGTTGGGGTGAGCGCGAGTGGGGTGAATGCCAAACCTGAGGTGACAGTCATGATCGTTGCCTCTGGCTGCTGCTTGAGGTGTGGGAGCAGAGCGGCCGATAGGTGCAAGGGACCGGTCAGGTTGGTGGCAACGGTGTCCATCGCATCGTAATCTGCGCCTTCGTTCAGGTTCTCCGGCTTCATGATGCCAGCCATATTGATCAGGACATTGAGCTTGGGGTATTTTGCCGCAATGTCTGCCGCAAAGTCCTTGAGCTTGCCGGTGTCCTGCACGTCCACAACCTCAGCAAGCATGCCTGGGTTGTTATCGATCACTGCGTCGAGGGTCGCCTTACGCCGCCCTGCGATGATCACGGTGTTGCCCAGTTTGTAGAAGGCCTCGGCGAGCCCGCGACCAATGCCTGAGCCGCCGCCCGTAATGAGGATGGTGTTGTTTCCATTGACATACATGCGTGTACTCTCCTCTTGCGTTACTTTAGGAGAGTCGCTCTCTTATGGGAAGTAGGCACTTGCTGGTGGGTGACGAACCCGGAGGTTAGAAATGCGAAGAAAGTCTCAAATGCCTAAAAAGGATATTCCGGGCGAGGTGCGATTCCAATCGCCTGATGGTGTTAGTGCTTCGCCTGAAATTGATCGCCTGGTGGAAGAGATTATCGGCCGCGTTGCGGACAAATGGACCCTGCTTCTCTTGGAGGCTTTGGCACAGCATGGAGTGGTTCGATTTAGTCGCTTGGCGCAACTGGTCACTGGAATCAGCCAGAAGATGCTGAGCCAGACTTTGCGACAGATGGAAAGTGATGGTTTCGTGATGCGAACGGTCTGTCCGGTCGTCCCTCCGCGTGTAGAGTATGCCGTGACGGCCCTAGGCGAGAGCCTGGCAGCAGCTTTCTGCAGTGTGTGGCACTGGGCAGAGACCCACCATGCGGAGCTGCAACAAGCACGTGCAGCATATCGCGAACGACTTGGTCTCACTGACTAGACCTTAGAGAAGGTCCTCGAAGAAGATTGGCACCTACAGGCCGATGCACTCACTGAGTCCGGACTGGTGCTCGTAACGCCATAATCGTTTGTAATGCTTCACAATCCCCACGTTGTGGCGACAATAAACCCGTCTTACCGGCACCGGTACGCGAGCGCTCCCGGCGATCCGCATCTCCAAGACCTAGAGGTCCGGTTGACGAAGCAGCCGCCGATTGCCGTTCCAACGATCGTGCTTCTTGGAGCTGAGGACCAATGGAGCCGCCCTCCATAACCGATCATCAGGAACAGCATTCCACCGGTAGCTACACACGCACGATTTTTCCCGGAGCCGGACACTGCGTCCTGCAGAGGCGCCGGACGCCGTCTACAAAGCCATACAAACGCTACTTCGGGTTGCACCATAGGTCGATATAGCCCGGATGCACGCCCTTATCCCGCGCTAGACCGCAAGGCGCTTCGTGTCAAGGAGCGCAACCCCGAAGCTTCTCCATTCACCGAACGCTTACCGCGGCGCTCAAACCTCGCTGTCCATGACCTCAGGTTGTGCGCTTCGCGCTTTGGCGTACTTGCGGCCATAGTCTTCGCGCGCCTTCCTTATCTCGCACCATTCATGCTGGACCAGCATCACGATCGCCTTTGACAGGCACCAGAAGTCGGCTACCCCTCTCGCTAAGCGTGTACTCCACGCGAGGCGGTATCTGCGGATACAATCTGCGGGTCAGGATTCTGTCGCGTTCCAGATAGCGGAGAGTCGTGGTCAGCATGCGTTTCGAAATACCGTTCACTCGAGCCATGAGCTGAGAAAAGCGAAGCGTATGGTGAGGTCCTTCGGACAGCGCGACCAGCACCAGCATGCTCCACTTGTCGCCGAGATGCGCAAGCAAGTCACCGACCGGGCAGTGTTCCACCGCCACCCCCCAGGGCTGAATGGAGAACGTTTCGGGTGTTTGTGCCGGTTTCTTCATTACTTACCTTTTCGTAACTCATGCAGAGGAAAGTGCCCTCTTGTCTCCACTGCAGTTCTCTTCGATGATCAGCTAGCGAAAGAGAACCCGATGGGCAGCAAGGCTGGAGTGTCAACATGGTAATTGCAACGGATCATGGCAAGCTACTGAACGCGTCTCTCTGGGTATCGCAAGTGTTGCTCTTCGGAGCATTGTGCGCCGGCGGAGTTATGAAGCTCTTTATGCCCGTCGCCAAACTGTCGGTGATATTCGAGTGGACGGGACAGGTTCCGTTGCCGTTCTTTCGATTCATTGGGATCGTGGATCTCGCTGGCGGCCTTGGGATCCTGCTGCCTGAGCTGACGGGCATTTACCCCGGACTCACCCTGTGGGCTGCGATTGGCGGCACACTGCTGCAGCTTCTAGCAATCGGCTACCATGTCTCGCGCGGGGAGGCGAAGGAGACGCCCTTCAACTTCTTCATGCTTGCTCTGACGGTTTTCGTACTTTGGGGACGCCGCTAGCGCGTTCCGCCGAATACGGTGCAGACATTCTGAAATCAGGTAGTGTTGCGAGATCAGGTCTGTTACGCCCTCTGTATGGCTACAGCAATTTGTAGGAATGGCTCTTAAAAACTACTTCAACCGTCCTTTCGCATTGTTGGCTTCGCGGCAACGCCGGAAAACAACTCCGTCATCGCTTCGAGCTGCTCTTCCATCGACCGGGCCTGTTCCCGCCCAACCAGTTTCGCAGTCTCTCGATTCAACTCCTCACGCACCTCGACACAGGCGGACTTCACCGCCTTTCCTCGCGGGGTCATTCTGACCACCTTCGCCCGTGTGTCGTTGGGATCAAGCACCTGCTCCAGATATCCCTGGCGTTCCATCATCCGCACCAGCTGACTCATGGCCTGCTTGGTCACGCCCGCACGCTGCGCCAGCACAGTCGACCTTGTTCCACCCTCGTCCATGAGCCAGAGCAGACTTGCAGACGCAAACGGAAAGTCGACATAGCCTCGCAGGGCCAGCCGAGCCACGACCGCAGCCGTGTGCATCCGGGCCGCTGACAGCAGGCCACGCGCAATGTTCGGGCTTGGAACCTTCATTTAGTAAATCAC
>CAXTRM010000273.1:0-3158 GCA_964246625.1 uncultured Acidobacteriaceae bacterium
CCGAGCCGTTCGCCCGCCTCCACCGCCGGCCGCACCAGAATGATGCGCGACACCTTCTTGGCCAACAGCGCGCTCACCGCCATCGCCACCGCGAGATAGGTCTTGCCCGTCCCGGCGGGGCCGAGGCCGAACACCATGTCGTTGCCGTCGATCGCTTCCAGATATTTGCGCTGATTCGGCGTCCGCGGCTGCACGCTGCGCTTGGTGCCCGCGCCGCGCTGTTTGCCGCTGTCCACCAGGCTCCGCAGCGTGACCGTAGGATCGGCCACAACCATCTTCAGCAGACTATGGAGCTCGCCATTGTGCGGATGAACGCCCGATCGCCGCAGGTGCTCGAAATCGGCAAAGATTCCCTCCACGCGGGCTACCGCGCCCGCTTCACCCATCACCCGTACGGCATCCGACTGCAGATCGATCTGCACCTGGAGGGTGTCTTCCATCAGACGAAGGTTCTCGTCACGTGTGCCATACAGCGGCTCAATACCGGGCGTCAAGGGAAGCGTTGTTTTTACCAATCGGGAAACTGACCTCCATACAGGGTCGTGCAGAGATTTAGATGTTTGGGGGTGTGCTGCGATGCGGTCGCCTCGCCCCGCAGTCCCGGCCGCCAAAGTCTCTGGCCGCCTGTCCCGGGCTGTTCCGCTACCGCATCGGCGAGATGTGCCAAACGAGCGACGATGCCCCAGACAATAGCCCCGCCTGCCGGAACACGTCAAGTAAATCTCTGGAAAACATGGGCCAAACCGGGGTACTTCCGTGCAAACCTTTGTGCCATCCAATTTCGCCCTGCTTCCCCGGATTGACGCCCCGCTTGCTAACCGCCTAAGATAGCTAGGTTGCAGTCGATGCGGCCGCGCTGTGTCCGCACCAGCGTCTGGTCTGCACGCACACCCCGCACGGACTCAATCCAGCTCGGGTCACAAAGAGAGTTTTATGGCAAATCATGTTTCTTCGCTGAAGCGCGCCCGCCAAACCGTCACCCGGACGGCTGTCAACCGCGCCAACCGCTCCAAGCTCCGTACCGTTCTCCGCTCCATGCGTGAAGCGCTCACCGCCGGCAACGCCGAATCCGCCGCCACCCAGTACCGCGCCACGGTCTCCGTCCTCGACAAGAGCGTGCAAAAGGGTGTTCTTCACAAGAACACGGCAAGCCGCTACAAGGGTCGCTTGAACGCCCGCCTCAAGGCGCTTGCTACCAAGGCCGCCTAGGTCACCCTCGCCTCCTACTCGAAAGAAACGGCCAGCGCTCGCTGGCCGTCTTTCTTGCACCATGCTCGTCACCCGTTACTGGGGTGTCGACGGCTTTTCCTTGAACTCCGCCTTTTCCCCTGGATTCAGCAGGGTCGGCGCTTTGCGTGGGGTCTCTCCCGCCGGGTCCCCGGACACCGCTCCCGGTTCGGCCGCCTCAGCCCGCGAACCAGCCGCCGCTGTGCCGTCCTTCGGCAGCACTCGTCTTCCACCGCCAGTGGCGCCTGCTGGCGAAGTAACCGCCGCGACCGTTCGTCCGGCTGCCGGAGCGGCCTCATCGGCCGCTCGCACCGCATCACTCCCACCAACGCTGCCCGGCGCATCGATCGGCCGTGTGATGCGCGTCAGCTTCACCGGTCCCGAACCCTCCGGTGGCGTCATCGCTTGCACCTCGGCAAGGTCCTTCCGGTCCTGGTCGCGCAGCGCCGGCAGCTTGTAAAAATCCATCGTCTCGGAACTCAGCACCACCAGGGAGCTCCCATCGGCTGCCAGGTCAAAGTTCTCCGCGGAGCGCACCGCCGGAGCGCACAGGACTTTTAGCAGCATGTCCCCACTCTCTGTCTGATAAACCCGGATCTCCTGGCTGAGCGGATTGTCGTTGCCCATCCCGCTTACCGGGGCCCCACTGCTCGAGGCCATCAGGCGGCTCATCGCAAACCGGCCCATGGCGGGGCTCAGGGACAGCGTTGGTGGCTGCAGCGCCTCGCCGAACGGCTCCTGCCAGTTCTCATGCCCGTCGAAGCCAAAGGCTGCCAGCATGGGCTGGTCGTCTGAGCCGCGGCACGTTTCCACCAGGAACTGGCTCCGGCTCAACAGGTTCAGCCGCGGCCGGCACGAACTCATCACCGGCGTCAGCTTTTGCTGCTTGCCGCCGAATTCATTGAAGCTGATTCCCCACTTTCCGCGTTGCTCGTCATCGGCCCACAGGTAGCCGTCCCCATCCATGGCCAGCCGCAGCATCACGGGGGAACCGATCGCCCCGGCCCCGCTCACGTGCAAGGGAGCTGTCTCCCCGTCAACTCCTAGCCGGTAAAACTCCAGAACATAGTGCTTCGGTTTGTGGCCGCCCGGCTCCTCATCCCCCAGCTCGGCCGGCCGCTCCATCTCGAGCTCCACCGTGATCATCTTGCCGTCCGGCGAGCCTTCCACAAGGACCGGCTGCCCCGTCCTGTGTGGCAGCGCGTACCGCCGCAGCGGATCTTCCCCGTCTGCCAGACCCTGGAGCGGCGCCAGCACGGACAGGTCTGACCCGACGCGCACCACAAACACACCCCGCCCCACGCTCCACAGGTAGCGGGCATGATCATGGAGGTGCCACACCGCCCGCGACAACACCTTGCCCAAAGGAACCTCGATCAGCACCGCCGCCACCTGCCGGTCGGTGTGCGTGCCGTCTTCGCCTGGCAACCGGGGCACCAGCGAACGCAGGCTATAGGTAAACAGCACATGGGTGCTGTCCAGCATGTGCACCGTCGCCATCGAGGCACCCGCGTGCAGCAGGCTCACCGAATACCCTGGGAAGCCCAGCTGGCTCAGGGGCACGCGCACCGTCGGCTTCGCCGGTTGCTCCCCGGGCAGCTTTCCCGTGAGCAGGGCGGCGCATGCCAGCAGCACCGCTCCCGCCCGCCAGCCAAGACTCATGCCACTCCCTGCGCTCGCCTGTCCTTTCAACACCATGGGTCCACCTGACGCGACTTGCCTGTACTCGCGCTCTTCCCTGTACTCTTCTTTATAGACGAGCGATCCGCAAGGCAGGCGTCACCCCTAAGTCCCTGGACTTTCGCATCGTCGCGCGTCATCTTCCACCAGAGGTCTGCATGAACGTGTTCTTCTTCCGGCGTCTTGGCCGTTCTGCGGCGCGGCTTTCGCTCGGCGCTGGCTCCATCGGCCTTTTCGCTCTTGCCACACCC
>CAXTRM010000273.1:3168-3855 GCA_964246625.1 uncultured Acidobacteriaceae bacterium
CTACCAGCTCGCGCCTGCCTTTGACCTCTCGTCGCTGGATGCCAAGGCGGATCCCTGCCAGGACTTCTACAAGTTCGCCTGCGGCAACTTTGCGGCGCGCAACCCCGTCCCTGCCGACCAGACCGACGTCGACCAGTTCTACACGCTGTATAACGTAAACGCCGAGCGCCTCCAGGGCATCCTGACTCGCTACGCCGGCGCCGCCGGGAACCGCACACCCACCGAACAAAAGATCGGCGATGCCTATGCCGCCTGCCTGAACACCACGCTGATCGATCAAAAAGGGCTCGCACCCATCCAGGAACTCCTGGGTGAGATCGATCATGTCTCCAAGATCGGACTTCCCTACTTCACTGGCGAACTGCAGCGCTACGGCGTCAATGTCTTTTTTAGCTACGGCTCCATGCAGGACTTCAAGGACGCCACAAAAGAGATCGCCGTGATCGATCAGGGTGGGCTCGGTCTGCCGGAGCGCGATTATTACACCCGCACCGGCGACAAGGACAAGGCACTCCGCCAGCAGTACGTCGAGCACGTGGCCAAGATGCTCACGCTCGCCGGAGAACCCGCCGATCGCGCCCAAACCGACGCCGCCGATGTGCTCGCCTTTGAAACGAAGCTCGCCCAGGCCTCGCTCACCGTCACCCAACGGCGCGATCCGCAGGCCATCTACCATCCGGAAGCTCT
>CAXTRM010000273.1:3869-4607 GCA_964246625.1 uncultured Acidobacteriaceae bacterium
GCATGGTGTCCCGTTCACCCCGTTTTTTCAGGCCATTCACTCCCCGGCGGTCAGCTCGTTAAATGTCACCACGCCGGACTTCTTTCCCGCCATGGTTGATGCCATCCTGAGCGCCCGTCTGGACACCCTGCGCGCCTACATGCGCTACGAGCTGCTCACGACCTACGCCAGCGTCCTGCCGCAGGCCTTTGACCAGGAACACTTTCACTTCTACGGCACGGTGCTGGAAGGTCAACCCGAACAACAGCCCCGCTGGAAGCGCTGCTCCGCCAAGGTGGACTCCCTTCTCGGCGAAGCGCTCGGTGAAGTCTACGTCCAGCAATACTTCCCCGCTGACGAAAAGGCCAAGACCCTCGAGATTGTTCATGATATCGAGACCGCGATGGATCACGACATTGACACCCTCCAGTGGATGAGCGGCGACACCCGGGTCAAGGCGAAAGCCAAGCTCCACGCCATCACCGACAAGATCGGCTATCCGGAGCACTGGCGAAACTATTCTGCTGTTTCGATCTCGCCGGATGACGCCTTCGGGGACCAGCAGCGTGCCACCGTGTTTGAAAACGATCGTCAGCTCAACAAAATCGGCAAGCCCGTCGACCGGCTCGAGTGGAGCATGACGCCACCCACCATCAACGCCTACTACGACCCCAGCATGAACAATATCAACTTCCCGGCTGGCATCCTGCAGCCCGCCTTCTACGACCCCACCGCCGATCTTGCGGTGAACTACGGGCA
>CAXTRM010000274.1:0-2710 GCA_964246625.1 uncultured Acidobacteriaceae bacterium
AGCGCGACGTAGTCGACCTCCGGATGGAACGCGATCGCAAGGGAGGCCGGCAACGTCCAGGGTGTGGTCGTCCAGATGATGGTGTACACCTCGCGGCCGGCAAGGCGTGGATCCAGCTTCGCGGGATCGCTGGTCAGCTTGTACCGGACATACACCGACGGGGAAGTATGCTGCTCATATTCCACCTCAGCCTCGGCCAGCGCCGTGCGGTCGTGGGAACACCAGTACACCGGCTTCAAGCCCTTGTACACGAACCCCCGTTCGTAGAAACCGTAAAACGTCTCCAGGATCTTGGCTTCATACCCGAAGTCCATGGTCTGGTACGGCTGTGTCCAGCGCCCTAAGACCCCGAGCCGCTTGAATTGGGAGCGCTGCAGGTCGACGAACTTCGCGGCATACTCGCGGCAGGCCTGTCGCACCGCCACAGGATCCATCTCCAGCTTCCGTCCCCCGAGTTGCTCATCCACCTTGATCTCGATAGGAAGACCATGGCAGTCCCAACCCGGGACATAGGGTGCATCGAAGCCCGCCATGGTCTTGGTCTTGACCACAAAATCCTTGATGCACTTATTCAGGGCGTGGCCGAGGTGGATGGCGCCGTTGGCGTAGGGTGGACCGTCGTGCAGGATGTACTTCGGCGAACCGCTGCGGCTGGCGCGGATCTGGCCGTAAAGGTCCATCTCGTCCCACGCAGCAATCCGGCCGGGCTCGTTGGCCGGCAGATTGGCCTTCATGGGAAAGCTGGTCTTTGGCAGGTTGAGCGTGTCTTTCAACGACCTCCCCGTCAATTCCGCCCGTGCAACATCCTGCATGCAAACACTCCGTTACGGACCCGCCGTGTATTGTGGCGCGCCTGCGCGTAAACTCATATTGTAAGGTTTTTGGTGGGGTACGTGTGTGTTGAAAGCTGTCGGCAAGACAGAGTGAGACGACGCGCCACTCTGCCACGTCTAAGAGATAGGTGGTTGGAGCACGTGTGCCCGCCGGGCGCCAGTGACTCCTGACAAGACAACTATGGCAGCTGCACCGAAGATACATCCCGACATCGAAACGGCCCAGACCGTTATGCCCGCCCAGCCCGCTCTGTTAACCATGGCCGGCGGAATCAAGTCTCCGCGTTCGCAGACATCGTTTTGGACGGCAATCGCGTTCCACGCGGTCGCGATTGCGCTCATCGCACTTCTGATCGCGAAGCACGTCTCGGTAGCCGCTCCGGCGCCGCCCCAAGTAGCCAGCATCGTCGCTCCCCTGATTCCGCCGCCACCCCCGCCCATCATGCCGCGGGCGGAAAAAATGGGCGGCGGTGGCGGACAGCACGATCTGGCGCCCGTGACCAAGGGGCATCTGCCCAAGTTCACACAGGAACAGCAGATCGTTCCTCCCAAGGCCCCGCCGACGATTGCGCCGAAACTCGCCGTGGAGCCCACTGTAGTCGTTCAAAAGGATCTCAAGCTCGCCGACAACAAAATGCCCGACCTGGGTATGCCCAACTCCACCCTGGTTGGCAACTCCATGGGCAACGGCAATGGCAGCGGGATTGGTTCGGGTAATGGCGCCGGCATCGGTCCAGGCTCCGGGAGCAACTACGGCGGCGGTCCAGTGCATATTGGAGGTTCCGTTCGACCGCCGGTTCTGGTCTCCCAGGTTGATCCTGAGTTCTCAGAAGAAGCACGCAAGGCCAAGTTCTCCGGCAACGTCGAGGTGTACCTGTGGGTAGACGAGAGCGGTAATCCCAGTCACGTCAAAGTGGTTCGCGGCGTCGGGATGGGTCTGGACGAAAAAGCGATCGAGGCCGTCCGGCAATATAAGTTCAAGCCTGCCTTACAGAACGGCAAGCCGGTCAAGGTGGACTTGTACGTGGATGTGAACTTCCAGATCTTCTAAGGGCCGCAAACAAGACCGGAGCGCACCAGCCTTTACCCCTTGTGAGTGAGGGACGTTCCTGCTTCGGCGAAGGTGAGGTTTTCGGCAGGGCTCCCGGTGCGCTCTTTCCAGTGAAGAAAGAGCATGCCATAGCTTTCCACCGTGCAGGCCTCCGCGGGCACATGCAGCTTGTCAAGCATTGCGTCGATCCAGGCCGGTTCGCCTTCGAGCTCAGCCCAGGTTCCAATCGCGGTCTCATCCAGTACCAGGTGACCCCCGCCCTCGGCATCCCATTCGGTGCGGTACTTCTCATAGCGAAACGCCGGGCAAAAGCCCAACTGGCAGAAGATCTCGGCCATAGCCGCCCCATCATCCACGTCGGTTTCAGTTTCAATACGCGTCTTGTATCGACCGTCCAGCGCGTCGGGGCTCTCCACACGCTTGTGGGTGATTACGAATTGATCCCCGTACTGCCGCACGCGCAGAATCTGCCGTTTGCTGCGCAGCTTGCGATCCTGCGTGTCAAACAGGGTGTTGTCCTCAAAGGTTCGAGGCGTTCTCAGCACGAGACCGAGCCGGCTGACGGCGTCATGAAAGGCTGGGATGTCCTCAACCACAAACTTCAGTTCGGTCTCAGGTGCTTGCATGGGGCCAGTATAGGCCGGATCGGTCAGGAATCTTCTAGCATAGGGAACAGTGAAGACACTTCGTCTGCGGTCTGATCGTCGGGCTGATGTGCTGTATGCCGCTGATCTGCTGCAAAAGGGCAAACTGGTCGCTTTCCCTACCGAGACGGTCTACGGTCTAGGCGCCAACGCGCTGTCGCCGGGGGCAGTCGCCGCCATCT
>CAXTRM010000274.1:2720-4606 GCA_964246625.1 uncultured Acidobacteriaceae bacterium
GCAAAAGGCAGGCCGGCATGGGATCCGCTCATCGTTCATGTGCCGTCCGCAGCTGACTTGGGCAGCGTCGCCCAGCCCCAGGGAGAAGTGGCCGCCAGAGCGAAGATCCTTGCCGATGCCTTCTGGCCTGGACCATTGACACTTCTTCTTCCACGCATCGCCGTGCTGCCGTCTTCGGTCACTGCGGGCCGTGATCTCGTCGGGGTACGGGTCCCGAGCCATCGGGTAGCACAGGATCTGCTCCGGGCGGCGGGTGTGCCGGTCGCCGCGCCAAGCGCCAACCGGTTTGGCCACGTAAGCCCAACCTCCGCTGATCACGTCCTCGCCGATCTGGACGGCACCATTGATGCCGTACTCGACGCCGGCCCCTGTCAGGTCGGTGTGGAGTCTACGGTTCTGGATCCGGCAACGCTGCCCATGGCCATCTACCGTGCCGGCGCAGTCACCCTGGACCAGATCGTACGTTGTTCCGGCATACCCACCGTCCTGTTCGCCTCTTCTGGACAAAGTGAACTGGAACCATCATCCTTGCCTTCGCCCGGTGTTGGTTTGCGGCATTATGCTCCACGGGTGCCCTTGTACTTGACTGAGGCGACCCCCGCGGCAGTTCGCGTGAAGGTGGACGAACTGAGCAGGAGCCATCGAAAAGTAGCCGTGCTTCTGCCCTCGGACTGGGATTTAGTGTTTGAACCGGACGTCTTCGTCGAGCGTTGGGGTGCCTGGCAGGACAGTGGAGCTCTTGCGACGACCCTGTTCGCCTGCCTGCGTTCGCTGGAACAGGGCGCAGCCGAGGTGCTGGTAGCACCACTGCCCAATGCAGGTGGTTTGGGCGACGCTCTCCGCGACCGGCTTCAGAAAGCAGCACGGCCGGCGTGACCAGACCGGAAGATCGCGTACACGATCACCGCATCACGGTACCCGCTGGATGCGCCTCGCTGGTTTTGTAGAGGTATTTGATCGCGCTCTTGTAGATCATCACGCGATGACGGCCAGACCGGACCTTGACCGCACAGCGGTCGTACCACTCCAGCACGCCGTGCAACTCCTCCCCGTCTTCAAGCACGACCGTCATCTCTGTCTGCTGCTGAATCTGCTTCTGGAAGTAGAAAGCCTCTGCGTGGGAACTCGCCGGTACCCCATGGGACTCGGCAACAAGGGCATGGGTGAGCGGATCCGCGCTTTGCACGGGGGCCCGACGTCGTGCCACGGCAGACAGCAGTGGTCGAATGAGCTTGCGGGCCCCGCCACAAGATTCATTCTCGTCTTTGCGCCCGTTGCCTCTAGTCACACAGCGCTGCCACTCCGCAGTGTGCACCTCATCTGGGGACGGTGCGCGAACCCTCGGTGCGGAACCCGATAGTCTCTGGATACGGGCTTGGATGCAGCGATCGCGCTGTTCGGTGCGAGGTGGCTACGGACTCGTTCGCCAAAACGTGCGCAATGTCGGCTCTCTCAGGTGCCAACACCCACGGCAAAGGCGTCCAGACTTAAGGACCGAAGCAGGTTGCGTCGCATCCCTGTATATACCTCGTCAAGACCACGCAACGCACGCTCGACGGCAGCAAAGTCCAATGTTTCTGCCAGGTTTTGTAACTCAGCGCGCAAATCGATATTCTGAATGCGCTCCGGCGAGTGGTGCTGCAGCATCAGCACATCCTCTAGGAGGCCTGCAGCGGCCCGCAGCAAGGCTTGGGTCTTTTCCTGGCCCTCGGCACCGGCGCGATAAGCCTCCGTCATGCGAAACAGCCCGGAGTGATCGTCAGCCATCTGGTTGGACGTCAGCAGCGTCAACGCGTCCTTCCGGGCAGCAAGGTACCCGGGCAGATGCAGCGCCCAGGCCCTGCCTGCCGCGCCCTCTGAAAGTCTTGCCCCCAGCGCCCTATCGG
>CAXTRM010000275.1:0-4548 GCA_964246625.1 uncultured Acidobacteriaceae bacterium
GATCTGCTGAGTGCCACCCGGAGTGAGCCGGCCGAAAGCGATGCGCTGCTGGCGGTGGCACGGCTGAAGCAGTTGCAGCGGCGGCGCGGCCTGTTTGTGTGGATCACGGAGCTGGCGGACACGGCGGGGCGGCCGGCCCTGGTGACCGCCGCGGCAGAGTTGGCACGGCGACATGTGGTGGTGCTGGTGCTGTTGAAGCATCCGGAGCTAGAGGCGCTTGCCAATGAATTGCCGGAAGATCGGGCGGCGATGTTTCATGCCGCGGCTGCGACGGAGATGGAGGAGCGGCGGCGCGAGACGATCGCGCAGCTGGAACGGCAAGGGGTGCTGATCGTGGAGACGTCGGCGGAGGAGATCGGGGTGCGGGCGGTAAGTGAGTACCTCGAGGTGAAGGCGCGCGGGTTGTTGTAAGGGGATGGCAAACATCGGTCTTCGCATCCAAGCCTCTATGCCCAACGGAACCACGTCGACTGCTCCTCTGCTTGCTGCCTTTCAAACCGATGCCCTAAGCCTGCCGAACCGGATTTGCATGGCGCCGATGACCCGTGGGCGCGCGGACAACGCCGGCCATGTACCGAACCAGATGATGGCGGACTATTATGCGCAGCGTGCCACGGCCGGGCTGATCGTCACGGAAGGCACGCACATCAGCCCGCAGGCGAATGGATGGGAGAACGTCCCGGGTATCTACACGCCGGAGCAGATCGCGGGGTGGCAGCAGGTCACCGACGCCGTGCATGCGGCGGGTGGGCGTATCTTCTGCCAGCTTTGGCACCAGGGACGGATTTCGGCGCCGGAGTTGCAGCCGGAGGGCAAGCTGCCGCTGGCGCCCTCGGCGATGACGGCCAAGGGCGTTGCGGCGTTCCTGCATAGCAGGTACCAGCCGTCGCCGGTGCCGCAGGAGATGACGGTAGAAGACATCAAGGCAGCGGTGCAGCAGTTTGCCCAAGCGGCGAAGCATGCGCTCGAGGCAGGCTTCGACGGCGTGGAGCTCCATGCAGCGAACGGCTATCTGCTGCAGCAGTTCTTTTCCGACCAGGCCAACCAGCGGACCGATGCGTACGGGGGAACAATCGAAAACCGGGCGCGGGTGCTATTTGAGGTGATCGAGGCCGTGCAGGCGGTGATCCCAGCGGAAAAGACGGCGTTACGGCTTTCCCCTTCGATGAGCGATATGCAGGGCATCAACGTGAACGATGGCACCGCCGCGCAGTTTGACTACATCGTGAAGCAGTTGAACGACTACAAGCTGGCGTACGTCCACTTCCTGGAGCCGATGAAGCCGGTGGATGCGATCCCCTACGCGGTGGCCCATGTGGCCGAGCATTACCGGCCGCTGTACCGGGGGACGCTGATGATCAACAAGGGGTTCACGTTTGAGACAGGCAACGAGGAGATCCGCAAAGGATTGGCGGATCTGGTGTCCTTCGGTGTCCCGTTCATCGCGAACCCGGATCTGGTGGAGCGTTTCCGGACGGGAGCGGCGCTAGCGGAGGCCGACAAAGAGACGTTCTATACGCCGGGGCCGAAGGGGTATCTCGATTACCAGGCTCTGCCCTAGCGTATTGGATACGTTGGCGGCAGGCGCTTGCACCGGAGGAGGCAGAGATGAGGGCACGACGTGAGGTGCTTTGCGGCATGCTGGCCGCGCTGACCGCACCCGGCGCGGCGGAGTGCCAGACGCCTTCCACGCAGGAGCACACCGCGTGGGTCGCGAACGTGCTGGAGGCCATGCTTCGCGTAGAACCGGGGCAGACCCGCGAGCAGCTGCTGAAGGTGTTTACAACCGAGGGCGGCATCTTCACGGCGCTACAACGCACCTATGTAAGCCGGGAGTGCCCTTTCTTCAAGGTGGATGTGACCTTTCATCCCGTGGGGCGGCCGGCGCACGAGACTGACCGGCGCGCCCTGTTCCGGGAGGACGGCCGCGACGTGATCGCGACCATCTCGCGGCCCTACCTGCAGTTCAGCGTGGTGGATTGAAGCTTAAGCAACGACCAAGTCAGCTACCTGGCAGAAGCGCCTGCAGGCAACGGTGTGGCGGAGCGGAGGAACTCGTAGCGCGTGCGGGTGGTGTCAGGCGCTGCGGCAGGGGGCACGTCGAGGTGCATGACCTGCCAGCCGTCAGCCTCGTTATAGGCGGGCCACTGCGGCAGGCCGAGACCATTGGGGTCGCCGGTCCTGGCGAAGTTGATCCAGTAATCCTGCATCTGCTCGGAGAGCGTGTAGTCGTCGGCGGTCCAGGGCGCGGCGGGGCGCACGCGCAGGTTGCCGAAGACGTACTCGATATCGCTGGAGTGGAAAGCGCCGGAAGAGGCGGGGTGGAAGGTATCGCCGGGCGAGGGGTGTTCGAAGTGGTAGCGGTAGATGGGTGCGGCGCCCGTTTTCCCCTGCGCCTCGACCCACTCCCAGGTGGAGTCCGCAATGAATTTGTCGGCGGCGTAGTCGGCAAGGCTACGGCGAGCCTGTTCGGGCGTGGTCGCGCTGTAGACCTTCATGAAGTCGCCGGCGCGGGAACCCCAGGTGGTTTGGGCGGTTTCGCGGTAGCTTTCCATGGTGACCGGATCTTTGGGGAAACCACCCTCATCGCGGTTCCAGCCGGCGAGCAGCGGGATGTGGGCCTGCTTGCCTTCGGCATAGAGTTGCGGAACAGGTTCGGGCAAGAAGACACCATCGACATCCGGGGTGAAGCGGACGGCCGGGGCTTTCTGGCCTTCCACGGCCTTTACGATGTCGGCTGCCGGCATAGCGCGTAGATCGGCAAGAGAGGTTTTGCCCAAAACGTCGCGGGCGAAGGCCTCATTCCGCGCTTCGGCGACGGCGAGGGTGGGAAAGGGCAAGGTGCCGCGGGAAAAGGCCGCACCGCTTTCCCCGATAGCATGCGCGAGGGTGTCTTTGGCCATGGGCGAGGCCATCTGGGCGCTCACGGAGAAGGACCCCGCGGACTCGCCGAACAGGGTGATGTTGCCTGGGTCGCCCCCAAACGCGGCGATGTTGCGCTTGACCCACTGGAGGGCCGCGGCCTGGTCCATGAGCCCGTAGTTGCCGGCGGCATGCTGCGGCGACTAGGCGGCAAGCGCTGGATGGGCAAAGAAGCCGAAGATGTTGAGACGGTAGTTCATGCTGACGAGGATGACGCCCTTGTGCGCGAACGATTCGCCATCCTGACGACGCTCCGAGGTGCTGCCCGCATAGAAGCCGCCGCCATAGACCCAGACCATGACAGGGAGCCTGGTTGCGGGCGTGGCGTTGTTCGGGGTCCAGATATTGAGGGTGAGACAGTCTTCGCTGGCGCCGGGGTCATGGAAGGTCATGTCGGCAAAGGCGTTGACCTGCATGCAGTGCGAGCCGTAGCTTTCCGCGCTATGCACGCTGGTCCATGGTGTTGCCGGTTGCGGCGGCTTCCAGCGCAGCGGACCGACGGGCGGCGCCGCGTAGGGAACGCCAAGGAAGGCACGGACGGTGCCATCGTCGGAGAGCTTGCCCTGGATCTCGCCCTTGTCGGTTTGGAGTTGGAGAGGCGTTTGGGCCTGAGCCGCAACAGCCAGGGTGAGAGCGAGTGCTGTGAGAAGACCAGGGTGCCTGCGGTGCATGTCAACTCCAGGGTGCGCGCTGCGCGAAGACCATCGTAACGGTTCCGAAGCCTCCGGTGCGCTGCTCCCAGTGGGCTGGGTTGCTTGTGACACACGGGGTTGCGCATGGCTTGGCGGCTGGGCAGACGAGGGCTTCAGCGAAGCCTGCCCAGGTTTAGCATAGTGAGAACATGCCGAACACCGAGGGCGCTGCCCACACTCCCGAACACGCGATTGAGATTCTTGACCGTGCCTTCAATCAAGGGGATCTCGACACGATCATGGCCTTCTACGATGAGGCTGCCGTGGTGGTGCCTCAACCTGGGACCGAAACTCGGGGACAAGCCGCGATTCGCGACCTGTACGCAAAGATGCTCCAGCCGGGGATGGCGGCACGCCAGCTGAAGGTGCGTGTGCTCGAAGCGGATGGGATCGCGCTGTTCCTCTCGCATTGGAGCCTACGTCGACCTGACGGTAGCGAGACAACCTTCACCGCCACGACAGTTCTACGGCACCAGGGCGAGGGCGGATGGAAGATCCTCCTGGACAATGCCCAGGGACCTGCCATCCTGGACCAGTGAGCCGACATGCCACAACCGCCGATGTCGTTACCTCGATGACCGGGTTGCACAAAATCCCACAGCAGCCGGAAGGCTCGAGGCTGTTTCCGAGCTGTGGCGCGTGCTCCGGCCCGGCGGTCAGATGCTCATGTTTGCTCTGTGACACGCAAAGGCCTACCTCAAGCACCTTCGCGGTTTGGGTGCTACCAAGACGATAGTTGCGGGTCCGATCCTGCTCTAGGGAACACTTGGCTGACGCATTAGCGCGGCAAAGCCGCACCCTGGTAAGCGCGAAGAGCTCGGGGATGATGCCGCCTTCAATCACTTTCGGCTCATGCGACCTGGCGACTTGTGAGGCAAAGCTATTCCGGGTTTTTCGGGGCAGAAACAGCATCATGCAACACCCAGGTCGGCTT
>CAXTRM010000276.1:0-4542 GCA_964246625.1 uncultured Acidobacteriaceae bacterium
ACTGAATCATGTCGCGCGTCCACACCAGGTGGTAGCCGCCCAGGTCGTCATCGCCTTTGGCGCTTCCCCAAGGAATGGAGGCGGAAGCGATAAAGGCGCCCGAGTAGGTTTTGTCCTCATGGGTGAGCACGATGTTGTGCGAGACGCGTGCGAGCTTGCCGCCGTCGGTGGAGGCCGCGGCAAGGCGTTCCGGGCTGGTGGCGCGGTGCCATTGATCGATGAAGCGCTTCCCATGCACGGCGTACGGGGTAGCCAGGGTTTGCATCATGCCGGCGAGCGCGGCGTGAGGGCCATCCCCGAAGGCGATAGCGATGGTGAACTCCCGATTGCGCGCAACGTCGATCTCACCCATCACGGCGATGTTGCCGTCCAGCGCTTCGCCGTACTCCCAGGTCATCTTCAGATGGCATGTCAGATCCTGGTAGCCGTCGCTGATGCCGACGAAGCCGCAGGAGGTACGGGAAAAGCCGCAGCTGGCCCCGAAGGCAAGGGCCACGCCGTTTTTCCACGCAAGCACGCTGCGTGAACCGGCGACGTTGAGGGCGCGCGCCGAGTTGCCGGCGCCGCCACCATCGAGATGCGGCGCGAGCAGGGCATAGCACTTCAGCCGGGAGACGACCTGTTCTTCGCCGGAGATCTTGACGTTCATCAACACGACCGGATGATGAGGGTCCGTGATGAACTCCTTGGTGACCGTGTAACGGCCATCCAGGTCGCTGGCGACGACACGTACCGCGAGGGCATTGTCATCGATGTAGTGGAAGTCGTATTCGAAGTCGCGCTTTTCTTCGTGAACGAAGCTTTCCCCATCGGAAAACAGCAGCTCCATGTCACGCATCTGCGGGCGATCGATGGTGGGGAAGTACACCTCATTGAGCGTGCCGTGCGACAGGGTGAACCACACCTTGCTGGAGGCCGCATAGGCCGTGGACACCGCGTCTTTGCGGCTGGAGGTCCACCGGGGAGGGAGACCGGGCGCACCGGGCGCCGATCCGTTGTCGTTGATCCACTCGTAGCTCCCGCTCACAGGTACGTTCATGGGCTCTTAGACGCAGATTGCGGCACAACGAAGAGCGAGGCCGCATGAAGCTGGCCTCGCTTGTATCCAGATCATTGGGGGAGCTATCTCAGAGAAGAAAAGCCGGCTTTGCGGAGCCTAAGCGGCCTGCTCGGAGTCCGCTGCTTCGGAAAGGGCTTCGCCGAGCTCGCGGATGTGCTTGGCGTTGGCATTCTGCTCATCGCCCGCAACGGCAACGGTGTCTTTGCCGAGCTTGCTGACCAGCTTCTTGATGGCATCGCCGTCAAGCTCCTTGGCATGCAGCAGCTTCTTGAGCTTGCCGAGGTCCTGGGCCACCTTCTTCACACCCTCGTGGTCGTGCTTGGAAAGATAGTCTTCCCATTGCTCGATATTGGTGGTTGCCTTTTCGATGGTGAAGCTTTTCACGCCGCCTTTTACGGCATCCAGTGTGGTCTTCAAGCGGGTAGTTGGCATATTTGATGGTTCCTCGTGAATCCGTTGTGTAACGAGCGCAGGTCACATCCCGTTCTCGCTGTCCGATGCAGACCGGGCGGTTCCACCCCGGTGGGAAACACCGGCCCGGTTCACGCCACTACATGATTCCGAGCAGACGTTGCGCCCAGCCAACAACGGGCGACCCGCGCCATGCGAAAGCAGCGAAGTGGGCGGAGGCAGAAAAGGAAGGTGATAGGGAGCGGGGTTCCACGGCAGGCGCACATCCCTAGTCGGTTTGGCGCATCCTATAGACGCGAGTGAGGGGTGCAAGCCGCAAGCGGCAGCAGCGCCCCATGTAGAAGACCTTACCGATTAGGAGTCCGCTGATGGCATTTGAACTGCCTCCCCTGCCGTATGACTATGCCGCACTCGAGCCTTCCATCGACGAAGCGACGATGAAGCTGCACCACGACAAGCACCACCAGACCTATGTCACCAACCTGAATGGGGCCGTGGAAAAACATCCCGACCTTGGAAAGAAGACACCGGAAGAGCTTTTGAAAGATCTCGCCGGCGTCCCTGAAGAGGTCCGCACGGTGGTGCGCAACAACGGTGGTGGCCATGTAAATCACACGATGTTCTGGCAGATCATGAAGCCGGGCGGCGGCGGTGAGCCACAGGGCGCCATTGCAGAGCAGATCCAGGAAGATTTCGGCACCTTTGACGACTTCAAGAAGCGTTTCAACGAGGCTGCTGCCAAGCAATTCGGCTCCGGCTGGGGGTGGGTGGTGTACCGCGGCGGCAAGCTTGAGATCATCACGACACCGAACCAGGACAGCCCGCTCATGCAGGGTCTTTACCCGGTCCTTGGCAACGACGTGTGGGAGCATGCCTATTACCTGAAGTACAACAACCGGCGTCCTGACTACCTCGCAGCCTGGTGGAGTGTGGTGAATTGGGAAGAGGTCAACAAGCGATTCGAGCAGGCGAAGAAGGCGTAAGCCGCATTCCGCTGCATTAGCGTGTCGGGTTGAGCACGAGGACGGGGGCGGCATCGCCCCTGTCACTCGTAAGACTGAGTGAGGAACGGCCCGTGCCCGCGTCCTTCGTGGCTTCCGGTGCGTCTCATAGGCATTCGAGCGCGATTACGTTGAGGCCTCTTTTATGTGGATCGTCCGGCTGGCATTGCGCCGCCCTTACACCTTTGTCGTGCTGTCGATGCTGATCGCCCTGCTGGGCATCGGCTGCGCTCTTGAGACGCCAAAGGACATTTTTCCCAACATCAATATTCCCGTCGTCACGATTGTGTGGACCTACACCGGTCTGACGCCGACGGAGATGGACGGCCGTGTGGTGACCGTGTGCGAGCGCGCACTGACAACCACCGTGAACGACATGGAGCACACGGAAAGCCAGAGCTACCAGGGCATTGCGGTGGTCAAAGTCTTCTTCCAGCCCAACGTCAAGGTGGAGCTCGCGCTATCGCAGGTCACTGCCGTGGTGCAGACGATTCTGCGCGTTCTGCCTCCAGGGTCGTTTCCGCCGTTTGTGCTGAAGTACGACGCGTCCACTGTACCGGTGCTGGAGCTTGGGTTGAGCGGCCAGGGCCTGAGTGAGTCCGACCTGTACGATGACGGGACGCAGTTCATCCGCCCGCGCCTGGCCAACGTCAAGGGCGCCAGCGTGCCATTGCCCTACGGGGGCAAGGTGAAGCAGGTAATGGTGGACACGGACCCGAACATGATGTTTTCGCATCATCTTTCGGCGTCGGATGTGTCGAGCGCAGTGAATGCGCAGAACCTGATTCTGCCTGCCGGTACCGCTCGCATCGGAGACCGCGAATACGTCGTACGCACCAACTCCAGCCCAGACACGGTTTCGGCCCTGAACGATCTGCCTGTGCGCGCCGCCAACGGGGCCGTGGTGTATGTAAAGGACGTCGCCCAAGTGCACATGGGCTATGCCGAGCAGACCAATATCGTGCGCGAAGATGGCCGCCGCTCCGCCCTGCTTACGGTGTTGAAGAACGGCGACACCTCCACCCTCGACATCGTGAATCAGACCAAGGGCATGATCCCGCAGCTCGGGGCGGGTCTGGGCAACCTGAAGATCACGCCGCTATTCGACCAGTCGATCTTTGTGAAGACCTCGATCAATGAGGTCGTGCGCGAGGCGTGCATCGCGGCCGCCCTGACAGGCCTGATGATCCTGCTGTTTCTGGGATCGTGGCGATCAACCGTAATCGTGTGTATCTCCATTCCGTTATCGATTGCGACGTCGCTGATCATCCTGACCGCCTTCGGCGAGACGATCAACGTCATGACGCTGGGCGGGCTCGCGCTGGCGGTGGGCATCCTGGTCGATGACGCCACGGTAGAGATCGAAAACACCCATCGCAACATCGCCGAAGGCTTGCCACTGACGCGCGCCATCCTGCATTCGGCACAGCAGGTAGCGGCTCCCGCCTTTGTTTCCACGCTTTCCATCTGCATCGTGTTTGTGCCGGTGGTGCTGCTTACGGGTGCGGCTAAGTACCTGTTCACCCCGCTGGCCATGGCGGTCGTCTTTGCCATGCTGGCCAGCTACTTCCTTTCCCGCACCCTGCTGCCCACGATGATGCACTTCATGCTCGGCTCCGAGGTGGATCTGTACCAGGACCCGGGCGAGAGTGAACGGGAAGAGCGGCGCAGCTTCGTGTGGCGCTGGCATGCCAAGTTCGACCGCCAGTTTGAACGCCTCCAGCACGGCTATAAGAACATCCTGGGATGGTGCCTCGAGAACGCGGGTTTGACGGTTCTGCTGTTTGTGCTCCTGGTGGTGGTTTCGGTGCCACTCAGCCTTTTCATAGGCCGTGACTTTTTCCCGTATGTCGACTCGGGGCAGATGAACCTGCATGTCGATCCGCCCGAGGGCATGCGTCTGGAGGACTCGGAACAGTACTTCGCAGATGTCGAGCGGGACATCCGCAAGATCGTGCCAACCGATCGCGTGGAGCTGATCCTCGATAATATCGGCCTGCCCAACTCAGGCATCAACCTTGCATTTACGAACTCGTCCACCGTATCCAACACCGACGGCGACATCCAGAT
>CAXTRM010000277.1:0-4532 GCA_964246625.1 uncultured Acidobacteriaceae bacterium
CGCCAGGCAGGGCCATGGCGTTGATTTCGTCTGTGTCCAGCACCTTGATGGTGAATGGGACCTTGGCGTCCGAGTTCCTCACGATGTTCTGACCAACACGATTCACGTACTCCACAATGACTGGATCCGTGACTAGATGCGAGGACTTTTCGATCTCCATGGAATATTGCTTTCCGTTGGAGATCTCCCAATTCGTCGAGAACCAGTTCCCCATGCCGCGACCACCGATGTTTCGCGTTCCCGCAGCACTCACATCGTCTTCACTGCCTTTTTTGATGTGAGGATCCAGTGCCTCGCCAGGGGAAGGGATGGCGTCGGTCTTTGCCGTGGCGGCATTCGATGCAGGCAGCGGCTTACGCGCGCCTTTGTCATCCGGCTTCGATGCATCCGGCTTTGCGTCGGGCGCTCCCACCGGGTCGTGCTGCGGGGTACCCGCCGGTGCCGGAAGCGTGCTGTCGGTTGTACTGGGCTGTTGCGCCGCAAGCACGCCGGCGGGGATCAGCAACGTTGCTGCTAGAAGCACTGTGCGCATGGGACCTCCGGCAAGCGGCGCCACCACGAAATGCGGGCGCGACTTCCCGTATTATTTTAGACGGAGATTTCTGTCTTTGGTTTCAGGATCTTCGCTCCCTGTTCTCCCCAGCCCGGTCCCGGGTTCACCAGGTGTTGTAGGAGGAGCCGTCGGTCGCCAATCCCTGTGCGCCTGAATGTACGTCGCTGATGCCACTCTGGGTTTGCGTAATACTTGTGAGCATGTCGCTCTGGCTCGTCATCCAGGTGTCAGAGTGGTTCGTTACCGGATCAATTGGGATGGACTTCAGATAACCAGCTTGCACCAGGTCGTCGAGAGTTTGGGGTGCCTGTTCTTTATCGACCGTATAACTATCGATAGCGGACCGGAGGGTATGCAGATCTTCCCGAAGGACAGCTTCTCGTGCCTTTTTCACCGAAGTCAGGTAACTCGGGATGGCAATGGCAGCAAGTAGGCCGATGACGGTCATTACGATGATCAGTTCGATCAGCGTGAAGCCGCCCGACCCACTTCTGCCTCGTGGAGCTGGTTGTGAGATGTGTCCCGCTGCTTTCCTCATTGTGGTTCCCTGACGGCTACCATGTGCTGTACTTCGTACCGTCCAACGCCGTGTCTGTGCTTTTGGAGTACACATCAAAGACGTTTTGTCCCCCGAAGCTGTCCGAATCCGGTTCGTCCTGATTCGAACGCAATCCCCATTCCGGGGACTTGGTCATGGGGTCTTCCGGGATGGCTCGAAGGAAGCGAACATGCTTGTCCTGTATGTCTACCCCGTTAACAAGGGTTTCGAGATCGGGAGGATAACCGTTTGAGTCTGGCTTCACCTGGATGCCTCCCAGATCGGCTGCGTCCTTATAGGCATCAATGGACCGACGCATCTCCCACAGATCGTATCGCAGCTCCTTTTCCTTGCGTCGCTTGACCTCAAAGCGAGCCAGCGGTACCGCCGCCATGGCCAGGATACTTAGGATCGTCACAACGACGATCAACTCGATCAACGTCAGGCCTGCGTCGTGAGCCCAGAGGCCTGACTCCGGAGAGAGTACCCCGTGAGTCTGACGCCCGACCTTCCTCCATCTCCGCATGGTGATCCTATTTCACGTGCACAACGCCCTGGGTACCCACCGCCGGGAGGATTGCGCCTTTGCTGTCCTTTGCGTTGATTTTGACGAGCGAAAGGGGTGAATCACCGGATGCATTCGCCTTGAAGGTCAGGGTGCAGACCACCCCTCCACCACTGACGCCTGCCGTTTGCGGGGGACGGGATGCCGACACAGTGACCGTGCCATTTCCTTCATCCCGGTGGACCAGGGCCACTGCCTGGCCATCGTGGCCCAGCAGATCTCCTGCATCCACGTTCACCAACGTCAAGACACGTGGATCAAAATGCATCTGCAACGGCACCTCGAAGAGGTCATGGGCGTTGGCGGCAACGACCGAAACCTGGAAGGTCGAACCGACCGTCTGAGCCGAGGAGGAGGGTGCCACCGCCAGGCTCACGGGGGTCTGGTTGGGCGCTGGCGCTGCGTTCACCACGGGACTGGAAGGGGTTAGTGGCGCCGTTGGCGGCCTGTCTGCATTCGCGATCACACCTATGACGGAGTTCGCTGCATTGGCCGCAGAGGTCGACGGTCCCACCGGATGCTCCACAGCTCCCACCATGGCCGGTTGGTTCGCCGGTGGGGTGCGTCGGATCAGTTCCACCGAGTTGCTGGTGCCGGTATAGATCGGCCGCGTGTTGTCGGCGGTGACCAGCGACTCGCGCACAATGTGCGGAATGATCAGAAAGACGATCTCGTCGGAGGTCTGCTCTTTCGACTGGCTCGAAAAGAAATACTTGAGGAGCGGGATCTCTCCCAGGCCGGGCGTCCCGCTTACCGATCGCGTATCTTGCCGTTGCAGCAAACCTGCAAGGATAGAGGGCTCTCCATCCTTCAACTGGATGGTTTGCTCGGCGACTCGTTGGGAGATGATGGGTTCGGTGACACCCGAAATGGTGACATTGCCATTCGTGCTGGAAACTTCCACCTTCATCTTCAAGGACACCTCCCGGTCGAAGTGCACGGTGGGTGTCATGTCGATGTTCACGCCTACGTCGATGTAGGTGAACTGCGTTTGCACGCCGAGCGAAGCCGTCGTGGACAGAGTGGAGCTGTACGAACCTGTCGCAATCGGAATTTTGGAGCCGATCTTCAACGTAGAACGCTGACCGTCCGAGGCGCGAATCCGGGGGTTCTGCAGCACTCGCGTGTCATTGTCCGTCAGAAGCGCATTCACGGTGCCGCCAGAAACAGAGACGGCGAAATTAGTTGCGTTCAGATTGCCCAGGGAGTTCAGCGTCAAGCTCTGGCTGGTGGTGGGTGTGGTGCTCGACCCGGTGCTGCTTCCCGAACTATTGTTGGTCGTAGAGCTTCCACTGTTGGTCGTGGTGGAATTGGACGTCTGGGGCGTCAAGCCGAAGCTTTGTGGGAGAGTGATGCCCAGATTCCGCAATTTGTCTCGGCTCACTTCCAGCACGGCGACATCAACGATCACCTCGGAGCGGGTCCGGTCAAGATCGTTGATGAGCTTCTCGGCCAGCACCAACTGGTCCGGCGTCGCGCGTACCACGATAGCGTTCTGACTGTTGACCAGGTAGAGCTTGACGGTCGGATCCAAAAGATTACGCAGCGCGACAAGGATCTCATTGGCATCGTTCTGCTGAGAAACGTTGGTCAAATAGAACGTCTGAACCGCGAGATCGTCCAGATCCGATCGCTTGTTCCTGGAGTTCTGAGCGACAAAGACGGTGTTAGGCGTTACCGGCTTCCAAAAGGTGCTACTCAGGGTTTCAACGATGCGCAGCGCGTCGAACAGGGGCACACTGGTCAAGTCCACCTGAATCCGCTTCGACGTGTACTCAGGATCGAAGATGACGTTGATGCCCGCAAGCTTCCCGATGGCCTGGTAGATATTCTTTGTGTCCTCGACCATGTGCAGCGTGATGGGATCATTTGAGACTGGCTGGAGCTGAACAGGAGCCGACAGGGAGGCAATCTCCGCCTGTACGTCGCGCTGTCTCGGCATCTGGGCATCAACTCCGGGAATGAGCGTTTGGCCCGGTACGACACTGTTCTGAATGGCGCCCGCTGCGCCGGGGGTAGTCGCGGCCGCTGGCGGCCGTTCGGTGATCTGCATCTCCTGGGCAGCGGCCTCGTTGCCCGGATCGATCTGAAGCGCCCGAGCGAACTCATTAATGGCGCCTGTGACATCGCCCGACTGGCGAAGCACACGTCCCCGGTCGACATGGAAGTTGGCTGCGGTGTACCGCAAGCGTTCGAAACGCTCGCGAAACCGAATGTCCTTGGGATTTTTGAGGTGTGCCTGGCGGTAGTCCTCGAAAGCGGCGTCGTAGTCTTCCCGAAACTCCGCCTGTTGCCCGCGCCTGTTCCAGCCATTGGCGGACTGCGCGTGCAGTGAGTTCTGCATGAACCCTAACGCCAAAAACAGAGCAAAGGCGGCCTGACTACCCTGCACCCACCCCAGTCCAACCCCGTACCGCACCGTTCCGCCCTGCCTCATCTGCTTGACCCGCTCCCGTTGCCTCCGGACGTTCCGCAAACCTATCGTCCACAGGCTCAGCGTGCCACGCTCTGTGTGGCGCACTTGAGATGGCTGCTGTGCGGTCTCCAGCGACAGGTCGGGGTACCTGAATATTACCATTTGCACCATCAGCACCTGGGTTTGCCTTTGCTTGTACTTACGCCGGTTCTGCTTTCGCGCCAACCCCTACTGGACCGGGTGAACCTGCTGTCTTGGACGAGCGTAAGCGCATGTCGTTTCTCTTGGACCTACAACTTCCGGTGCAGCGGATCGAGCTCTGCTAGCATCCACTATCGGGGTTCTCGTACAGGAACGCCCGCAACAGCCGCCCACCCCGCTCTTATGCCTCGTTCCTTGTCCAACCCGACCATCCCGACCACGACGAAGAGCAATCCTGGCAAGCTCAAGTATCGTGACC
>CAXTRM010000278.1:0-4528 GCA_964246625.1 uncultured Acidobacteriaceae bacterium
CCGTTACATGCTTTGCGCGGTCGATGAGACCGTGAACATCGAACGCCCGAAGGGCCGTGCGCAGCGCTCTGCCGCGCTGGAGCGCTCGTCCGTGATCGGTCCAGGCAGGCCGGCAGCGATCCGACAGTAGTCCGGCGCAGAGCGGTCCGACGCCTCTCCGCTCCGCGGGCGTTCGGTCTCGCTCGTCATCCGCGTCCGAGACGTCCCGCTGACTGTAGACCGGCGCGGGAGGCCAACGGCGATCTGTCCTGCAGGTGCTTGGCGGTGAGGGTAACAGGCGTTCAGAGCGTCATATGTCGGCTTACGCACAGGCAAAAGCATCGGCAAACTGCCAGATCCGCTGAAAGAAGCTCTCAGCATGAATGGCCTTGATCACCGACCGCACTGCTGTGCCTAGGAATTTTCGCGGCAACCGAACCCTCGTTGAGCTGGGCAAGGTACGTGCACAGCATCTCGCCTAACGCTTGGGCGTATGTGTCCGCCGCATCGTATGGCGTCCTACTCTCGGCGACCCTGTTTCCAAAAGCCTCCACCGTGATCATGACAAGTCTCAAGGCCTCCAGGCGTCGTCTCGGATGAAGGCTTGGCAGCACGTCGCGCCAGTACCTCAGGATTCGGCGAAACACTGCACGCCGATAATGGAAGATTGCGTCAGCCTCGCTGAATGACGGCGCTGAAGGCGCAAGTGCCAGACGAATCGGCGCTTCGTCGCATTCCGAACGGAGGAACGCCGATATCGCCGAACGCAAGCGGTCGAGTGGCACCCGCCGGTCGTCGGTGAGGATTTCGACGACGGCCGCGAGCGTCGCCTGCCACTCATCCATTTGAAGCCGGAACAGGATGGCTTCCCTGTTGGGGAAGTACTGGTAGAGCGAACCGACACTTACCCCGGCCACCTCGGCGACACGAGAGGTCGTAAAACGTTGCGCACCCTCGCTGAGTAGAACCTGGGTCGCCGCCGCTAGCACGTCCTTCACGAGCTGCGACGACCGCGCCTGCTTGGGCCGCTTGCAGGAGAAGACGCTGTCAGTGAGGTACGACAAGGGAACGCTCCGAGGCAGGCAGATTCGAACCGCGGCCGGGTCGGTGACACAGCGACCTCGGGCAAGGGCCGCCGCGACCTGAAGCAGGGCTGCACAAGGCCCGTGCTACTCCGAGCCTAGGACACCGGCAAGTTCGAGCTTCCCAACGCGCGGAGAACACGCGCGTGCTGATCGAGCGACGCGAACGCGCAACTTGTCTAAACCTGAAACTTCCTGGTTCACATGCCTTCGGCTAGCAGACGCTCGCCGGCTGTACCCCATGACACGTCACGGGATTTTTGGACGAACCGGTGTCAACGGATCCGGTCGGAAACGCGAATGGAAATCAGGTCGGCTTCGTCGTATTTCTGACCTGGGGCGGGTACCGATCGACCTGCGAGTAGTTGATCATGTGCCATATGCTTCCGTAAGCAGTGCATAGGTAACACAATGGCGACTTTCGATCCCGCAACCGACAGGTGCATGACGGCGTTCATTCACATCAAGACCTTGCCAGAGTGGCTTGGCTACTCCATCGATGAGCGTACCCGACGGATCAACGAGACGCTCCGCCCGATCATCAAGGAGTTCTCAGAAACGGTGATCTACCGCTGGTACGACACGGAATTCTATAGTGCAGCCGTTACCGACATCATGGTCATGGACTGCAAGGACCATTTCGCCTATGGCATGTTCTTGGACAAACTCCGTGAAACCCCGTTTTGGGACAAGTGGTTCTCGATAGAGGCGATCTTCGTCAGCGAACTGAACGCCGCTTCCAAGAACTACGGTTTTCCCAACATCGAGTAGTCCGAATAGACCAGTCGCCGCCGTGAAGGCCTGAGCACCCAACCGGTCGATGGACAACTGCAGCGTCGAAAGACATCAGTGCGCGGCTTGCTCCAGAAGTTGCGCAACTTAGCGCAATCGCCGCCTGAAGAACACGCTGCGAGAAGCCCTTCCATCGAAGTACCCTGCACCGATGGGCTGGGCCCCTCGGTACAGAGTGGGCTAAGGCGACTTCAAGCAGAATGCTCAAGACAATACTGCCAGCCGAGCGAGGCAGGCTCGGGGAACGACACCCCGCCGATCGCGGCCTCCGTACCGGAAAGCAGGGACAGGAGAATAGCGCCCGCGACAACTGGGTGACACCCAGCCCAAACCGGATGCCATCGGACAAATCGCGTTTACCGCGTTCCTTATCAGTGATAAGCAAAATCTAGGAGTGAGGTACGATGGGGGTACAGTCGCATCGCTTTTGGGATGATGTCGCCGTCCATAGCGTGACGCCAGCTTCGGTTCTCACCCCGACGCAAGTCCAGGAGCGCCAGCCGGAGTCTTGCCGGGACCGCGAGGATTTCCTCGTTCGGGCACTCGTCTGTGTGGACAAATGCGAAGCAGAGGATGCCTAAATCGCGGCCCGCCAAGCCTAGGTCAGCCCGCTCGCGTTCGGGGAGGTCACCTTTACCCGCGCACGCGACACAGGTGGAGCGGTCCCGCCTGTCTTCCGTAGTTGCCGTAGGTGCTTCGGCTGGTGGCTTCGACGCGTACGCGAAGCTTTTGGAGAGCATGCCGTCGGACACCGGCATGAGCTTTATCCTGGTTCAGCATCTCGATCCGAACCACGACAGCATGATGGCGGAGTTGCTGACGCGGCACACCAGGATGTCAGTGGTAGAGGCATGCGATGGGATGCGGCTCGAACGCGATCTCGTCTATGTCATTCCACCCGGCAAGTACCTCTCGGTCGCACGGAATGGGTTGCTGCGTGTCTCGGAGCCTGAGGCTCCTCGCGGCTTTCGCTTGCCGTTTGACTTCCTGCTGCACTCGATGGCGGACGAGTTCGGCGAGCACGCCGTCTGCGTGATCCTGTCGGGATCAGGAGCCGACGGCAGCCTCGGTCTCAAGGCGATCAAAAAAAGGGGCGGACTGGTCGTCGTACAAGACCCTGAGGAAGCCGCCTTCGACGGCATGCCACGAAGCGCGCTCCTCACCGGCATGGTCGACCTAATACTTCCTCTTAGTGCCATTGCCGACCACCTCATCGACGTCCATCGGCGAAGGCCTCGTATGCGTGCCGCTAGACCGTTGCAGGGTCGACCACAAACCGGGGAATTGCTCGCGGGGATCGTCGAACTACTGAGGACCACGACCGCCCACGACTTCCGCCAGTATAAGGAAGGCACGCTGCGTCGGCGGATCGAGCGTCGAATGGCGATGATCTCGATCGAGCCCGATGGCATGCAGCAATACCTTGAGCTCCTGAGGGACAACGACAAGGAAGTTGATCGCCTCGCCACCGACCTGATGATCAACGTCACCAGCTTCTTCCGTGATACTGGGGTGTTCGACTTTCTTGCCAAGACAACGATCCCTGAACTGGTTCGCGATCACTCCCTCAATCAGCCGCTGCGCATTTGGATCGTCGGGTGCAGCACGGGCGAGGAAACCTACTCGCTGGCCATGCTCTTCCGGGAGGAAATCACCAGGGCGAAGCGAGAGATCAGACTACAGATCTTCGCTTCCGATATCGATCCCGATGCTGTGGCGGCAGCCAGGGAAGGGCTTTACCCGCACTCAATCGCAGCGGAGGTATCGAGCGAAAGGCTCAGGCGGTTCTTCATCAAAGAGGAACAAGGCTACAGGATACTGTCCGATTTGCGCGCAACGGTAGTTTTTGCCGTTCACGACGTCTTAAATGACCCGCCGTTCTCACGTCTTGACCTGATCTCATGCCGCAACCTCATGATCTATTTGCGCCCGGATGCGCAGCGGAAGGTGACCTCCATCTTCCATTTCGCGTTGCGCGAGAATGGAGTCCTTCTGCTGGGCAGCGCTGAAACGATCGGCGCACCTAATGAACGCTTCGAGATCATCTCGAAGGCAGAGCGTCTCTACCGGCACATTGGGCTCATGCGGCCCGGAGATACAGGCTATTGGTTCGGCACAAGCGATGGTTTCCGCCAGCCGCCACGCACGCCTGCAGGCCATCACTCGTCCAGGCAAACCGTACTCGCCGAGGGTTGCCGGCGCCTAGTCCTTGAGGCCTACGCGCCGGCCGCGATCCTGATCAGTCCGAAGCTCGAGTGGCTATACTCATTGGGACCCACTCACCGCTACTTGCGCGTCCCACAAGGCCACGCGACCTATGATTTGCTCGCGATGCTGCAGCCGTCCCTGCGCATCAAGCTGAGGGCCGCCATCCGCCGAGCCAACTCGGAAAAGACCTCCGTTGTGGTCTCGGGTGGACAGTTGAGCCATGAAGGCCGGTCCGTATCATTCGAGATCGTGGTCCAGCCCGCCGTTATTGACGACGAAGAGCTGATGCTGGTCTGTTTCAGAGACAAGCCCATGCCGGCCGTTGCGCGTCAAGTCGGCAGTGCGCCAGGCGAGGACTTACGCGTCGCCGAACTCAAGCAGCAGTTGGATGACACCCGAGCTGAGCTTCATGCCGCGATCCAGGGCCTCGAGACCTCTAACGAAGAACAGAAGGCGATCAACGAAGA
>CAXTRM010000279.1:0-250 GCA_964246625.1 uncultured Acidobacteriaceae bacterium
ACGGGCCACTCGTACCGGTTTGACGACTACCATGTTGTGACAGAGGTGTTCATCACCTTTGCGCTATACCTTTTGCTCTTGATTGGCCGGCCCGGGCAGGTCCCCGATGCGCGTCGCGAGCTCAAACTGGCAGCATGGTTAGGGTTTGTATGTGGTCTCACCATCGTGACAAGAGTCACCGATGGGGCGGCACTGATCACCTCTGCTGTACTGGTTCTTCCGTTCCTTGCCAAAAAGCGGAAGGTCGCCA
>CAXTRM010000279.1:265-4511 GCA_964246625.1 uncultured Acidobacteriaceae bacterium
CTTTCTCCGCCTATCTAGCGAGCAGTCTGTTCCGTGCCGCTTCCAGCAAGGGAGGCACAGGAAGCATCTTCGCGGCACCCTTCCTCATGTTCCGCAACACCTTCGGGGCGCTGCGCGGACAAAAGAAGATGGAAGGCGCCCTCCTTGTGTTTCTGACTACTGGCTGGTACGTGGCCACATATCGTCCACGGCTCGTCCGTTTCATCATCCCCCTCCAACTCGCGCTTGCCGCCTTCTTCTGCGTCATCAGTTCCCACGACAAGAAACGAGAAATTGGCAAAGGGCTCTACTTCGAGTTCATCGCCCTCTTTCTTACGTTTTTCATGTACTTCATCCTTGCAGCGGTCATCGCGCAGTACGTCCGCCACAAGCGAGGTCATGCCTCCTGGGATCCCCGCTACATCCTGATTGTGCTGCCTATCCTGGAATGGGCCTCGTACTCCGCAGGGGCAGCGGCGGAGCCGGTCACCAACTACTACGCCCCGGCTGCCCTGATTCTGCTTTTGATTCCTGTCCTGAGCCCTTTTCGCCAATCTGCGCCCTGGGCTGTTCCAAGCATGATCACCGTCATGCTGCTCCTTGCGCTCAATGGCATCAGCGGCAAGATCCTGATCCCCTACTCCTGGCAGAACTACACCTACGGGAAGCTGTTTCGCAACCGGACGTGGTTTCACCACCCCGTGTACGGCGAAATGTACATCGATCGCAACCTCCTGCAATTCAGCCAGGAGGTTTGCAACGACATTCACGCGATTCCTGGAAAGAATCACCCCGAGTTGCTTTCGCTGCCCTATCCCTATCCCAACTACTTTTGCGACACGCCTCCCTGGCACAACTACGTCCAGACCTTCTTCGACACCGCGACGCGGGGTGCTGTTGAACACATGATGCAGGAGCTGGAGACAGCTCCCCCACAGTGGATCGTGTACCAACGACAACTCAACATCATGCAAGGGTCGGAGCGGCTCTACAACCACGGACATCCCATCGCCCAACGCGACCTCGACAAGATGATCATGCAAAAGCTCGCCACGGGACAGTGGAAGCTTGTAGATGAGAGCGGTTACCTCCGACCATGGTGGTGGGACAAGCCAAAAGAAACAGATTGGTACATCATCGAGACCCATCCCTAGCTTCCCATTGCGGGCAGCATGGCTGTTTCAACCGGGCCCAGGGATGCCCCGGCGAGGTGATCCTGCGATTTTGTACGGTCCAGGAAGTGCGTCCGAGGAGGTTTTGACATTGATCGCTCCACCGAACCTTTCGCTGATGCATCTCGAGTCGTCCGCCTACGTTCGGTTCTCGCTTCTTGCGCTCAGCTCCATTTTGTTCCTCGTCGATCCCTTTGCCGCGCTCCCGACCTTTCTCGCTGTCACGGCAGACCAGGACCAAGCCAAACGTCACCGAACCGCGCGAAAGGCTTCCCTTACCGCGTGCCTCATCCTGGTAGCCTTTGCCGCGGCAGGGCAGTACATCTTTCGAATCTTTGGCATCACCCTCCCTGCATTTGAGATCGCCGGCGGCATCATTCTGCTTCTGATCGGCCTGGACATGCTGGAAGCCAAGCGCTCACCCACACAGGAGTCAACTGGCGAAACGGAAGAGGCCTCGCATAAGGATGATGCGGGCATTGTGCCCTTGGGCATCCCCATGTTGGCGGGTCCGGGCGCAATCACGAGTGTCATGGTGTTAGTTGGGCAGGCGCAGGATCTTCGTCAACGACTCTCCATCTATGGCGCGATTCTTGCTACCTGTGCCATTTGCTTCTTGGTTCTAGGCAGCGCCATGCGAGTTGCAAAGGCTCTGGGCGACACAGGCATACGCATCCTTGTGCGCATCATGGGCCTGCTTCTGGTAGCTCTCGCCGTCCAGGACTTCGTCAATGGCTTGATTGACCTGGGTGTGCTCACTCGTCGCTGAGCCCTCTATACGCTCAGTGCACCAGCATCGCGGCCGCAGCCGCAAGAACTCCCAAGCCTCCAAGTCCCAAGGCCGCGAGCACGTACCGCCATCGCCGGGTTAGAAGGGTGATGGAGGCAAGTACCACGGAGATCTGAAGGAGGGCTTCACCGAGATCCAATCTGGCAGCCTTCGTCTCTGCCGTGCCCACCTCGCGCTCCAGGGCACGTGCCTCTCGGGTGTCGTCGTTCAGTTTCTCCTGGGCCCGTTCGCGCGCCGTCTCAAACTGATGTTGCTTGGACTGGAAGGCGGCGGCATCGCTGCTCGGTAATACCGCCATGAGGTCTTCGGCAACCTCTAACTGAGCCTGCCGTATGCGCCGTCCCTGGTATTCGCCCCACCGGTCTGAGGCGCGGGCTTGTGCCAGGACCGCCTCGGTGTGCTCGCGGTGGCTGAACACCGTGACCAGCGCAACCAGCACGGCAAGGATGCTGATGATCAGCGAGACCCGCGTCATGCTGGCCTCCCCAGCCTCTTTCATCTCCTTGGCAAACTCAGAGATCTCTTCAGGTTCCATGTCGGGAGCATACAGAAGGGTGAGTGGCCACGGGTACGCCACAGGCCATCGAGCTCACCATTGGCGGAAAACCTGTGGAAGTTCGTTATCGCAGGCCCGCTACGCGACAGGCGCACGAACGAGCCTGTGCCTAGAACCCTGCTGTAAGTCGTTCACTGCAAAAGAGTAACCTGTCCTAGTGTTCTAAGGTCACGGGAATGCTTGCTCAGCCGCCCGAGTCTTGGTACTATTCATCTTGTCGCCGCGAGCATCATGAGGCGGCAGCAGTCCGCGCCACCTCATGATGTAGAGTGAAGGGCGGATGCAGTCCAAGTGTTTGATCTTCGGCAGACCAGAGGTCGCCGTACAAACCCAAGTCACTGCGAATAGAGAGGGCACATCGCCCTGTGATCCGTGACAACGGTTCGCTCAGCTTTTTGACATGCAGCTACTGTAGATCGTGACGCGGTCCGTGTCAGGTCGGCAAGGTGAGAGACGAGACGCCCCAAGTTTAGGGCACTTGACGCAAGAAGCCTGCTTCGGTATTCTGGGTAAGTCGCGCAAAAACACTGCGGCGAGCTCAAACGATGAAGGCAGCTTCTTCCTCGCACCGAGACCCAAACAGTAAGCGCATCAAGTTCGAGGACACAAGGTTGTGGCTTTGCCCGCCTGGGTCCTTGATCCAAAACTGCCGGTTTAGGCCGATGCAGTCAGGATCTTTGACAACATAGTTGAACGTGCCAGTCGTGAGATGACGCAAATATTTGGATAAGTCATTCTCACACAGTTACATCCTCTACCTCTTTCGAGGGGGTGGAGGCGCTTCTACGATCTCGGACCTCCGTCCTGAGACGTGGGGGCATACCAGCATTAAACGAGAGTTTGATCCTGGCTCAGAATCAACGCTGGCGGCGTGCCTAACACATGCAAGTCGAACGAGAAAGGGCAGCAATGCCTGAGTAAAGTGGCGCACGGGTGAGTAACACGTGACTAACCTACCCTTGAGCGGGGGATAACCTAGGGAAACCTGGGCTAATACCGCATAACACCTACGGGTCAAAGCGAGCAATCGCACTTAAGGAGGGGGTCGCGGCAGATTAGCTAGTTGGTGAGGTAATGGCTCACCAAGGCGATGATCTGTATCCGGCCTGAGAGGGCGCACGGACACACTGGAACTGAAACACGGTCCAGACTCCTACGGGAGGCAGCAGTGGGGAATTTTGCGCAATGGGGGAAACCCTGACGCAGCAACGCCGCGTGGAGGATGAAGTCCCTTGGGACGTAAACTCCTTTCGATCGGGACGATAATGACGGTACCGATAGAAGAAGCCCCGGCTAACTTCGTGCCAGCAGCCGCGGTAATACGAGGGGGGCAAGCGTTGTTCGGAATTATTGGGCGTAAAGGGTGCGTAGGCGGTTTGATAAGTCTTGTGTGAAATCTCTGGGCTCAACCCAGAGTCTGCACAGGAAACTGTCGGGCTTGAGAGTGGGAGAGGTGAGTGGAATTTCCGGTGTAGCGGTGAAATGCGTAGATATCGGAAGGAACACCTGTGGCGAAAGCGGCTCACTGGACCATTTCTGACGCTGATGCACGAAAGCTAGGGGAGCAAACAGGATTAGATACCCTGGTAGTCCTAGCCCTAAACGATGATTGCTTGATGTGGTGGGTACCCAATCCTGCCGTGTCGAAGCTAACGCGATAAGCAATCCGCCTGGGGAGTACGGTCGCAAGGCTGAAACTCAAAGGAATTGACGGGGGCCCGCACAAGCGGTGGAGCATGTGGTTTAATT
>CAXTRM010000280.1:0-4504 GCA_964246625.1 uncultured Acidobacteriaceae bacterium
GTTTGCCTGCACAAACGCAGATTGCAACACCGAGCCCACCACACGGACATCGCCCCTGGGCGCGATGCTGACGCCAGGCGCTAACCCCATCTCAATGGCAAACTGGGCCGTATCCTCACAGGTGATCAGCAGGCCGCCTCCCTTGACGAAGGCTTTCAGGTGCATCAGCCCTTCTTCGCCAAGTCCGGGCCGGGTGTCGTCGGTCTGGTCCAGGCGGCCCAGGTTTGGCGTAAGGTCCGTCTTCTTCCAGGGCAGCGGATTGCCATAGGTCGGCAGCCCGTTCAGGATCTGCTGCGGCGAGGCGTGGCCCACGGGCGCAAACACAATCACGTCATACCGGGCGCGCAGATCGTGCACCGCCGCCGCGTCCTGCACGTTGATGTAGTCATAGGGCACACCGGCATGGTCAAACGCATAGCGCCACCAGCCCTCGGTTTGCGTGGAAAGCCAGGAGTGCATGAACGCCACGCGCGGCGCCGCTGCAGGGTGCGTTGCGACACCCGGTGCAGCGCTCAAGCGAACAGCGTCCAGGGAAAGGCTGTGCAGCGCCGCTTGCAGCGCGTCGTCTTTTACGCCACGCAGCAGCAACGACCCGGCTGGCAGGTGCTGCCCTTGCACCTCCGTCTCCCTTTCCGTCACGCTCACGTGGGCGGCTCCCACCTTGTACACCAGCGTCAGCAGGGTGCTTTGCCCCGTGTTCGGCACAGCCACCATCTCGCCGGAGCCGGTGAGCCTGCCGCGTAACCCATCCAGATCGTTGAGGGGCTCCATCTTCGCTGTAAGCAGGCCCGCATCCGTCACGCGGTGCACCTGCACGTGGAACAGCGCGGGAAAGTTCCACCCCGTGTCGTCGTATGGGTGTTTCTGCGGATCGTCAGGTGCCCAGAACTGCCGGTCCAGCAGGGCGTCGGCCACCCGGGAGTAGGGCTGGTCCATGCGCACCACAAAACTGCCGGCCGGCAGCTGCACCGTGGTGGGCCTGGCGTCCGGTGACCTGTCGTCGCCCTGCGCCGCCCTCATTTTCGGGGCCATTGTGACAGTCTGGTCCGCGGTCAGGCGCTGGATCTCGACATGCTGTCGCTGCAGGATCTCCAATAGCTGCAGTTGCCGGTTCAGCTCCGCACTATTTGCCGGAAACACATAGGCCGCGGGCCCTTCCTGCTGCGGCTTCAGGAGGCTGCGCTTGCTCTTTGCATAGAAGTTCTCCAGGAAGTGCTCCGTGTGGTGGGAGAAATAGGAAAGCGTGGTCAGCAGCGCGGTTTCTTCGTAGTTGTTGTTGTCCCGCTGCGACCAGAGCACCTGCGGCAGGGGCGGGTTCTGCCGATACCAGGTGCGCGAATACTCTTCCGGCGTCAGGATGCGCTTTTCCGTATCCGCGCCCCCATTGCCAAAGGTCTCGTACAAGCGCGAGATCCCGTTGTGCATGCCCGCAAGAAACATCAGGTAGCCCGGAGACCACGTATCGAAGTCACCATGGGTAAACACGCCGGGCATGCCTTGCGTCTGCATTTGCGCAACGTTGTTCCAGCCCAGCTCCGCCCACTCGTCCGCCAGCGTCGGGTCGAGCCACGCGTTATAGGGTCCGTCGCCCACCGTATTGTCGTAAAGGAACGGCACGGATTCGTGGAGGTCATGCAGCACCTGCGCGTGCCAGTCCAGGTACGTGTCGAGCACATTGCGCGTGAGGTTCAGCGTCATGGCCATGGCGTCGCGGTTGTTGTCATGGGCCACGTAATGGCCCCAGTACACAAGGCGCGGGTACTGCTGGTCCGGGTGGGCCCTGTGCCACCGGTAAAGATCCACCATGCGGTCGCGGCCATCCACCTCCACCACCGGCGTGATCAGCGTGATCATCTGCGAGCGGATATGCTGGATATACGGCGATTCATCTACGGCCAGGCGATAGCCAAGCTCCATCAGCGCCGTGGGCGCGCCGGTCTCCGTGGAGTGAATGGTCCCCGTGATGTAGTACACCGGATGCGACTGCGCGATCAGCTCCCGCGCCTTCACGTCATCCATGTGGATCGCGCGTGGATCGGCTAACTGCGCCAGCCGCGCCTTGTTCGCCTCCGCATCTTTCAGCAGCGCCTCGTCTGCGATGGCCACCGCGATCATCTCGCGGCCCTCCTCCGTGTGCCCGATCGTCAGGACCTTCACCCGGGGCGATGCCGCCGCCAGCATGCGGAAGTACTTGTACACCTCTTCCGCATAGGGCAACATATTGGGCGCACCCGCCACATCACCGAGAACCTTCATGGGTGTGGGTACCGTCCCGGAGGCAGGAAGCGTGTTCACCAGGGACGAGCCAAACGACGGATCTGTCGTGTACTGCTTAATTTTCGCGGAATAGCCGTCATCGATGGCCTGCTTCGGATCGCGTGCATAGGCCTGGGCATCAGGCGCTTGAGCGGCTAAGGAACCAAGCAACAGAAACGGGGCCAGGCAGGCAGACAGGCAGAAACGGGAACGGGTCATTGTTTCCTTGGGACAGCCACAGGCAGACCCGCACCTGGCAGGCCTTCCTGTGGCAGCTTGTTAAAAGTCGTAACGAAGCGCAAACTGCATGCGACGCGGCGAAGAGTTACCGCCCAACAGGGCACTGGCCGTGCCGAGCGATCCGCTTGTGAGTTCATTGTCCAGCGACAGGCTGGGAGAAGGATCGAACCGGTTCGTATTGCTCACGTTATAGACCGCCCAGTCGAACTTCAGAGCGCCGTACTCCCCAAGCTTCCAGGATTTGCTCAGGCTGCTGTCCAGGTCCAGGTAGCCCTGCCCCCGGAAGAAGTTCCGCTCGCCCGCCTCGCCCGGGTAAGGCAAGCGGATGGGCGAGCCCGTGTACACGCCATTGTTCAGCGTGTTGGGATCGTCGAAGTACACCGGGGTGCCACTGGCGGTCTTATGGAGATGAGCTTTCAGGTTTCCGGTCACGATGCCGAACGACTGCACCTGCCAGTTCGTGGCCCAGCCCGGGGCGATCAAGCTGAACGGAAGTCCGCTTGTGGCGCGAAAGATGCCCGAAAGTTGCCAGCCGCCAATCAGGGCATCCACCACGTGATTGGTCCCGCCCAGAAGCGCTTTGCCGCGGCCGAAGGGCAGCTGCGTTACCGTGTCGACCGTGACAATGTGTCGCGTGTCGAAGTCCGACACCGCACGATTCAGATACGGCTTCCAGGTGTTCAGGATCTCACTTGTCGCTGTGGCGATGCCGGTCCCGGTTGGCGTTGAAAACTCAGAAGACCTTTCCGTGTCTGAGCCCATATCGATGGACTTCGAGAAGGTGTAGTTGATGTCGAACTGCACGCCATGCGTCATCGCGTGCCGCAGCGAGATCTGGGCGGCGTTGTAGTAGCTCATGCCGATGGTGGAAAGGGCATACAGCGAAGAAAACTGGTCTTGCCAGAACTTGGATTGGTAACCGGCAGGACAACCGTAGTTACAGTAGAAATCGATATCGGCAATCGCTGTGGTCTCCCCAAAGGAGTAGCGATTCGGTGCCCACTCGTTGTTGTAAATCGCCTGTGTTGCACTTTCGCCCGGGTAGTCGATGCCCTGCATAAAGGGAAACACATGCTCAAAGTAGGGGATCGCGGGAATGTTCGCCGCTCCTCCGCCGTTCTGATCGGTCAGCATCGAAAGCTGCGTGCCCGCGGAGTAGTAGTCTCCGCCGCCCTGCGGATCGGTGTAGTCCACCGGCTCTGCAAGGTCGAGCTGCTGGACCAGATGGCGTCCAAGACGGCCCACATACGCGACCTCCATCGTCAGCCCGCCCGGCAACTGCCGCTGCACCGAGGCGTCGAAGGCCTCGCTGTAGGGCGTCTTCAGCCGATTGTCCAGGCCCCACAGAATGCCGAACTGCCCTTGCGGCGCAAGGAAAGGGAAGGCCTGTGTTGCGGCAGGTGCTGCGCTGCTCGGGGGCAGCGTGCCCCTGTCGGTGAAGCGTGGCGACGTCGCCGTCGAAAGCACGTTAGGCTGGCTCACCACCGTTGTCGACAGACCGAACGAACCACCGTTCTGGTCGAAGGCGTTGATCAATGCCTCACCGTAGTGGTCGTAGTACATGCCCGCACCCAGGCGAAGCGACGTCTTCTGATCAGGGCTGTACGCCAGTGCAAGGCGAGGCGCGATGTTGTTCTTTTGCTTTGGGTAGAAACCCGGCTTGCCGTAGTAAGGGCCGCTCGGGGCGAACGAAAGATCCGGTTCGTACACCTGCCCTTGCAGGGCCGCCGTCTCCCTCTGGGTGAACCACGCATGCGTGTCGATCGTGGGTGTCACCTGCTGTCCACTCGTCTCGTACGGCGTTTGCAGGATCGTGTGCCGGATCCCAAAGGTGAACGTCAGGTTCGGGCGAATCTGCCACTGGTCCTGCAGGTAGTACTCAAACTCGTTTGCCTTGTAGTGCCGGCTGATAAAGGCGCCATCCGGGAGGAGCGAGCCTTCCGCGGCGCTGGTCACCGCGTAGTTAGCAATGTTGCTGACCTCGGGCACGGTGCCCAGCATATTGGCC
>CAXTRM010000281.1:0-4502 GCA_964246625.1 uncultured Acidobacteriaceae bacterium
CGGCGGACCGCCCACCAATCCTGAGGTCAACATCCCGCACATCCTGAAGACGGACCCCAAGGTCGCCAAGGTCGCCGGCACCACGCGCGATGCCGCGGAAAAGCTCGGCTGTGTGTACCGCATGTCGGAGGGCAACACCTGCTACCAGGGCGGCAAGCCCAACGTCTCCGACGTGCTCGCGGCCGCGCTGTGGGCCGCCGACTACGCTCTTTCCCTCGCCAACTTTGGGTATGCCGGCCTCAATTTGCACGGGGGCGGCGGCAAGGCCGTCGCAAACTCGCTGGGCGCCCGGATGCCTGGCGAGTCTTTGCTGAAGCCCGGCGAAGCGCCCCACTCGCGCCCGTTCTATACCCCGATCGCCGACATGGGCGGGACCTACGTCGCCGAGCCCGACTTTCGCGGGCTACAGTTCGCCGGCCGCTTCGCGGGCGCCACCATGCTGCCACTCGACTTCGACCCCGGCCCGGCCAACGCCACAGCCTATGCCGCCAAACTGCCCACCGGCCAGTTGATGGTCGCGATCATCAACAAGGACGCCAAGGAGTCGGTGCCGCTCAACCTCGCCGGCTTCAGCCCTGCCCTCGTGCTCACCGCGCCCACATTGGAAAGCCGCGAGGTCAACCTGGCCGAGCCGCAAGCCAACACCGAAGCCAACCACGTCCCACCCATGACTGCCATGCTTCTGCTGAATGTGCATGGCAGCTAAAGGCCGATGAAAACCGCCGTACGATCTGGTACCCGCCCTCCCGGGCTGTCCATGGTCCTGGCAGGTGACGCTTCTTGTTAAGGTCCGCGACAGCACACCGCACCATGCAGGCGGCCCTGGCAGCGTTGGCGGCTGTTTGCCTGTTCTGGCTTCCGTACCACGTTCCTGTCAGCCCAAGCCTTTCCGACTCCTACCTGTTCGGCTTCAACAACCGCGCCTGCTGGCTACTCTTCGTTGCATGCGTCAGCCTGTTGGCGCTGTTTGGGCCAGCGATCAAACAGCCCGTAACCCACGGCACCCTTCCAGGTAGCCAAGACCTGCGCTGGGCGCTGCCTGGCACCTTTCTCGCTTCCGTGGCGATGTATCTGCTCACACGCAAGCTCAACGGATACGACGAAGCGATCTACCTCATCGACCGGCTCCGGCTCGTACTGGAAGGCCGGATCCCGTATCGCGACTTCGAATATGCCTATGGCGCCGGCTTGCTGTACGGGCCGGCTGCCCTTGCCCGCCTGCTTCACCTTGGCGCGGCGGATGCGTATGGGATCTTCTACGTGTTGTCGTCGCTGTTGGGCGTCCTGCTGCTGCACGTGTGCTGCCGGTGGATGGCGGGCACCGTGGCCGGCGGGCGATCCGCCTTCTGGTTCGTATGGGCCGTTTCGCTGCTTGCCACGTTGAACTTCGGCCTGAACTATGCCCTGCTCCGCTTCGACCTGCCGATCTGCTTCGTGCTCCTGATCCAGCGCGTCGCCTCGGCACAGCGCGGCGGTGGCTACCTTGCCTTTGGTCTCGCGGCGCTTGGGTACGGGGTGATGCTGGGCGACTCGCCGGAGCTGGCCGTCGCCTTTGCCGCCGCGGTTTCGGTGTATCTGGCCTTTGTGGGGCAACTCCGGGCTTGGCGCGCCGCGGTGGCCTACCTTGCCCTGCTCGGCGGCCTCGCCCTGATGACGGCCCTTGCCGCGCACCTCGGCGTCTTCCGGACGATGCTGGCATTCCGTACCGGCGGCTTCAACTTCCCTGTGATCCCGGCGCCTGCCATTGTGCTGTTCCTGTTGGCGGCGGGCATCGTCGCCTGCCAGGTAAGGGCAAGGGACCCGCGGCATGGAGGGCAAACGGCGTTGCCGCTCTTTCTGCTCGGGGTGTTCACGGCTGCCGCAGCCCTGGGCCGCTGCGATCCCACGCACATCCTGCTCGAGGGTCTACCCTTCTTTCTTCCTGCCGTGGTCCTCACCGGCGGCATGCCCCGGCCGTGGAAGTGGTTTCCTCCCGCGCTCTGGCTCTGCTTTGTATTGGTCCCGCTCGGGTGGGGCTTTGTGCCTATCCTGAACGCCCTGGGGAAGTCCGCGCTGCCCACCCTGTTCGCGATGGAACGCGGTGACCACCTCACCCGCTTCGATCTGTGGGTGTTGCATCGCATGCAGCGGCAACTCGGGGAGCCGCTTGCCGCCGAGAAGTTCGCGGAATACCGAGCCGCCGCGCATCGGGGCAGGGACTTCAATCTGACCAGGCTCTTCGGGCAGGCCCCCGGGACGGTCTTTGCGGCGCCCTATGGCTTTTCCGTCACCCACTTCGGCCTTTACCATGCCGCAAACGTCGACGAAGGGTACTTCTTCGAGACGATCAACGTCATCACGCCGGAACAGGTAGAAGCAAAGGTGCAGGAGCTCAAAGCGCACCCGGAGCGCCCTCTGCTTCTGCTGCCCGGACGCGAGCAAAGCTGCGCCATCTCCGCCGACGCCGAACGTGCGCTGATCTCGCACCTCTTTCTGTTCCCGTACCGCGCCCGGGCCGTCCATCCGGCAAGCCTCAGCCTCCCTTTGTGTGCGTATATCCAGGCGCACTACCGCCGGTCCATTCCCGCCGACCCGCCCCACTTCGGCTACGCCCTGTGGACGCCTGTGCGCTGGTCCGACCACACCCCAGCAAGGCTTACCGCACCATGACGCCTGCCGTTATGCTGTGGGGCTTCTGCAAGCGCCTACTGCGATAGCCTGTAGAAACTGAAAAGAGGAGAAACTCTCGCCCTTGCAGCTTTGGCACGCCTTTCTGATTGCCTTTACCGCGCTGTTGCCGCTGATCAATCCACTGGGCTCGGCGCTGGTGCTGTTGGGTCTCGTGGGCGACGCACCGCCGGAGGCCTTCCGCACGCTTGCCCGCAAGGTCGCTCTCAACAACATCGCCTTTCTTGCGGTAATCGAGCTGATTGGCTCCGCGATCCTGAAGTTCTTCGGCATCTCGCTGCCCATCGTGCAGGTGGCCGGCGGCATCGTTATCGCGTCTATCGGCTGGGGCGTGCTCAACGAAAAGGACTCCACCGCCAACGCGCGCGACAAGCAGGAAATCGCCACGCTTGACCCCGAGATGACGCTTCGCTCGCTCCAGCAGAAGGCCTTCTACCCGTTCACTTTCCCAGTTACCTCCGGCCCCGGCACGCTGGTCGTCATGCTCACACTGAGCGCGCGCTTTTCCGCTGGCACGGTCGCCCAGGACACCCTGGAACATCTCGGCCTGTTTCTCGCCGTGATCGTCCTCAGCGCCCTTGTCTACGTTTGCTATGGCTATGCGCCACGCCTCGCTGCCGCCGTGGCGCCCACCACCGTTCACGGCATCCTGCGCATTGTGGCTTTCATCCTCATCTGCATCGGCGTTCAGATTGCCTGGAATGGTTTGTCGGTGCTGCTGAGCTCCATACTTCGGCACTAGCGCCGGATTGGGCCGATGGCTCATCGTCGTGGCACGCCCCGGGCCCATGTGGAACCTACCCGCGCCAGCCCTTCCCCCTCTGCCACGCTACGTTTCCTCTGAAGACAGGACGCCTGCCTCGTGTCGCTTGCCGGTCGAACGCAGGTGCTGTTGACTCGGGTAAACGCGTGGCGGGCTCCGGTGGGCGCAAGCAAATATGTGCGATAGCGCACAGTCTGGAAAGGGACTCGCTGCATAACAGGACCGGCGCCCGTGGCATCTGTCCTGAGCAGAGGATCTCCATGACACCACGCAAAAACATTCCCGCAGGCCTGTTGGCTGGCGCTGCCAGCGGCGTTGTCGCTTCCTGGCTCATGCTTCGCTTCATCCAGGGCCCGGGCTTTCGCATACAGGAAGCCTTGAAGACACAGGACAACCGCGACGCCGACGTTGCCGAGCAACGTCAACAGGGCACAGATCAGCCCGAAACCGTTACCATGCAGGCCGCTGAGAGCTTTGCCAGCCACCTGCCCGGCGGTCGCCATCTGTCCCGCACCGAAAAGGAGCAGGGTGGCACCGTCGTCCACTATGGCTTCGGGGCGCTCATGGGCGCGGTCTATGGCCTTGCCAGCGAGTACACCACGCTGCCGGGTCTCGGCTTCGGTACTCTCTTCGGCACCGTGCTCTGGACGGGCACCGATCTGTTCTCCGTTCCCGCTGTGGGCTTTGCCAAGTGGCCCACCCAGGAACCCGCCTCAGCCCACCTCAGCCATTGGCTCGCCCATATGGTTTACGGCACCGGCATGGAAGGCACGCGTCGCCTGCTCCGCCGCTGAATCCCTGCGTTCTTCACCGGGGCGAGCCGGCTCAAGCACGCCCACCGGCCTTCCGCATGCCGTCCCTCCTGGCACTCGCTCCCGCAAAGGGGGTTGGGCGCACACAAAAGCGTTAGGCCGCATGGCAGGCAACACCCTCTACACTGCTAGCTATGTGCGGAATCGTCGGTTATATCGGCCCCAAAGCGTGTGTCCCCGTCATCATGGAAGGCCTCGCCCGCCTCGAATACCGCGGCTATGACTCCGCAGGCATCGCGGTCGCTGGCGGCACAATCCCG
>CAXTRM010000282.1:0-4492 GCA_964246625.1 uncultured Acidobacteriaceae bacterium
TGCCTGACGTGTCTGTTCGTTTTCTAGAAAGGACGCGGTTGATCCGAGATATATTGCGCGCGAAGCAGCAACTATGCGCCGAGGTACACGCTCTAACCCGACTACCGCTGCCACAACACGTGCGCGAGGGAGAGAACCCAGTGAGCGACGGACAAGATAAAACTTATGTGGAACGTTTTACGCCGACGGATCTTTTGGCGTTGCGAAGTGAATTGCTTCGCTCCGGTGTTGATTCCTTTCAGGCCGCTGAAATTGTGTGCAGCTTTCTGAGCGGCCGCGGTTACGGCATTTCGTCCCTCGAAGCGCGCAACGTGGCGTCACGCATCGAGGTTCCTGGCGTGACGGCGGAGCACATTCAGGCCGAACTCGAGCGAGTGGCGCAGGTCATGTAAGGCGCGTGTCCCGGTAACTCGCATGCCGGATCGCCCGGTACCGTGTTCATTGCAGTTCAGGTGATGGTTGCACAAGAAAGGGCCCAGCGAATGGCCCTTTCTTGTGCAGACGAGAGCCGATCTACGCGACAGCGGCACCGATACGGTCCTGCCATGGATCGATCACGATCTTGGTGACCTGATCCTTCTTGTCCCGCCAGATCTTGTACATGTCGCCTGCCTCCTCGATGCCGATGCGGTGCGAGATCAGGAAGGTCGGGTCAATCTCCTTGTTCTCGATGCGCTTCAGCAAGGGACGAAGGTACTTGTGCATGTGGGTCTGGCCCATGGCCATGTGAATGCCTTTGCCAAAAGCCGCACCGAAGTTAACCTTGTCCAGCACGCCGCCGTACACACCGGGAATGGACAGGGTGCCTCCCTTGCGGATGGCCTGGAAAGCCTGCCGCAACACAAACGGGCGATCCGTTTCCAGCATCAGCATCTGCTCGATCTTGTCGTAGAGACCGACAAGCGTGCTGGAGTGAGCCTCCATACCCACGGCATCGATGCAGACGTCCGGACCGATACCGCCCGTCAGATCGCGCAAAGCTTCCACGACAACTACATCGTCCTCGGAGTAGTCGATCGTGGTCGCACCGCAATACTCGCGTGCCAAACGCAGACGTGCCGGTTCGCGATCGATTACGATGACCTTTTCCGCGCCGAGCATGTACGCGCTGGCTGCGGCGAAAAGGCCCACCGGTCCTGCACCCCAAACCGCGACCGTGTCGCCGGGCTGGATATTTCCGTTCTCCGCGCCCATGTAGCCGGTCGGGAAGATGTCGGTGAGAAATAGTACTTTTTCATCCGGGATGTCCGACTCAATCTTTAAGCAGCCTACGTCAGCATGCGGAATCCGGGCATATTGCGCCTGGCCGCCTGCATAGCCGCCGTAAATGTGCGAATAGCCGAAGAGTGCGGAGCCCGAGTAGCCATACATGGTCTCGGCTACTTGCGCGTTGGGATTGGTGTTGTCACAAAGCGACCACAGATCCTTCTTGCAAAAGAAGCAGTTCCCACACGAGATGGTGAACGGAACCACAACCCGGTCGCCGCGCTTCAGGTTCTTCACCTCGGGCCCAATCTCCTCCACAACACCCATGAACTCGTGGCCAAGGATGTCGCCCGGCACCATGGTGGGGATGTACCCATCGAAGAGATGGAGATCGGATCCGCAGATAGCCGTGCGCGTGACCTTAATGATGACGTCGTGAGGGTTAACGATTTTGGGATCGGGGACGGTTAACGTTTGGACGTCGCTCTTACCCATCCAGCAGACTGCCTTCATAGTGTTTCTCCGAAAACGTTGTGGGCTCGGCGTGCAGCCATAAAAGTCGTTGGACAGCGAAACGTCGGGCGCCTAAGCGCTGGTGGAAGTCTCGGTTGTGGCGGCTACAGCCGTGCTGTTGACGCTTGTGCCCGGGGGCGTTGGATTGTTCTCCCCGTACATCCGAAGTTTGATGGATCCACTGAAGCCGCGTGGGCCGTGCGAGTTGCCGACAACGGTAGGGATCTCGCCCGCCTCCGCCAACTCCTTGAAGTGACGAAGATCTTCGATGACGATCTGCCGGGGCGTCCGCCGCGCGAGGGCCGCCGCGGCAATCGTGAGCCTGCCGCCCGGCGCCTTCATGTTCTCGAGAAGGGTAACAATGGTGCCGCGCCCGCTGGGAGCATCGGTGAAATGAACCTCGCCGTGCTCCTCAAAGGCAGTGTCCACGGAACGCCACGCGATCTTCTCGCCCGGGATGTCCTCATACACCTCGGTGTCGTAGCTGACGCGCTTACCTTCCGCGTCCTCCGGATCGCCAAAGGTCCATGTGCTCCGTGTCGCCGACACGGGAACGACAGAGACGACGTACTCCTGGAACTTGGGAGCATTGGTTAGCTGACGCCACATCGTGTAGAGCGTGTGACGATCGACGTTGATCGTTTGCAGGGTATGCGCGCGGACCACCCCGTCCTTGACGTCCTGGGGAAGTGGTTTGAAGTGGGCTCCTTTGCCCTTTCCTGCTGGAAATTCGGGAAGCTGCGACTGGTCGACAATCTGTGGCATGGGCCCTCCAAGGCGCCTGCTTGCTGCGCCGACGTGCCTGGCGAAGCGCTCAAGCGTTTGGGATGGCGAGGCGGCACGGGGCGATGCCTCCGGCTCGGGTTCGCAGCGGAAATGCCGCTTCACGCCCCCAACATCCTTGTGCACACGTCAAAAAGGAAGTACGGACGCCGGTGAAGCCGACAGGGAGCCCGGGCAAAGCGAAACACCCTCAGGAGTTAGGACGAAGTACCCTGGCGGGAAGCATCAGGGTCCCCTGACGCCGCGAGCTCTTATCCGTCACGACGAACAGGACGTATTTGGCGGAATGCGGCAACACAAAGCTCTGGTGCGTGGCCACCTGGGATGCCTGCGCGGTCTGCCACTGCTCCTCGCCGAGGGCGGAGTCCAGTTGTTGCTGCTCGCCGCCCTTGAGCTTTCCATAGTCGTCATAGGCGTAGGCCGCAACGGTGGCGCTGCTTTGCCATTTGCCGCCGTCGTGAACAAAGCCAAGCTGCTTGATCGGAATCTCGACTGCCACGGTAACGCGGTCGTTGCTGCGGTGGGATGAGGGCGCGTCAGAGATCGTTGTCGGCCCCGGGACGGCTGTCGGTGTGACCTGCACCGTGAAGAGCAGGGGCTTGTCGGCCTGTGAGGCTCCCACGGTGACGGGTTGTGCCCTGGCCCCCGCAGTCAGAAGCCGGCTGGGACCTCCCGAGGTGGTGCCTGTCCAGACTGCCAGGTAGCCCCGACGGTACGAGATGCGATACGGACCATCCACAGTGACCCGTATCTCGTGCCAGGAGTTGTCGGTTGTGTAACCGGCCGGGGAGTAGGACAGGGTATACGACCTTTGACCCAGCGTAATGGCCTGATTGATCTGCTGATGGAGGTCGTTCAGGTGAAAGGAGGCACCGCCGGTGGCGTCGGCCATCTGCTGCATGTAGTCATACTCTTCCGAGGTGGCGGTGCCCGTGGGAAGCGGCACCGCGGTATCCCGCGAGAGTTGGGCGGAGGGCGTTTGGCTCTGCTCCGGCGCGTTGCCGACGCCCACGTTGGGCATACCCGCGAGGATGACGCCGCGAGGGTCCATGGGGAAGACCGAGATGCGGGCTGCAGCCAGCATGTCCTGCATCTGGTGCATCGCTTGTATCTCGTTAACGTAGGCCGGGGTCGTGGCCTTGACCTGGTCGCTATTCACGATAGGCACAAGTGGAAACGGGCCGGAAAACCACAGGATGTTCTTTCTGCCTGGGATGGGCTGCAGGGTCGAGGCCACCGTCAGCAACTGCTGCATCCCGGAGGTGAACGGATCCTGCATGTTTGTGGGGACTCGGGGGATGCACTCCGCAACACCCTTGTACAGATCGACGTGATCTGCGGTGAGGCCGCGCATCTGGACCGTCCGGGCAGAGGTTTGGCAGAAGATCGACGCCTGGACGCCCGGGGGCAGGGCATCGATGGATTGTTTCAGCTGCTGCAAAAGGAACATCTGTGCTGTTGCGTCCAAGGCGTCGGCGTCGATCAGGAAAACGTCGGAAACCAGGGAAGACGAGTACAGATAGCTGTTGTTGCTGAATGCGCCAGGAGGCAGAGGGGGCGCCTGCTCGGCTTTGGCGTCCTCAGGCGAACCCTCCTCGAAATTCTTGATCGCCTGCGCTTTGTTCTGGTCAAAGATGTGGAAGGCCGACCTGGGCAAGCCGTGTACCGGTGAGCCTTTGGCGTCCATGACCAGCACATCTTCGACCACGAGGCGCGTGCCGGTCTGCAGAACCGTCGGCGCAGACGCAGTTGCCGCGTCGGCCTGGGCATGTACACGTGCGGGCAACAGACAAGCTAAGCCAGCACTTACCGTAGTGGCCAGAACGAGTTGGAATGCGCAGTGGATCCGCCGAGCAGGCACGTCGAAACGGTAGCATCGCTCAGCACGGGCCGCAACTTCGCTGACTTCTGGCGGTGGGGGTCGGGCGGAACTGGCTAGAGTTGCGCGTTGAGGGCGGGTTCCGACCGTTGGGCAAGCATGGCCTCGATG
>CAXTRM010000283.1:0-1247 GCA_964246625.1 uncultured Acidobacteriaceae bacterium
CCCTCTACGTCGTTTCGCCCCAGAGACAAGGTCCAAAGCAGGCCTCCAGCCAGTATCGACCCAAGGGCCACCCATTGGCCCGGTTCCAGCCACCCGTCGGAGGCAATCTCCAGCGGCAGGGACAGCATATCCAGGCCAAACGCAATGGCCCCTCCGGCCATCAGCCCCACAGCGGCCACCTGGCCGGCGCGCCAGCCCTTGCGCTCCAGGAGCGCCCATAATCCGACACACAGCCCCAGGGAAAGCACCACGCCATATAGCGAAACAGGCACCAGCCGCGTCACCTTATCGCCTACTCCCGCAAAGACGGGCATGCCTGGCTCCGACCCGTCCAGCAAATGACCAAGCTCCAGAAAGGCTGCCAGCACCGCTCCACACGGGGCGAAGGCGTCCAGGGTGGCCATTATCGGCATCTGCCTGCGCCGGAGATAGAGCCCCACCACCACCGCCGACAGCGCCATGCCTGCAAACGTCAGCGAGGGTAGGCTGAGCACCAGCAGGGGATAGCGCAGAAAGGCCCTCGGGTCGCTCACCACCAGCAGTAGTCGTGATGCCACAAAACAGCAGACGATCACGAAAACACCGGCATCCCAAGTGGCTTCAGCTGCCAGCCCCACGCGTTTCGCGGCTCTGCCACTGAGCGCCATCGCGAGCACCACGCCAAGGGCAGCCGACGCTCCATAGGCACTCAGGCGCATGGGGCCGAGTCGAAGATCTCGAAAAGGCAAAAGCGTGGACGTGGCCGCCATCCCTGTCACCAACGCGAACAAAACGGCCTACCTTTTCATGACCGCTGCAGCTTGCCTTCATGCGCGGGGAGAGCAAACCGCCCGCTCCAGCCGAGGCGTAGGAAACCGTGCAGAGGAATAGAAGAAAAGACCGACCCACGGGGCCGTGGATTGAGCGCTGGTGAACCTGTCGTTAGACAGCGGGGCTTAGCCGTGGCTCTTCAGGCATTCCGGACTGGCGGACACTGCACACCGAGCCATGTATACGAGCCAAACCCCTGGTTCAAAGAATATTGGTTCTACCAGCGTTATCGCCCCACCTGCTTTGCAGGCCGGTCTCTCTGCATCGGATGCTACCCGGCATCCCGTTGATGCGCAAGCGACCCTTTCTCACCCCTTTGCGGCATTGCCATTCTGTTCAGCTCACAAATGTGTTTCGCCGCCGGGGTGATTTGCTTTCACATCCTCCGGTACAGCGATGCGTTCGAAGTCGTCCGCCAACCGGTACAGGGCCTCGGT
>CAXTRM010000283.1:1257-1855 GCA_964246625.1 uncultured Acidobacteriaceae bacterium
GCTCGGTGGTCCATGAAGCTCTGCAGGTTGCGTGAAGTTGGCCGCAAAGAAGCTCTCCGGCTTGGTCGTGCAGAAGGCATCACCCACCAGCAACGTCCGGTCGCTTTCCCGCAGAAAGCTCACGTGCCCTGGCGTGTGCCCGGGCGTATGCAGCAGAGTCCATCCGGGCATCTCGGCAAGCCTGAGGTCGCTGCCCTCGCCGGGCAGGGCCCGCAGCCGTGGACGGAGGTCAATCGGCCCTCGGGGCAGGGTCGGTGACATCAGCGGCATTATGCCGCCCCCGGCCTTCCAGTCCGGCGCTGGATACTCCTTCTCGCCAGTGAGGTAAGGAAATTCAAGCGGGTGCGCATACACGGGCACATCCCACTCCTCGGCAAGCTCCCTGGCCGTTCCGGCGTGGTCGAAATGACCATGCGTCAGCACGATTGCGTTCGGCGGCCGGCCAAAGGTCTTTTCAGCCCAGCTCTTGATGCGACCGGCAGAGAATGCAAGGGCCGCATCGATCAGCGTCCAGCTGCCGTCCTCGTGCTGCAACCCGAACACGTTCACAAACGTGATCTTCAACCCACTCAGCCCCGGCGCAATGGCGTCCATCGCC
>CAXTRM010000283.1:1962-2318 GCA_964246625.1 uncultured Acidobacteriaceae bacterium
GAAGCAACTTGCGCAGCTTGCCTTCCACGTCCGCCCCCTCGCCCAGCATCTCCGAGGTCAGCACACCGTCGGAGTCGATGGTGAAGTAGTGCGGGATGGCGTTGATCCCGAACATGTCGGAAAGCTTGTGGTCCGCGTCGCGGTACTGGATCCAGGTCATCTCGTTCTTTGCGATGAAGTCCTTCCATTTCGCCTCATCGCTGTCCCAGCTGACGCTGATGATGACCAGAGGCTGTCCGGCAAACTCCTTGGCGATCTGCCGCATGTGCGGGAGCTCGGCGTTGCAGGGACCGCACCAGGTAGCCCAGAAATCCAGGATGACCACCTTGCCCTTGAAGTCCGAGAGGCTGACCGTT
>CAXTRM010000283.1:2328-3930 GCA_964246625.1 uncultured Acidobacteriaceae bacterium
ACACCAGGTTGCCCAAAAGTCGATCAGCACCACCCGGCCACCCATGGCATCGAGATTGAACCGTGACCCATCAAGCGCGGGGACCTCGAAGGGAGGCGCCATCCTGTGCAGGGAAAGCTCAGGATTCTGGGCGAAGTGCTCAGCGCGCAGGCGGGCAGGGTCCCCCGGGGTCACACACTGCACGCATTGCGTGAAGTCCGACTTTGCCTCGTCCATCTTGCCCAGGCCAGCCATCACCTTGCCGTCCAAAAACAGCGCTGGTGCGTTGCGCGCATCCAGACTCAAGGCTTCCGTCAACATCGCATGCACGGCTTCGAGCTTGTCCGTCTTCGGCTTGTCGCCTGCCGCGCCATACAGGGCAGCAGCCCGGTGGTAGGTCACAGTGGATTTGCCTTGCGGGGTGGTTGCGAACGGGGCCATGGCTTCGGCCGTTACCGCGGCATCCTTGAAGCTCCCGTTCCCCATCTGCGCCGTGTATTCCTGCGAAAGACAGCTCAGGCAGGCTCCGCCCGCGATCTTGTTGGCCTTCTTGAAGCTGTCTACGGCAAGGCTGTACTGCCTGCGCCGCAGCAGCTGCTTGCCTTCTGCCAACGCCGCTTGAAACTTGGGATTTGCCGTGTACTCCGTCGCGCCAGGGGTTTGCGCGCTGGCGCAGCTGCTCCAGGAGAACAGCAAGAACAGCGATGTGGCAGCGAGAGCCGTGCGAAGACGAGAACGCATGAGGGACCACCCAGGAAAGGTTGCGATCCATCATGCGGCAAAAGCTGTGTTGTGGGCAAAACCTCTTCGGTAACTACCCGACCTTGCGCTCTTCCAGCACCTCGTCCAGCATGCCTGCCAGGGAGCCCGTGCGGCTGCGGACATTGCTTTGCGCCTGGTTCAGGCTGCCGGTCAGCGTGTCATAACGGGCACGCAGTGTCAGCAACTCATCCGCAATGTTCAGCGCGGCCAGCACGGCTACACGCAGCGAATCGACCGTGGCGCCATGGGCCGAAACAGCACGCATCTTGGCGTCCACAATCGAGGCCAGCCGTTCAATGTGCTGCGGGTCGGTGCCGCGCAGCTGGTACATCTGGTCGTAAATATCCACCACCACCGCGCCCGCTTCGCGCGCTGCCAGTTCCGCCCTGGACATCTCCGCCGCACTCTTTCCCACCTGCTCCGCCAAACCCGCTCCTCTGCTGCTCTTTAGGCCTTCAACAACTCATCCATCTGGGCAAGAAGCCGCTCCACGCGGCCCCGCAACATCTCACGTTCCCGCTGGTAGCTTTCCAGTTCCGTTTGCACGGTGCTGTTGGCTTCTTCAATGGACCGTAACCGCTCCTGCAGCGCCGATACCTCGGACTGCGCCGTATTGCGCTCGGTCTCTACCGTCGCCCGCAGATCGCGCTCGCGACGAATCATCTCGACGGCTTGAAGGACTTTGGCTTCCAGCGATTGGAATTCGTCTACGCTGATCGTGCCGCCCGCGTTTTCCAATGTCGATTGCCCGTCCATCGTGCCTTTCACGGAAACCGAATCGGGTTTTGCAGACGCGATTCCGCTTGCAGTATAGCGACTAGGGCAGTGAAATCCCCAACGATCTCCACCGAGGTATCTGAA
>CAXTRM010000283.1:3991-4464 GCA_964246625.1 uncultured Acidobacteriaceae bacterium
GCGAGTAACTGCCCGCTGGGACGGCTTTGCCCTTCGGATCACGGAAGATCTCGATGGGCCGGGTCTCCTGGAGTTCGCCGGGCGCCAGCAAGCGAATCCGGCCTTCAATCGCTCCCCAGGTGAGGCTGTCCGGGAAAATGAAGGAATAATCGCGCTCGACGGCCTGAAAGCGGGAAAGCTCCCGCAGAACGGGCTGCCGTAGGGGCATACCGAACAGCAGCGCCGCTTCGACCTCGGCGAGCACGCACCCTTGCCGCAACTTGCGAGCGCTCGCTTCGTGGCTGGAAAGCTCACCGAACACAGCCACGGGCCGGTCGCCGATCAACACGCGCGCACCTCGGCCAGGCTCGATCCAGGCTGGCAGAGGAGCTTTGTCGGTGCCTGCTTCGAAGCGGATCTCCTTGCTGAAGTTTGCGAGCAGGGCTTCCAGGGTTCCCTTGACCTCGAACAAGAGCGCGTCCCCGGCCGTATGC
>CAXTRM010000284.1:0-4420 GCA_964246625.1 uncultured Acidobacteriaceae bacterium
GGGTTGCGGGTCGGGCAGGGCAGACGCGGGCGGATCGGGCACAAAGGGGAAGTCGGTTTGGTGGGGCGTGTTTTTGGCTTCCGCGACGACCACGGTTTTTGTGTTGAGGAACTCGCGCATACCGGCGGCGGAGAGTTCGCGGCCGTAGCCCGACTGCTTGATGCCACCGAAGGGCAGACGCGGGTCACTGGCGACTGGCGTGTTGAAGAAGACGGCACCGGCCTGGATCTTTGCGGCGAGCTGTTGCTGCTCGGCCGGCAGGGCGGTCCAGCAGCTCGCGCCGAGGCCAAAGGGTGTGTCGTTGGCGAGCTCAATGGCTTCGTCGAGAGAGTTGACGCGAAAGAGAAAGGCGAGCGGACCGAAGGTTTCTTCGGCGTATACAGCGCTGGTGCGGGGCACATCGGCTATCACTGTGGGTTCGACGTAGAAGCCGGTGACGTCCAGTTGCTTGCCGCCTGTGAGCAGCTTGCCCCCGGCGGCGACGGCGTCCCTGCTCTGGCGCAGAAGCGTGTCCAAAGCGTGCTGGCTGGCGAGTGGGCCCAGTTCGGTGGCTTCCAGGGTTGGATTGCCGACGATAAGGGCCTGCATGCCTTCCACAAGGCCGCGCTCGAAGCGCTCATACACGTCCGTGTGAACGATAAAGCGCTTGGCGGCGATGCAGCTTTGGCCGTTGTTCAGGCAACGAGACCGGACGGCGTTGGTGATCGCGCTGGGGAGGTCAGCTGAGGGAAGGACGAGAAACGGATCGGAGCCGCCAAGCTCAAGGAGGCTTTTTTTGAGCAGGTAGCCAGCCTGCGCGGCGACAGCTCGCCCGGCTGCTTCAGAGCCGGTGACCGTGACGGCCGCGATGCGCTTGTCGGCCAACACGGCATCGATGTTGCTGGCCTCCATGAGCAGGGCCTGCACGCTGCCCCGCGGAAAGCCCGCGCGGCGCACGAGGGCCTCAATGGCGAGGGCGCACTGCGGCACGCTGGGGGCGTGCTTCAGGAGGCACAGGTTGCCCGCCATCAAAGCGGGGGCAAGAAAGCGGAAGACCTGCCACAGGGGGTAGTTCCAGGGCATGATGGCGAGGATGACGCCGAGAGGATCCCAGCGAACGTAGCTTTGAGCGTGTTCGGTGGCGATGGTTTCGGGTTCGAGGATTCGCTCGGCGTGGTCGGCGTAGTAGCGGCAGACCGAGACGCACTTGTCGACCTCGAGGCGCGCGGCGGTGAGCGGTTTACCGACCTCGGTGACCACGAGCAGGGCGAGTTCTTCGCGGTCGCTTTCGAGCAGAAGGGCGAGGCGCCGCATCCAGAAGCGGCGATGATCCAGGGTTTCCTTCGCGTAGAGCCTGGCCGCATTGGCTGCCAAGGCCAGCTTGGCTTCAAGGGCCTCTGGCGTGAGGGGATCAAAACGGCGCAGCACCTCGCCGGTGGCTGGGTTGAGAGACTGGATCATCCGTCGTTCGCGCTCCGTGATCGTGGCTGCAGTGGCTGGGGAGTCCCTGGCTGGCTCCTAGTTTAATCCCGGCGTTGCGTGATCGTTTGGAGCCCGGGACCGGGCTTCAGGAGCGGCGCGCGGTGACCTCGACCGGGCCGGCAGCCTCGTCCAGGGGCATGAAAACGAGGCTATGGTCGTGGAGCGATGACGGCTGCGCTGGCGCGGCATGCCGATGCCGCAGGGTGACGGAGACGAGGTCTACGGCATGATGCGACTGCAACGCAGCGTGGGCCATGGCGTGTGCTGTTTCCAAGGGGCTCCGCATAGGGAGCTGCATGCAGGTCACGATCAACTGTTCGCGGAGTCGGTGACGAAGCTTGTTGAAGGCGAGGTCCTGCGGGGATGAGGCAGTGTAGCGCCATTGCGCGCCAAGGGCCATCCACGCCAACGGATCAGACGGGCCTGACGGGAAATAGAGGTCCGGGGCAGATAGATTGCGCGAGGCCAGTGGCACGACCTTGAGCAGGACCATCTCGCGGAAGCCGCTTTGCAGGCTCCGGGCGCCGTCGCGTCCGAGATGCACGCTGGTGGTCTGCTGCTCCGCCGAGCCTTTCATGAAGGCATCGCGAGCGGACTGGCCCCCGTGGCTGAGGCGCTTCCAGAGGTGGGAGACAAGGTCGACGTGGACCGAGGTGAGCTGCGGCAGGCGATCAAGCAGAGACGCGGCGAGCTCCAACGCAAAAGCCTCCAAGCTGGTTGCGGCGGTTTGCTGCGCCAGGGTGCGCACGGTGCCTTCCAGGGTGTCGGGAACGAGGCCTTGTGCGGCATGGGGTGCCGGTGTTGTGGCAATGGTGACGGTCCAGTGGTGGAGGTCCGCTTGGTGCGCGTCGTGGACAACACGCAGAAGTTGCACATCACCTGGTCGAGGCTGCGGGGTCTGAAGTTGGTGGAGGTCGGGAGGCTGATGCTGCTCCATGCTCATGCCGTTTCCGAGCCGAAAGGCGCGGTGGAAGGAGACGGCGGGCCTGTGAGGTGGCATAAGCAGAGACCATGTACCATGGTGCTGATTATGCCGGGAAGCCCTGAGTTTATGCAGCAGGCCATTCAGCTGGCCACAGAGAATGTGCTGCACGGCCGCGGAGGCCCGTTTGGCGCTGTGGTGGTGAAAGACGGCCAGGTGATCGCCACGGGTGCCAACCAGGTGACCGCTACGAATGATCCGACGGCCCATGCCGAGGTCGTGGCACTTCGCAACGCATGCCAAGTTTTGGGTACGTTTGAGCTGCCAGGATGTGATGTGTACACGAGCTGCGAGCCCTGCCCGATGTGTTTAGGCGCCTTGTACTGGTCCCGCTGCCGGACGGTGTTTTATGGCAACGATGCAGATGACGCAGCGCGAGCCGGCTTCGATGACGCCTACCTGTACGAAGAGGTGAACAAGCCGGTAGGGGAGCGCCGTTTACCAATGGAGCGCTTGCTGGCCGAGGAAGCCCGATCCAGCTTCGACGCGTGGCGCAAGAGTCCTTACCGGGTGGAGTACTGATGCCAGAAAGAACGGATCGGCCAGGGGAACAGGGCACCGGAGACGGCGGCAGGCCGGTCCATGTGGGCCTGCTGGGCTTCGGTACGGTGGGTCGTGCGTTTGCCGAGGTGCTTGCCGCTTCAGGCCGCGAGGACATGCGGATCACGCATGTGTTTAACCGTGGTGTGGAGCGAAAGCGGACAGGGCCCGGTTCGGAGTTCCTGCCCGACAACGTCCGCTGGACCGAGCTTGTGGAAGAGGTGCTGCGCGCGCCCGACGTAGACGTTGTGGTCGAGCTGATCGGGGGTGTGTACCCCATTGAAGAGTGGGTGCGCAGCGCACTCGATCGCGGCAAGCACGTGGTGACGGCGAACAAGCAGCTGATTGCGATCCGCGGAGGGGACCTGTTCGCGTTCGCCGCCGCGCGTGAACGGCAGCTGTTATACGGTGCCGCCGTGGCCGGTGGCGTGCCCGTCATTCCTGGTCTTGTGCAAGGACTTGGGGGCGACCAGATCAGCCGTGTCAGCGGCATTCTGAACGGGACGTGCAACTTCATGCTGAGTGCGATGGAGGCTGGGGCAGAGTACGCCGAGATCCTGCGCGAAGCACAGCGGCTAAGCTACGCCGAGGCGGACCCAAGCGCGGATGTGGACGGCTATGACGCCCGCGCGAAGCTGTGCATCCTGGTGCGGCTCGCGATGGAGGCCCATGTGAAACCGGAGAGCGTGCCGACACAGACCATCGGTCATGTGAGCGCGATCGACTTCGCGTACGCGAAGGAGTTGAACGCGACCATTCGACAGATCTCCCAAGCGGAGCGGACGCCCGAGGGCGTGCGCGCGCGGGTGGCGCCCATGCTGGTGCCGTCCAGCTCACCACTAGCGCTGTCGCGGGGAACGCAGAACACGGTGGTGACGAGTGGGCGCTTTGGGGGCGATGTTGTGTTCAGCGGCCATGGCGCGGGTGGTCACGCGACGGCGGTTGCCGTGTTAAGCGACGTAGTTGCCGCCGCAAAAGGGAGCGTGCAGCTCCGCCGAAGCGCGAAACCCATTGCGGTGAGCGGCGACGTGCTTGCGCCACACTACCTGCGTTTTATCGTTCGGGACGAGCCGGGGATTGTGGCCGCGATCGCGGGAGCCCTGGCCGTGGAGCATGTGAATATCGATGCCGTGCTGCAGCGGCGTGGGCACCTCAGCGAACAGCTGCCTTTTGTAATCACCACCGAGCCGTGTTTCCGATCCACGCTGGAGCGAGCACTGAGCAAGGTGGCCAAGATGAGCTTTATGGTGGAGCCGCCGCTGGCCCTGCAGATCCTGGTAGTGGATGATCCAGACACGGACTAGAAGGGAAGGAGGCGTGAGAGCGATGCGTGCGTTTCGGGCGGCCCTGGCAGCGAGCCTGCTTGCGTTTCAGGCTGCAGCTCTATCGACCGGGGCCCAGGATGTGACGCCTGTGGTGCATGTGGACAACCCGCTC
>CAXTRM010000285.1:0-4362 GCA_964246625.1 uncultured Acidobacteriaceae bacterium
GTGCTGGGGGCGCCGAGGCGGGTGCCGCAGGCGCGGGTGAGGCGGCAGGCGTGGTTGCAGCGGCGGGCGCTGGCGGGGCTGCTGGTGGCGCCGGAGGAGGTGCAGGGGCATGCGGAAGCGGTTGCGGCAGGGTTACCGCAGCGACTTCGTTGGGGTCATCGCGAAGCTTGAGGAACAGGGTCGCGCCATCGGCGGGCGCAGGGACAGGAAGGGTGCTGCCGGAGAACCCAGAGGGGACCTCGGCCGGACTGGTGAAGTCTTTTGCAGGGCTGAAGGCCTGCACCAAAAAGAGATCGGCGCCTTCAAGGCTGCAGGTCGGGGTGCCACCCGGGCTGCAGTGGATCGCCGTGATCTCCGGGGTACGCACCAGGGTGCCCAAGGGAGTCCAGTTCCCGGCTGTGCCATCGGCGGCGACGGGACGGATCTGCAGCTTGCCGAACGCGGAACGGCCAAAGGCCTTGAGCGGATCAAGTGTCGCGACCGCGGTGTGCGGGTCCTGGAGGATAAGGTCGTTGCCGGCCAACGAGAGCAGCGTGTGGACGGAGCCGTCTTCGGTGGCGACCTCGATCTTCTGATCGCGGGGGAAGTTGTCCTTCGCCTGCACGACGAAGCTGAGCTTGCCTTGAAGCGGGATCTCGTTCCTGCCAGACAGGGTGACCGGCAACGAAGCACCGGCCTGCGCGGGGGTTGCGTTGAAGGACATAAGCGTCAAACCAGGCCGCGCCGCCTCCACGGTCACCTTGACCGGCATGGAGCGACCGTCCTTCAGTTGGACGGTGGCCTCGGCGCCATCATTCGGAGAGACGCCCGCCTTGGCCTGCAGATGCAGCTCTGTGTCGCTGTTTCCTTCACTGGAAGGGGTAAAGGCCTGGTTGGCCAACTGCACCTCCGCCACCTGCGAGAGTCCGTGACCTGAGAGGGTCGCGACGGCATCGCCATTATGGACCTTGAGCGCATCGAGATGAATCTCTGCGTCGTAGGCCGTGAGGCTCACCTTGTCGGTAGTGGCCGCGCCGTACTGCTGGATCGCGAGCGAGTAGCCGCCGGGCTGCACCGACTTGAGCGAAACTTCCAGAGCGAGAGCCTCCGTGGCACCCTTGGCCTCGTCGCTGAGCGCGGGTTTGAACCCGACCTCCAGCTCCTTGTTCTTGCTGTCGGCGAGAGCAAGGTGCTGTACGCAGGCCGTGCCCTCGCCCTGCAGCGTGAGGTGATTGTCCTGACCGGCGAGGAGCTGGGTGTTGCCCACAACCTTCCACCCCTTGCCTTCGACCTGCTGCAGGGTCAGCGTGGGACCCTCGAAGGGATCAAAGCCCCAGAAGCCGTGGATGGTGCCGGTCACCGTGAGGTCGGCCGGTGAGGCCGCTTTTGCGTCAGGTTTCGCCGCAGTCTCGGTGACCGGGCCCCCTTGCAGAGGCTTGCGCGTTGCAGCGTCGGTGACGATGAGGCCGCCATCGAAGGCATCGGGCGAGAGGGGAAGATCGGTGGCGCCCTGTGTCCGGTTCAGGTGCAGGACCAGATCATGCGCGAAGCTGGTGGAAAAGACCAGTGGAGCTCCTTCCAGCTGCAGGGCCATGTGCGGCTGCAAGAGGCAGGCTATCTGGTTCGGATCATGCGCATGCAGGGGCGGCGCGATGGCCTTCTGGATGGCCGGCAGGCCGATGACGATCACCGACTTGGGGTCGATGAAGGAGACGGGCGCGTTCAGCTTCAGGTTCAGGGTGGTGCCATCCGGAAAGCTCAACCCCGGGATGTACTGGTACTTGGCGGTGTGCAGCGTGCTGACCAGATGGACGAGATCGACGACGGCGCCGACGTAGGCCGAGTAGACACCCGCACCGGCGGCACCGGTGTAGGAGGCGGCGTTGATGAAGTCCGACGACGGTCCCGTGGACAGCGACGCCGCGATGCTCTGGCCATGGCCGTCATCCATCAGTACCGGGGCGCTGGACTGGGTGAGGCAGTTGATCTGCGCCTCGACGGGCTGTTTGAAACAGTCGGCGTTGGGCTTGAGCGCGAGTGTGGTGGCGAGCTTGGTGGAGTGATCCTGAATGGCCTTGGGGTCTTCGGTCTGCACCTGCTTCATGGCCGCGAGGTAACGCTCGATGCGCTGCTGCTCGAAGGAGGCCTGGTTCAGGTCAGCATCGGCACGGATAAAGGTGCCGGGGCGACCCTTTACCGCGGAACGGAGCGTTTTGAAGTCGCCGCCCGTCTCCGGGGCGATGAACATCAGGGCCTGCTGGGCGCCGTCGGGCACGGTCACAGTGGTGCCCTCGACGGTTTTCTTTTCCCAGGTATCGATCTCGGTAAACCAGTTGTCGGGTGGCTCGTTGGTGGTGCCGCGCAGGAAGGCGACGATCAACAGCAGATGGTTCTTTTGATCGTTGGGAAGCGCGGCCTTGACCCAGATCTTGTCGCCCGGCTGCAGGTTGGGCACCTGCGCAATGGGCAGCGTTGCCGTGCCACGGGTGACCCTGACATCGACTTTGGGGCCAACCAGGTCAAAGCGGGCGTTGTCGGCCCGGAGGGCGACGGGGGTAGCGGCGGCGAGAAGACAGGCAAGGGCGTTCCGGAGCTTCATCTCGCTTTATTAGACGCCCCGGAGTCCCGGGGTGTTGTGGACGGAGACGCGGATCTGATGGGTAGGTCTGCGACTTCTGGGGCAGATCGCGGACATCTCTGTCCCGCACAACAGCAGGTACCGGCTAGCTTCCCATGCTGTGCAACACATCCGGTCTTTGAGGTCGGACGAAGGCTTCCCCAAGCGTAAGGGCGATGCCTTTCGAGGTAATATCGCTGCCAGTTTCCATAACGGGTCGCCGGGGCCAGCTCATCGTGGGCTCGCAGGGACAATTTCGACCTCTGTCAGGGTGTGTAAGGTATCTGGAAGTCAGAACGAGTGCCCAACGCCGCCGCTGGTTTTCGGCGGCGTGGCTTCCATGCCGAAAGACGGAGTGGGTGCTGAGTCATGGAGCAGCTTGAGGAGGTACTCCAGCCAGAGCGCCGCCTGTGTATGCGTGCCATGGCCTCTTGTGGCTTCCGTAATCGGCAGAAGCACAAAGGTTGCGTGCGGCATCTGCTTCGCCATGGCTTCCGCGATACCCAGTTCGGGTGGATTGATGAAGTCGTCCGCGGAGTTGATGTACATGACGGGCACCTTGATCTGGTCGAGATGCTTGCTGGGATCGTAGTTTCGGCTCGCGTCGAGATAGTAGATCATGTCGTTGGCGTCAGTGCCGGCCGTGGCGCGGCTGAGATAGCTGTCGATGAAGTGTTCGGCAGCTTCGCGGGTGGGCGCGGCCTTTTGCTCGACCAGCGGGGAGGAGCCCATGACAAAGAGCATCTCGTTCGCGGCGCGGAGGCCTGCCTGCGGCTCGGTCTGGTAGTCGCCATTCTGCCAGGCGGGGTCGTTCTTGATGTTTTCGATCGCCATGTAGCGCATCATGCGGTTGCGGCCGGCGATGGGCACGGGCAGGCAGGCCAGCGGCATGAGCGCGTCCGCGAAGCCGGGGTAGTCCTCACCCCACACGAAGCTTTGCATGCAGCCCATGGAGGTGCCGAGGATGAGACGGAGGTGGTCGACGTGGAGGCTTTCCAGCAGCATCTGGTGCTGTGACCGGACCATGTCGTCGTAGTCGTAGCGCGGAAAGCGCATGTGGAGACCATCGGAGGGCTTGGAGCTTTCGCCGTGGCCGATGTCGTCGGGGAAGATGAGGAAGTAGCGGGTGATGTCGAGCGGCTGCCCGGGGCCGAAGAGCACGGTGGAGAACTGCGGGACGAAGAGGGTTTCGGCGTTGCCGCCGGTGCCGTGGAGCAGAAGCACGGCGTTATCGACGTGGCCCTCGCGAGCTTGGCCGGGTCGTACAGCCGGACGGCGTTGTCGACGTGGCCCTGGGCGTTGCGGTGCGGCTGGCCGAGCGTGAGGAAGTGGAGGTGCAACGTGGGCAGGACGTCGCCGGTGCCGAAGCGGAAGTTCTGGATGTCGTAGTTGCCGGGCGTGCCGGTGTAGGGGCTGGCCGAAGGGTGCGAGCCAGGCGGGGCGGCGGTGGGCGGTGGCTGCTGGGCGCAAAGCCGCCCGCCTACCGCGAAAAGCAGGCCAACGAGAGCAATGGCGACTTTCATGACGGGCTTTCTTCGAGGGCGGGGAACAGCGGGTTCCCCGCCAGGGGAGTGATACGAGACGAAAAGGAACGCCAGCAGGCAAGCAGGCCGGAGGTTACTTGCTTGCTGTGTTGCCGGGTGCCGGTGTGGGTGAGGCGAGCGGTCTGACGATCTCGTCGAGGTAGACGTTTCGGGATTCGTCCCGGACGAGGTTGGGGTAGCGCTGGCCGTCGTGGTAGTTGAGGTCCAGGGGAGGGATGTAGG
>CAXTRM010000286.1:0-4361 GCA_964246625.1 uncultured Acidobacteriaceae bacterium
TCGCGGGACGGATCTCGGCGCTGGGGTGGGGCTCGTTGCCGCGGGGACGGATGGGCGGGTCGGGCATGCCGCCGGGACCGGGCAGGGGTTGATCCGGGGCGAACTCGTTGTCGCCCTCCGGGGTGGCTTCCCCGTCGGAGCGGACATCCGGGACGGAGTCGGGCACTTCAACGGGGCTTACGGGGTAGTCGGCCATGGGAGGTTACTCGCCTTTCTTTTCGGCGGATTCGGTGGCCGCATCGTGCGCGGGCGAGTCCAGCATTTCGTCATTGGGTTCGTCGTACATGGATGGCACGCCGGCAACGCGGCCATCAATCGCAACGTTGTCCGCCGAGGGCACGGCGGAGTTGCCGGTGAACTCACCGGGACCGTCAGGAGCGGAAGAGAGCGCTTCTGCGCTGGTTTCTTCGGCGTCGGTCTCTTCGGTTTTGGTCTCGGCATCTGCGGGAATGCCGTCGGCCTGGGCGTCGTGAACATCGCGGCTCGGCTCGACATCGCGTTCAACCTCGGCCGTGCTGAGACCGCCCGTGGTGGCCGTCGTAGCGACGGGCACCTGCGTGTCCTGTGGCATGGGAATCTCCTCCTGCACGGCTTCGTTGAGATCCGCCGCGAGTCGTTCGAACTCTTCGATGCTGGGGAGTTCATTGACGTCCTTCAGGCCAAAGCGCAACAGGAACTCTTTTGTAGTCTTGTAAAGGATCGGGCGGCCGATGACCTGTTTGCGCCCGGCGGTGGCAATGAGTTTGCGTGTGATCAGGCTCCCAAGGACGCCGCCCGAGTCGACCCCGCGGATCTCCGAAACTTCGGGAGCCGTGACGGGCTGTTTATAGGCCACCACGGCGAGGGTCTCCAATGCCTGCAAACTGAGCTTCAAGGGAGGCTTCAACGAGCGCACGAAGCCGCGCACCGCATCGTGATACTCCGGCTTGGTAGCAAAGCGAAAGCCGCCGGCGACCTCACGAATCTCTAAACCCCGATCGCCGCCGGCGTAGTCCGCGATCAGTTCGTCCAGCAAGGAGCGCATGTATTCCCGGAGCCGGCGTTCGCGGGTGCGTAGCTCCGCAGGGGACAGCTCAGCCGGCAGGTAGGCGCTACCTAATTGGGCAGCAATGGCCGCCGCGCCCGCGACCTCCCTCTCTGCTTCGCCTCCACCTTCAGCCGCTGCGATACCCGCTGCGGAGGCTGGGACGGTTTTCGCCGGGGTAGCGGGGAGGACAAGGGGACTCGGATCGTCCGAGGTGGCCTGCCGTGGGTCTACCCTCGCCGCGATATGGTCAGAGCCAAGCGTTTCCGCGTTCAGTGCGTCCAGGTCACCGGCTTCTTCCCCGGGAGAGTCCCGACGCTGTTCCGGCTCGAGAGCAAGCTGGCCCTGCCTTGCCTGGGCAGCCTCCAGTTCCGCCTGGGCCTCCTGCCCCAGCACCCCGGTGAGCTGCTGCAGCGTGACCGGCTCTTCGGACGCATAGATTACCGCTTCGAGCTTGGCTTTCAGACTCATCGATCAGCAGCGCACAGTGTACCAACACGCAGACCGGCGCAGAAAAGACGGACGGGCCCGGCGGACCGGACCCGTGCAGGGAACCCAAGGACCCTAGTGGGCGACTATGGAGCTGAAGCCCCAGTACAGAAGGCCGGACAGCAGCGCCGCTGCGGGCAGGGTAAAGACCCACGCCATCGCGATGTTGCGCACGGTGGACATTTGCAGGCCGCTGCCGTTGGCCATCATGGTGCCGGCCACGCCCGAGCTGAGGACGTGGGTGGTGCTGACCGGCAGACCGAGCTTGTCGAAGCCGTAGATAGTGGACATCGCGATTAGCTCGGCGGCGGCCCCCTGGGCGTAGGTCAGGTGCGTTTTGCCGATCTTTTCGCCGACGGTGACCACGATGCGCTTCCAACCGATCATGGTACCCAGGCCCAGAGCCAGCGCCACGGCAACCTTGACCCAGGAAGGGATGTACTTGGTGGATTTGTCGAGGAAGCCCTTGTACTTGGAGATGACCTTCTGGTCGCCTGCCGAGATTTTGGGGCCGAACTTCGGGATCAGGCGGAAGGTTTCGCTGACCATGTACATCTGGTTGCGGACGTTGGCCTGCATCCCGGGCGGCACGCTGCCCAGGGAACCGTAGCTGACCGCTTCGTTGCGGATATTGTTGACCATCTGCTCGAGGGCCGCGGTCGTTTGGGGCTGGTACTTGTGATCAGAGATGAAGCCTTCGAGCTCCGGCCCAGGGTCACCGAGGGGCGCCGAGCCCTGTTCATACTTTTGCAGCACGCCAGCAACTTGCGTGGAAACTGCGGCAAAGGTCGTGACCGAGCCCTTGTCTACCGTGTGGTTCAGGGCGTACGCGGTAGGTACGGTGCCGACGAGAATGAGCATAATGAGACCCATGCCCTTTTGGCCGTCGTTGGAGCCGTGCGCGAAGCTGACGCCGGTGCAGGTGAGCACGAGCAGGGCGCGGATGTAAAAAGGTGGCGGTTCCGTGCCTTTGGGGGCCTCGTAGAGGCGGGGATCTTTCAGCAGGTGCTTGGCGGCAAAGAAGAGCACCATGGCGCCCCCGAAGCCGATGAGCGGCGAAACGATCAATGCCTTGAAGACTTTAGCGACCTGCTCCCAGTCCACGCCGGTGACGCCGCTATGCTTCTGCATCAGCTGGTTGGCGATGCCCACACCGATCACCGAGCCGATCATGGTGTGGGAGCTGGAGGCGGGAAGGCCCTTGTACCAGGTACCGAGATTCCACAGGATGGCCGCGATCAGCAGGGCGAACACCATCGAAAAGCCCGAGCCGGAGCTGACCTTGAGAATCAGTTCGACGGGAAGCAATGCCACGATGGAGTAGGCGACGGCGCCGGAGCTGGTGAGCACACCGATGAAGTTCCAGATGCCCGACCAGGCCACCGCAAGGTGCGGCTCGAGCGAATGGGTGTAGATCACCGTGGCAACCGCGTTCGCGGTGTCGTGAAAGCCGTTCACGAACTCGAAGGCAAGCGCAATCAGGAGCGCCGTTCCCAGGAGGACATACGGGAACACCGTCGCGTTGTGGACGACGGACAGGTCTTTGGTCAGGCGGGTAGCGATGTAGACAACGCCGCCCACAAGCAGCAGGGAGAATGCAAAAACGCCCCACTTGCCGGCAGGGTTCTGCGACATCTTGGAGTCGAGGACGGAGCCTTGCCCGGTGGCGGCAAGTACGGAGGGGTCGGTCGCGGAGGAGGCCATAGGGAGAGGTCTGCTGTGGTTAGATGTGTACCTTGGCTCAGGCTAGGCCGATTCTTTAGGCAAACGATGAATCCCTGATGAAGATTGCGGGGCCGGAAGGTCTCCTTGCACCTTCCGCAGGGCAAAGGCGTGACACAAAAGGGTGAGATGGCTGATCTGAAGGTGGTATTGGGCGACATTACGCAACAGGCGGTCGATGCCATGGTGAACGCCGCAAACCAGTCGCTGCTGGGCGGAGGCGGGGTGGATGGCGCCATTCACCGGGCAGCCGGACCGGAGCTGCTGGAGGCGTGCCGCCAGCTTCACGGCTGCGCGACGGGTGATGCGAAGGCGACGCTGGGCTTTCGGCTGCCCTGCACGTGGGTGTTCCACGCCGTGGGGCCGGTATGGCGCGGCGGAGACCGCGGCGAGCCGGAAAAGCTTGCCAGTTGCTACCGGCGCTGCCTGGAACTGGCGCAGCAGTATGGAGTGAAGAGCCTTGCCTTTCCCGCGATCTCGACGGGCGTGTACCGCTTTCCCAAAGAGGCAGCGGCGGCGATCGCGGTGCGGGTATGCCGTGAGTTGGCCGAAGGGATGGGGGTGACGACCGTGGCGTTCGTGTGCTTCGACGAACGCTCTGCCGAGGTGTACCGGCACGCGCTGGGGCAGTCGGAGTGAGAGGCAAGAGCCATTACGAAGGGTCTTGAGCCTGCGCTCAGCCCGGGATGTGTGTGTAGGCGGTCTCCCAGTGGTCTAAAAGCCAGTGAAGGACGGTGCTGCCGCAGAGCCAGGCGGATTCGACGGCGACATGGGTGCCGAGGTAGGGCGCGGTTACGCTTTCGAGGGCAGTGTGGCCGGGCCGAGGTTCGGTGTAGTTGCTGCCGGTACGCAGGACCAGGACGCGTTGCGGGTCGACGCGGTGCATGGCGCCGAGGCGGGCGATGGCCTCCAGAGAGCCGGAGTCTTCCATCTCGGCCATGACGAAGTTGCCCTTGCCTGCGGTCCAGAGCCGCACCCAGTCGTTGGCGTAGTGGGTGGAGTTGGTGCCGTGCCAGTAGGTGTCGGAGGCGAAGGTGTCGCCGAGGAGGACGAAGGGCGGGCGCTGGGCGTTGGGGGTATCGGTCATCCCGGCACGAAAGGCGGCGACCCTGGGGTCATCAAGGAG
>CAXTRM010000287.1:0-1790 GCA_964246625.1 uncultured Acidobacteriaceae bacterium
GCTTGAAGTTGGGCCTGTCGAATACAACGACTCCATCGGCGCGCCCACCAGCTTCTAGCCGCGTGGCACTCAACCGATAGTCACGAATCTCGAGTTGGTCAGAGATGAGGCCTTTTCCCTCTTTCTTTTTCTTTTTCTTGATCTGGCGACCGGAGATCTGAATTTGAGGCGGAACGATCTCAACAGCGGTGGTAGCGGAGTTATAGACGGAATACGAAACCGCGGTCCGGTTTCCAAATTGCCGAACATCGCCAAGCGAGGTCTCGATCTGCTTGCCGTTCCATTTCGTCCATTTCGGACTGCTGATGAGCTTCTGCTGTTCGAACTCAAGCTCAATCGCAGAAGGAGTTAAAGGCGGCACTGCAGGGTGAGTCACTGGGGAGGAGGGTGGTGTTGTTTTGTAATCGATAGCCGAACTGCCTGGCTGGATGAGAAAGCTTTGAGAGCCCCGGTAAGTGAGCAGAAAGTCCACTGGTTGGGATACAGCTGGTCCTGAGCCGTCGCTGACAAGCTCCAGTGTGACGTGCTGCCCGGACTTGGTCGCGACCAGCAGGTTTGATTGGGCCGGCTCTTTCGTAGTCGGTTTAACGTACACGTACTCCGGCTCTCCCTCGCTGTGCTCGGCCTTGAAGCTACCCGGGCTACCCAGGATGACGGAGGTGATCTCCTCGGGCATGCGGATGCTGGACTCAAACTCGGGACGTAGATGCAGCACCGTGACCTCGTTTGGGCTGATGACAACGGTCGCGACGCGGCCCGCCACTGTGTTCTGCAGGGCGTGCAGGTGCAACGGAAGCAGAACGGCGAAGGGAAGGAACCAGGAAAGCCTCATGCTGTTATCTCCTTGTGAGCGCAAGCGTTAAACGCTTCCGCTTGAGGTAGTGCAGACGAACGGCCTCGACATAGGCCACAACTGCGGGATTTCTGTAGTCCAGGAGCTTGCGGCTGATCCAGTGGTCGCCGGCGTAGTACGCCGCGACAACCAGCCTTAAGTCGCCATGGAACTCCCACATCAACACGGTCACATACCTGACACCTGCGGCGATGTTTTGCTCGACGTCATAGGGCCGGAATGCGCCGAAACGCCGCGCTGTTCCCGGCATCAGCTGCATCAAGCCCATTGCGCCTTTGTTGGAGAGTGCTTGGGCGTTCCACCCTGATTCGACATCGATCAGCGCTTCAATCAGCTCCGGGGGCACGCGGTAGGTCGCCGCATAGCGGGCAACACAACGCTCGGCGGCCGAGGGTTCTTCCGCACGAGCGAACATGGGCAATAGGAGAATGATCGCGACGAGACACTTCATCGCTCCGCACCTCTTCCGGACGACATCCGGGCAGCTAACCGTGCGCCGTCGTCAAGCAGGCTCTTGAAACCCTCCCTGAGCAAGAGGTGACGACGGTCTTTCTCTGTCTTGGCGAGGAATGGAAGAAGGATGTCACGGTGCTCTTCCGTCACGTGATCCGTTCCAAGAATCTGCAGAGCGTTGGCGAAGTCGATCATCTCGGATACAGAAGGCGGCTTTTCGAGCGAGTAGTTCCGGAAGGACAGCGCGATCCCCGCAATCTCTCGATGAAAGGCATCAGCTGCTTCCGGGGTGCGGCTGGCGATGATCTCCGCTTCCCGCTGGGGTGTCGGGTGCTCAACTCTGACGTAAAGGCTACGGCGGCGGATCGGATCACCTAGCCGGCGTTCCTCGTTGCTGGTCAGGACGACGAAAGGAATGCTTCTTGCCGCGACCGTGGCGAACTCCGGGATCGAAAGCTGCCAAGCGGAGAGGATCTCCAGCAGC
>CAXTRM010000287.1:1800-4318 GCA_964246625.1 uncultured Acidobacteriaceae bacterium
GCCTGTGCTTCAAAGCCGTCGTCTACCTTGTCCAACTCATCGATGAGCAGCACGCATGGCCGTTCACTCTCAAGGGCGCGCATGAGCGGTCCGGGGCGGAAGAAGTCCCGCCCTTTCAGGTTGGCCTGGAGCACCTGCCAGCTCTCGTGCTGTCCCTTGGAGAAATCCATATAGAGGCGCTGCAGTCCTTCGTCGAAGCGGCCAATCGCCTTGTCCTCGCTCACACCGCGGTAGCACTGCAAGCGCTCGACATGCGTTCCGGCGGCCGCAGCCACCGAGACCGCAAGCTGCGTTTTGCCGGATCCTGCAGGTCCTTCAAGGAGAAGAGGCTTGTTCAGCTTGGCCGCCAAGAACACGACCTGCGTCATTACTTGGTCGATGAAGTAGCCGGTCTTCGCCAGCTTCTGTGAGAGCTCCGAGAGGGAGTCAAACATCGGCTCTCTCCGTTTCAGGCGAGCTCTCGATCGGGCTTAGCCGGATTCGGCGCGACTGCCGCTGGGCACCTTGAATGCGGCGCGTTCGGCTCCAAACCCGGGCTAGGCTCGTGGCCATCAGCGCAACGAGGAGTAGAAGAAGAATGCGGCACCAGAGAATGGGTGCCAACGCACGCCACACTACCGGACCGTACCGGAATGCCGCCACCAAATCGAGTACGGTCAGTGCGACCGCAACGCCGAATCTCGTGCTTTTGAAATCCATGCAGCCTCCCTACAAGTTCGGAGTCAGCATGGGGCGAAGGTAAAAGTCGGTCAAATGTTGAGGGCGTTCACGCAGCGGCCCACTCCTACCCGTGGTTTTGACCGAGATTCGAACCTCGCCTACATATACCCATGCACGTCAACAGGTTTGGTACCAGGGCTGACAGCGAGGCCTGGTATTGGACCATCTCGCGTAGGGTGGAGCGGCGACGGGTCGCGGCACCAGAAAGCACCTTGACCAGCAAGGGTTGTGAAGGAGGTCTATGCCAGGAACACAGGCGAATGGCGAAGGAAGAGCTGAAAAGCTGAACCCGATAGTGTCAAATGGACAGATTGGAAGGCGGCTCCTGAACGTTGGGGAGGCTGCCCAGTATTTGGGCGTCAGCGTGGATACCCTCCACAAATGGGTCCAGCTACGGGCGATTCCTCACGTCAAGGCCGGTCGTGCGTTGCGCTTCGATTTGGTGGCTCTGAACCGCTATATCGACGAACACACAATCGGAACCATTGACTAAGGAGATTGCCAATGTCAGTTACAGAGCTGGAGAAGGACCGTCTGTTCAAGGTCCGGTGGAGAGAAGCGGGCCGTGCGCGAAGCGTCATCGTTCATGGCTCAAGGAAACTCGCAAAGGACATTGAGCGAAAGAAGCTCACACTTCGAGCTGAGAACCGGCACCTCGACGTGAAAAAAGAAATCAACTACCGGATGGATGACCTGATCGACCGTTACTGGAATCAGTACGGCATCAGGAAGAAGTCGGCGGATCGAGAAAAGAGCATCATCGAGGGAATTCGGTCCTCCCTTGGCAAGATGTTCGTCCGAGAGGTGGATGGGAGCGCTGTGCAGGAGTGGTACGACAACCTGACGGATGTTCGCGAATTGGCCGCAAACACTGCGGAGCGGCACTTCCACGTCATGCACCACATGATGCGGAAAGCTTCAACGATCTGGGCGAAGGAGACCGGCGTTGACCGGAACCCTGCCGACCAAGTGGAGGTCGAACACCTTGACGACACGCGCAAGCGTTACCTCTCGGAGGAAGAACTTCGCAGACTTAAGGTTGCGCTTGATGAGCGGATGTTCAGGAGGGGCACCAAGGACATCAATCGGACGAACCTTCGCCTGCGATTGCTGGTCCTGATTGCTATTGGAACCGGAATGCGGAAGGGGGAGATTTTTCGCCTCGAGTGGAGAGACATCCTCTATGCCGAGGGATTGATTGTAGTGAGGGCAAAGCTCAAGAAGGGCAGAATCCGTCACGTCCCCATGCAGCCTGAATTAGCCGAGGAGATCCGGAGGTATCCGGCTGTGATCGGAGAGGACCGCATCCTGCCGCTTGAGCCTGGTGCCACGAGCGGGCGTCAGAGAGCGGACAAGAGCTTCGCGGACATGCTCAAACGGGCAAATATCCGCGAGTTGCGGTTTCACGACCTCAGGCACACCTTCGCTTCCTGGTACATGATGTCGGGCGGCGACCTTTACGAGCTTTCGAAGCTGCTTGGTCATTCCAACGTCAAGATGACGGAGCGCTATGCCGAGCTGGCACAAGAGCACATTGTGAAGACCGGCAGCGTTTCGCGTGAGATCTGGAGCAAGCTCAAACCGCAGTCAGAGAGGGGGTGTGACGGTACTACGCCATCACGAGTAGGACGTCGAGCCTGATCCCGTTGTACCGAGAGGTACTGCGGGGTCTGCAGAATGTGTCCTATTTGTGTCTCTCGACTCAGGGATCTCTTTCGAGACCCATCTAAGTCGTTGAAAAGATGGTGGCCAGAGACGGGATCGAACCGCCGACGCCGGCCTTTTCAGGGCCGCGCTC
>CAXTRM010000288.1:0-4291 GCA_964246625.1 uncultured Acidobacteriaceae bacterium
GGACAGGAGGGCACCACACCCGAGTTTGTGCGGCGTTTGGTCCAGCAGGTTAGCCTGCCCCTGGTGATCGACGCGGATGCGCTGAATGCCCTGGCAGGTCAGACGGAGGTGCTGAAGGAGGCCTCAGCCGGAAAAGACGAGAAAGGGCGACCCCGGTTGCTGGTGCTGACGCCGCATCCGGGCGAGATGGCGCGGCTAATCGGGGGCACGGTGAAGGATGTGGAGGCGGACCGGGTCCGCATCGCCCGCCAGTTTGCCACCGAGCATGGGGTGACGCTGGTGCTGAAGGGCTGGCGTACGCTGGTGGCCCGGCCCGATGGAAAGGTTGCGGTGAACACAACAGGGAATCCTTCCATGGCCAAGGGTGGCAGCGGCGACATTCTCACGGGCATTGTGACCGCCATGCTGGCGCAGTACCCGGAGCAGGCGGCCGAGGCCGTGGAGGCTGCTGTTTTTCTCCATGGGTTGGCAGGAGATTTCGCAAATCTGGAGCAGGATGAGCACACCGTGCTGGCGACCGATACCGTGGCTCACCTCGCACGGGCTTTTCGGGCCCGTGTGACGGATGAGGATGGGTTCACCTGGATCGCAGGAACAGCGGAGAACGAGGCTTTCGCGTCGCGGGCAGCCAGAGGGATGTTTTAATGCACTTCAATCGGGAAAAGCGACTGCGAACGCGCAGCGAAGCGGGAACCCTGGGTTTGGGTCAGATGGTGTCGGAGCTCCTGCGTCCGCCCAAGCTTGTGCTGTTGCGCGGGGACCTGGGCGCCGGCAAGACGACGCTGGTGAAGGGCCTGGCCGCCGCGATGGGGGCGGCCGACATGGAAACCGTCACCAGCCCCACCTTTACGCTGCTTCACGAGTACAAGGGGCACAAGGTGCGCATCTTCCACCTTGACCTGTATCGGCTGGAGACCGAGGCGCAACTGGAAGGGATCGGACTGTGGGAGATCGCGGATGCGGGTGATGTGCTTGTGCTGGTGGAATGGGGCGAGCGGTTTCCGTCGCTGGTGGCACGCGCAGATGCAGAGATCGCCATTACCAGCGGGGAAACCGAGACGGAGCGGCTGTTTCTGATCCGCTGGCAGGAAAGCTAGGGCTGCAGGAGGCAAACAAAAAGGCCGCGCTCAAAGCGCGGCCTGTTGTTCTCTGAAGCGCAGTCGTTAGCGCCGGCGCCGGGTGGCGTCCACCTGAGCTTCGGTCCGTGCACGGATGCCGATAAAGCTTGGGACGAACACAGTGGCTGCAAAGGCGGTAGCGACAAGTAGCTGATACATACATAACTCCTCTTCGGCGCCGCAAGACACGAGGCGGCGCACGAACGATCGAACGTAACGCAATGGTAGGTTTTCAGTGGGGGCGGGGATCAGGTCAAGACTGAGCCGTCAACAGCACTGGCTTGCGGGCGAAGAAGGTGCAAGAGCGACGCGTACGCTCGGAGGCATGGGGCAGACCCTGGTTTGGATCTGTGCCTGCTTCTTCTCGGCCCTGTGTAATAGACTAGCCGATGCTCTGGAAAGATTCGGAATAGATGGTCGAAAATGGGCCAAAAGTTGTAAAACTGATCAGCAGTTTGACAGGAGTATGTTTCAGGCGGTATCTTGCGCACCCGGGAGTTGCGAGGACTTTCGACTAGTATGGACTCATTCCTGCGGGGATTGCAGTTGAACTGAGCCCTTCCATGTTTCAAGTCGGATCACGCCATGGAGCGGTGCGGGGGCTGAAGGAAGCGGTAAAAGCCGCAAACCTCGTCCCCGGTGGAACCGTATTCCTTTTGTTGCGCGATGGCGGCCAGATCGGCGAGATGGTCGTCAGAGCTCATCGGGACGCGCCCGATCCAGAGCCGGGTTAAGCCGGGGTGCCGATCCAACAGGGAGTCGTGCTCGGCGTTGACATAGATCAGGTCAAAGGGGCGAGGGTGATCCCGAAGCGACCTTTGCACGTGGCGCAGAAAGCGACGCAGCAGCTTTGCCTCGAAGGGATGGAAGAGGTAGGCGAGTGTGGGCTCTGGCGGCAAGGGGTGCCGGGTCGCATCTGCCTGATGAAGAAGCATGGGAGACAAGGCTTCGGCTGAGGGATCGTTCTTCCATCGGCGCAGATTGTGGTCTGCGGTTTGGGCGAGCTCCGCGTTGAGCTCGATACCTTCCACACGAAGGAAAGGGTACTGGGAGGCCAGGAGCATGGCCCTGCCCTTGCCGGCGCCCACATCGAGAAAGAGGGTGCGCTCGATGGGCTGTTGCGGGCCGCAGTCGCGCAGCCACAGGTCGACGACGCCATGCAGGATGCTGGGTGCTACGCCGTAGTAGGCTGTGAGCTCTTCGGGCGCCATGCCCGTACCGGCGGCGAGGCGGGTACCCGGGATCAGCCCCGAGGTATCGGTCCCGTGCTGCTGGTCGAAAGGGTGCGTCACTGGAGAAAGGCGCGGAAAGCGTGGCATGGCAGGGGTGCGCTTAGCTGTTCAGGATGGGAAACAGGGACGGGAGCAGAGTAACGTTGACCCGGGAGACCGCCGGAAGCCCCAGCAGGCGGTTTTCCACCGCGGCCCGGAGCTGCGCGTTCACGGCGTCGTCCGCTCCCGGGGCAGTAAGGACGATGCTGGCGATAAAGCGGTCCGGAACACCGGGGATGCCGCGACCGGGAGCATCGCGATCCGGCTCAACTGTCACCGAGCGGACCAGGCCCGCTGCGACCACGTCGCGACGCAACGCCGGCACGAAGCACTCGGCGAGCGCGAGGCGGAGGTCCTGTTCGGTGAACATGGCGGCCGATCAGCGACCGACGTCGCGATGATTGACCATGCAGCTTTGCACATGGCTGGTGGAGAGCATGGCCCAGTCGTTGGTTCTGCCGGCCGCCATAGTTACTTTATTGCGTTTGTTTAGCAGCCAATTCTGTCTGTCTCGGTGTTCGGCAGCGTCAGGGCCGGAGGCGGTTTCGGTTTTGGCCCGAAGCGCATTCAGGGCTGGGGTGAACTGGGCTTCGGGGGCGTCACGCAGGGTCGCGGCCTGGTCAAAGGCGTCCCACCCGGGAGAGCGCGGCGCCGAAGGGGCGGTGAGCGAGGTGCGGTGTGCGCGGTTCACTCGAACAAAGTTCCATATTCCCAGCAGGACGATGACACCGATCAGGACGTAGTGGCGAGGTTGAAGGCGCATGGTGGGCTCAGTGGGTGCGCTCGACGAGATAACGGGCGACGGCCTTGAGGGAGTCAGCGGCTTCCCCGAAGGGTTGGAGCGCGGCGAAGGCGTCGGCAATGAGATTGGAGGCGTCCTTGCGGGATTGCTCGATGCCGAAGACAGCGGGCCAGGTAGCCTTGTCGGTTGCGGTGTCCTTGCCCGCTGTCTTGCCGAGCTGCTCAGAGCTTTGCGTCATATCGAGCACGTCATCCACGATCTGAAACGCGAGGCCGGCGTTTTCACCAAAGGTGCGCAGGCGCGCCGCGGCGTCCTCGGCGGTGCAGCGCAGCGCGTGGGCCCGCTCAGGCGAGCCAAGGCAGTAGCCCAGGCCAAGCAGGCCGCCGCAGACGATGGACGTTGTGATCAGGGCACCGGTTTTTGCGCGATGGATCTGCTCGACAAGAGCGGCGGTGGGCTTTTTCCCCTCACCTTCGATGTCCATGACCTGGCCACCAATCATGCCGGGGGGCAGGGCGGCCTGGATCTGCGAGTCAGGCCGCCGGCCGACCCCGGTGCCGATCGCGAGGGCAAACTCGCGCAGGATGGCTACGATGGTCGGTGCCGGGGCGGGCAGAGCGGCGAGAGTCTGGAAGGCGAGGGTTTGGAGGGCATCGCCAGCGAGGATGGCAATGGCTTCCCCGAAGGCGACGTGGCAGGTGGGCTTGCCGCGGCGAAGGTCGTCGTTGTCGAGGGCCGGCAGGTCGTCGTGGATCAGCGAGTAGGTGTGCACCATCTCGACTGCTGCGCCCAGTGCCGCGGCGCCCTCGGGCAGGGTGCCCGCGACGCAACGCGCAGCCTCCATGACGAGGATGGGCCGGAGGCGCTTTCCACCCGCAAAGGTGGAGTGGCGCATTGCGCGGTGAATGGAGCACGGCTCCACGGTGGTCCCGGGCAGGAGCCGCTCCAGCGCCTTATCGGTCAGCGTAGCGCCGGACCGCAACACTTGCTGCACATCGATGATCATGCCTAGGCCCTGATTCTACGCGACTTGCGTGCCAGCCAGGCTGAAACGCCCAGGGCCACCGCGGTGCAGGCGTCGCCGAGCCACACATCGGGCAACGTGCGCCAGTGTACGCGGACGGTGCTTTCGCCCGCGGGAAGTGCGATGGCAATCAGGC
>CAXTRM010000289.1:0-4235 GCA_964246625.1 uncultured Acidobacteriaceae bacterium
CGCGTGCCGCGCAACAGAACGAGCAATACCTGGAGATCATGGACACGCCCACCTTTACCAGCGCGGCAGGGCTCGGGTACAAGCTCGGCTGGCCAGTGGTGAACGAGAGCAACTACCGGAGTGAACTCGCCGCACTGCGGGACAAGCTGCTGGCCGCTGGACTGCGCGAGGGCGTCTCTGTGGACCGCAAGGAGTTCGCCGAAGCGGAGCGTTCCCGCCGGCGCGTTCAACTCTGCGGCGCTGCGTATGCAGAGGAAAGGAACGCTGTTGCCGCCGTGGGCTCAAACGCGGCTTCTCACAAAAAGGCCTGCGAGGTTTCGGTGCGGTTCCTGTACCAGGTGCTGCGCGGCTTTCCCCCACAGCAGGTGTTCGCGCAAACGTTGCTGGGCTTCGAGGTTGCGCAGGCCGAACTGGACTCCGGCAAGCCGTTGGTGGTTGGCCTCAACTTCGTGATGCCGGAGGACGGCCGGATCAGCATGGGGGATTACCACCTGCAGATGCTCATGCTGGACTACCTTCACTCGGTCTATCCCAAGGTGCGGATTTCCCTGCACGCGGGCGAGTTGGCCTTTGGCATGGTGCCGCCGGACGGGCTGCGGTTCCATATTCGCGAGGCGGTCGAATTAGGCCACGCCGAACGCATCGGCCACGGTATGGATGTGTTGTATGAGGATGACCCGAACGGGCTGCTCATGGAGATGGCCGGCCGGCATGTGATGGTAGAGGTCAACCTGACCTCAAACGATGTGATCCTAGGCAAGACGCGCACCGACCATCCGCTGGCGGCATACCGCGCCGCCGGGGTGCCTGTGGCGTTGTCGACCGACGACGAAGGCGTGAGCCGGATCGACCTGACCCATGAATACGTCAAGGCGGCCGAAGAGCAAAATCTGACCTACACGGACTTGAAGCGCTCGGCGCGGACCTCGCTGGAGCACAGCTTCATGCCCGGGGCGAGCCTGTGGGCGGCGCCGGACGCCTTTGGCTATCCCGTCGCGGCCTGCGCCATCCCGGTCCTCTCCCAGAGCCAGCCAAGCCGGGCCTGTGCGGGCTTCCTTCAGGGAAGTCCACGGGCGGCGCTGCAATGGGAGCTGGAACGTCGGCTGGCTCTGTTTGAGACCTCCGTTCCCTAGCCGCCGGGCGTAGGGCGTTCAAAAAGGGCACTTCGTCTCGCCAAGCGGGCGAGGCGCGAACCGCAGCGGGTACACTCTCCCCAAAGCATCTATGGAGAAGGGATCCGCTTCGGTGTTCAAAAAGGCCACTCTGGTTGTGCTGCAAACGTTTTTTTTTCTGCTGCTGATGACGGCAGGGGCGTTTCTGCCGGTGCTGCCCACCTTTCGTTCGCTGTATTGGCAGGTGCAAACGGCTCCGGGCCGAGTCTTTGTGCTGGACGGCCTTGTGCTGACTGTGGCTGTGTACCTGCTCATCGTGGCAACCGAGGCAGCGCGCAAGCGGCTGCGGGGTGCGGGAAGCCTGACCACCCTCTCCCTGGTCCTCGCCCTTGTGCTTGGAATGGCTCTGAAGATCGGCTTCAAGAGCGTGTAGCGCAAGGGGACACTAGGAAGCGTTACATAGCACGGAAGGCCTAGTGACGGGTTGGTATTGGCACGGTAGAGTCCATCTCGTCGTCCACTTCTTCGCAAAGATCGGATCGGCATTGCCGATTTGGTAAACTTTTGTCAGAAGACACCTGAAGTCTCGAGGAATTCTGCACTGCCTTCAAGGGAGTTTCCGGAAGGCACTGCCCCAAGGAAGACCACCCCGGCGATACCCCGTCGCCCACCAAGGATGTTTTCGTATGGCTCTTGCTCCCTCCGCCCGCCCGTCAAACCTTCCTTTCAAGCTTTCCGAACGCACTGTCGCGTACTTCTCGATGGAGATTGCCCTCAGCAAGAGCCTGCCGACATATTCGGGCGGACTTGGCATGCTGGCTGGTGACACGCTGCGCTCCGGTGCCGATACAGGGGCGCCCATGGTGGCTGTCTCCCTGGCACATCGCTGCGGGTACTTCCGTCAGCACCTTGACGGCAACGGACAGCAGACCGAGTCCGATGTGCCGTGGCACCCTGAAGCGACCCTCCCGGAGGCGCCGGCCACGGTAACCATCTGCCTGCAAGGTCGGGACGTCATCATTCGCGCATGGCGCTTCGATGTGGTCGGGGTTACAGGGCATATCCTGCCCGTGTTTCTGCTCGACACCGACGTGGAAGGCAACGACCCCTGGGATCGCACGCTGACCGACCACCTGTACGGCGGTGATAACTACTATCGCCTGTGCCAGGAAGCCGTGCTGGGCCTGGGTGGCATCCACCTGCTCTACGCGATGGGCATGCGCCCTCAGGTTTGCCACATGAACGAAGGCCATGCAGCGCTGCTGACCGTGGGCCTGATGGAAGATCACCTGGCCGGCATCCCGTTGCGGGACGCCACCGAGGCCGATGCCAGCTACGTCCGTGAGCATTGCGTCTTCACGACCCACACGCCCGTACCGGCCGGCCACGATCAGTTTGGTCTCGATCACACCTACCGCGTGCTCGGCCATGAGCGCGCCTCGGCCATTGATCGCTTTGGCGGCTTCCACAATGGGCTGTTGAACATGACCTACCTGGCGCTACGGTTCAGCCGTTACGTCAATGGCGTCGCGCTGCAGCATGGCAAGGTGTCCCAGGGGATGTTCCCCGAATACAAGATCAGCTCGATCACCAATGGCGTCCATGCGGCCACTTGGGTGTCGCCCGCGTTCCAGCAGCTCTTCGATAAGGAGATCCCGTCGTGGCGGCACGACAACCAGTACCTCCGTAATGCATATGGGATCGAGCCGCAGGTGATCGAGGCCACGCACAAAAAGGGCCAGGAGCGCCTTTTCGCGACGGTCAAGGAGCGTACCGGCGTGGATCTGAACCCGGATGTGCTGACCCTCGGGTTTGCGCGCCGTGTTGCGACCTACAAGCGTGCTAGCCTCCTGTTCACCGATGCGCAGCGTCTGCATGAACTCGCCGAAAAGTTAGGTGGTTTGCAGATCCTGTACGCCGGCAAGGCGCATCCCGCGGACAACGCCGGCAAGGCCTTGATTCGGGAGGTCTTCTCGGCTGCGGGCCGGCTCAATGACTCAAAGCTCCGGATCCTGTACCTGGAAAATTATGACTGGGAGCTTGGCGAGCAACTCACGGGGGGTGTGGACGTGTGGATCAATACGCCACTACGGCCCTATGAGGCCTCCGGGACCAGCGGCATGAAGGCCGCACTGAACGGGGTACCCAGCCTGAGTGTTCTGGACGGTTGGTGGATCGAAGGTTGCGCGGAAGGCATCACCGGCTGGGCCGTGGAGGACTTCGACGACGAAGCACGCGAAGCGGAAGCCCTCTACTCGAAGCTTGAACAATGCGTCGGACCCTTGTTCGCCAAACCCAAGGCCTGGGCCCGCATGCGCCAGCACTGCATTGCCATGAATGGCACCTTCTTCAACACGCACCGGATGCTTGGGCAATACATCTCCAACGCTTACTTCCCCTTGGCAAGCTCCGTCGCTTCAACGGACCAGGAGGTCACCGACGAGGTGCATGTCGGCAAACCCGTCTTCGCGTAGACCGTCCTGCTGTGCAAAGCGTGGCTCCGCGCTACTCTAAAAGGCGGAGCCTCTCTTATGCCTGCACCTCAACTCGGCGACGCTGTAGAAGATTTCACCTTGCCCGATCAGGATGGTATGGACGTCACGCTGTCCAGCTTTCTTGGTAAACCTGTTGTGCTGTTCTTCTTTCCGAAGGCGGACACCCCCGGCTGTACAGTCGAGGCATGTGGCTTCCGCGACCAGTTTGCGCAGCTGGAGGCTGCCGGCGCTGTGGTGCTGGGCATCTCGCGAGACACACCGAATGCACAAAAGAAGTTCAGGCTGAAATACGATCTGCCCTACACGCTGCTGGCGGACAAGGAACAGGAAGTGATCAAGCGCTTCGACCTCCTGAAACAGAAGACAATGTACGGCAAGCCCGTAACCGGGGTAGAGCGCACGACCTATCTGATTGGCTCCGACGGTTGCCTGCTGCACACCTTTGCCAACGTGAAGCCACAGGGCCATGCAGACGAGGTCCTGGCACTGCTGAAGCAGCAAGCCAGCTAGACAGACATCCCAAGATGAAGAAAAGCTATCGTTTTGCCGGGGCCGCGGTCGCCGGCGTCGTAATCACCGCAGTGGCCTCCGAGCTGCTCTCTTCCGGGCTACAACCCGAGTCCCAGAT
>CAXTRM010000290.1:0-2340 GCA_964246625.1 uncultured Acidobacteriaceae bacterium
GGAGCGCCCGTTAAAAAAGGCGACCGTCAGCATGGGGGCGCTGAGGATCCAGAGCAGAAGAAACAGGCTGATGGGGGGCACAAGGAGGCTTACGAGGCCGAGGCCCAAGGCGATGCCGGCGCTTACAAGGGCATACTGCACGCCCAGTGTCCAGGCAGGGACCCCGTTGCGGCCGGCCGCGGCCCGGGCCCGGCGGAGCGGATGCCACCCCGGAGTAGGCGCTTCTTCCGGCGTGGCGGGGCTGTCGGTGCGACCGGTGGCACGCTGCTCGTTATAGGCGCGGTTGGTTTCCGCGAGTTCCGATTGCAGCTCTTCGAAAAGGAAGATCTGCGGAGCGCCGCACTGGCTGCAGTACACGAGGTGGCCGTCCTCAAGTTGGACGGGGTGCTGGCAGCGGATGCAAGAGCTTTGGGTCACCTCCGTACGAGGCTACCGGAGGGCGCGAGGGAGAGCAATGCCGGGCTGCAGGCGAGATCACTCACGATCGTCCGCGTCGTGGTGCGACAGGCCGCCGGGAAGGTCGAGGGCAACGAGGCCGATGCGGGTGGCCCCGTTTTCCGTGTGGACGCCGACGATGTGCTGGTGGCGCTCTGAACCAGCCCGCAGTTCCAGGTGATTGGCTTCGCTCTCATGGACGTTGTTCTGATTGGCGCCGCAGGTCAGGCCTTCGCTGGTGCGCACAGGGGTGCCCACGGCTGTTTTGCCGCGGCACGTCAGCACGGTGCCATAGCGGGCCATATCGGACCTGTAGAACGCGAGCACCTTGTCTTCCGGATCCGGGCTGCTGAGTTCGACGACATGGACGCCGAGCTTGAAGCTGCCGAAGCTCATGTTGACGTCGGCGGCGCCACCGTCATCGTCGCCATGGCCTTTTTTCACCACAGTAGCGCCAGGGTACGGGGTGAGGCCGGTCTTTGCCTCGTTGGTCTTGACCTGCATGGAGCCGAAGGGGGTGCCGATCTCGACGTTGTTGTTGCCGTTGCCGTTCTTGTGCGTATCGATGTGGCACCCGGTGGCACCAAGCAGGATCGTGGCCGAACCAAGGAGGGAGAGCAGGCGCAAAGGCGACATCGATTTACCTCAGGGGAGTGCTGCACCGAAGCATACGCGCGTTCCGGTACAGCGGTTCCGAACCTGTTCAACCGGATGTGAGCCGGCGGATTCGACTTCGTTGAAGGCAAGGTAGGAACTTTGTGATTGGATGACAAGGATGTCCCGTTCCGGGGATTGTGAGCGTCTAGTGTCCGCTACCGGGCAGACGGCGCGTGTGGGCCCAGCTAGGCTAACCTCCTGCAAACAAAGGGGAGAACGCATGCACAAACTGCGCGGAAAAGTGGCCTGGTTCAACAACGCCAAAGGGTATGGCTTTTTGGTGCACGACGGCGGCCCGGATGTGTTCGTGCACTTCACGAGCATCGAGAGTGAGGGCTACAAGTCGCTGGCAGAAGGGGATGAGGTGATCTTCTCCATCGTGCAGGGGGATAAGGGTCCCCAGGCGGACGCGGTCGTACGGGTCAGTGCCTAGGCACAACAGAAACACAGGCGAGCACGCGGCAGATCTGCAAAGCCCAGGTACCCTGGGATGCACGGCCAGCTGAGCCTAACTCGGGGGAACGAAGTGGAGGTGGGCGTATGTCCCTCCATGTCGTCGAGGGTCATGGCAGATAGAGCACGGGGCAACGGGATCCTGGACACGATCAAGAGGGAAGCTGCAGACCGTCTCCTGGAACAGGGGGTGCCGGTACCGCTTCCGCTGGGGACAAGGCTGTTTGCAGGCGATGAGCGGCCGCGCCACGTGTACTTCCTGCAGTCCGGCATTGCTTCGGTGGTTTTCAACTCGGAGCGAGGCACGTCCGTAGAGCTTTCCACGGAGGGCTGCGAGGGCGTGGTGGGGTGGAGCAGTCTGCTGGGGCCGGCGAAACTGGCGGGCAGCTGCGCGATGCAGATTGCAGGGAGCGGGTACCGGGTGCCCCTGGTTGCCGTGCAACGGGAGTTCGACCAGACTCCGGAGGTGCGCCGACGCATTTTGGAGTATGTACAGCACCAGGCTTTTGTGGCGAACCAGATCCTGGCCTGCAACCGCCTGCATCGGGCCGAGGCGCGCTTCAGCCGCTGGCTCCTGATGGTGGCTGACCGGAGCCAGTCCGACGAGCTCGCCATGACGCAGGAGTTCATGTCGATGATGCTGGGGACGCGCCGGACCACCGTGGCGGAGGTGGCAGCCGGCTTGTCCCGAGCCGGGGCCGTGGAAGGGCGGCGCGGTGGCCTGCGCATCGTGGACCGTGGCGCGCTGGAGGGCCGGGTCTGCGAATGTTACCCCATCCTCCGGGCCCGAGTCGC
>CAXTRM010000290.1:2350-4221 GCA_964246625.1 uncultured Acidobacteriaceae bacterium
AACGCCGCTGCCCTGTAGATCGTGGCGTGAGGCACCGAGCCTGCCAACGCCTGTACACTAGACATTGCGGACACGGCAATTGATTACGGCGGCGAAGCTGCGTGCCGGCGTCGCGCCGCACTTCTTCCGTGAAGGATTTTCCATCGCATGAGCGACCAGCAAACCTCCCCCATTGTGGAACAAGTGACCGGAAACAATCTCGACCAGCTTTCCATCAACACCCTGCGCATCCTTGCCGTCGACCAGGTGCAGGCGGCCAACAGTGGACACCCCGGTGCGCCGCTCGGGTGCGCCCCGATTGCGTACCTGCTGTACCACAAGTTCATGAAGTACAACCCGACCGACCCGTTGTGGGCGGACCGGGATCGCTTTGTGCTGTCGAACGGCCACGCGTCGGCGCTGCTCTACGGCGTGCTGCACCTGACCGGGTATGACTTGCCGCTCGATCAGCTGAAGCAGTTCCGCCAGTGGGGCTCGCACACGCCGGGGCATCCGGAGTACGGCGAAACGCCGGGCGTTGAGGTCACGACGGGACCGTTGGGTCAGGGCTTTGCCGAGGCCGTTGGCCTTGCGATTGCCGAGAAGCACATGGGCGCGATTTTCAACAACGACCACTACAAGATCGTCGACCACTACACCTATGTGCTGTGCGGCGATGGCGATCTGATGGAAGGCATCTCGCACGAGTCGTCGTCGCTGGCCGGCACGCTGCAGCTGGGCAAGCTGATCGTGCTGTACGACGACAACCTGATCTCGCTGGACGGACCGACCGACCTGAGCTACACCGAGGACGTCACCAAGCGCTTCGAGGCGTATGACTGGCACGTGCAGTCGGTCGCGGATGGCAACAACCTCGACGAGCTGAACCGGGCGATCGAGAACGCCAAGATGGAGCGGACGCGGCCTTCGCTGATCCGTGTACGCACAGTGATCGGCTATGGCGCGCCGCGTGCGGGCACCAAGGCCGTGCATGGCGAGGCGCTCGGCCCGGATGGTGTGAAGTCGACCAAGGAGTTCTTCGGCTTCGATCCGAACCAGAACTTCTATATCCCGGAGCCCGCGCTGAACAACTGGCGGGAAGCGGTGGACAAGGGCAAGCACGAGCAGGCGACCTGGCATAACCGTTTCGAGGCCTATAAGAAGGACTTTCCGGAGCTGGCCGCCCAGTACACGCGCACGACGGAGATGAAGTTACCGGACGACTGGCAGAAGGCGCTGCCGAAGTTCCCGGTGGAGAAAAAGGGGGCGACGCGTACCGCGGGCAACGTGGCGTTGGAAGCGCTGGGCAAGGGGTTGCCGGAGCTGATCGGCGGGGCGGCCGACCTGACGAGCTCGACCAAGACGATCTTCAAGGAGTCAGAGAACTTCCGTCGCGATCCGAAGGGCAAGAACATCTTCTTTGGCGTGCGGGAGTTTGGCATGATGGCCGCGGTGAACGGCATGGCCGCGCATGGCGGCGTGTTGCCATTCGGTTCGACCTTCTTTACGTTCTCCGACTATTGCCGCTCGGCGCTGCGCATGGGCGCGCTGCAAAGCTCGCACTCGATGTACATCTTCACCCATGATTCGATCGGCCTGGGTGAAGACGGACCGACGCACCAGCCGGTGGAACACCTGATGGCGCTGCGTACCATTCCCCAGCTGACGGACCTGCGGCCGGCGGATGCGAACGAGACCTCGGCGTGCTGGGGCCTGATGGTGGAGCGCAAGAGCGCGCACTTCATGGCGCTGAGCCGGCAGGACCTGCCGGTGCTGGACCTGAACAAGTACAAGGTCTTCGAGGGCGTGCGCAAGGGCGCGTATGTGCTCGAGGAGTACGGCAAGGACGTGATCCTGGTTGCGACAGGGTCCGAGGTGCAGTTGATCGTCAA
>CAXTRM010000291.1:0-2199 GCA_964246625.1 uncultured Acidobacteriaceae bacterium
GAAAAGGCAATCGGGCAGTACGACAAGAGCCTTCAGGAACTCTTTGTGCTGCTGAATACGAAGTCCGAGGGGTCCCACGATTGGGACCAGATTCGGAGGGATGTCACCAGTCGCGCCTTTTTCTTAGCAGGACCGCTCCTTACTGCGATCGAGAAGGAGAAGCGGTGTGTCCTCCTCATCGACGAAATCGATAAGGTCGACTACGCCTTCGAGGCTCTCCTGCTAGAGCTTCTCTCTGCGTGGACATTGTCCATTCCAAAGATGGGAACCGTCGTTGCCACGACCATCCCTTTTGTCTTCATGACCTCGAATCAGGAGCGTCGGCTGGGAGACCCGCTGCGCCGGCGTAGTTTCTACCTCGTCGTGGAGCACCCGACCGCGGAACGCGAAGCGGCGATTGTAAAGAACAAGACTCCGAATGCTAGCCCGGGAACTCACCGCTTCATCGCTGGGCTTGCGAAAGCTCTCCGTGCCTACAACCTCGAAAAGCCGCCGAGTATTTCAGAGATGAATGATGTAGCGCAGGCGATGCAGCTGCTGTCGCTCGAGGAAGTTCGTGAGGTCCACAAAGACATCATGCTTCCGCTGATTGTGAAGACGGAAGGCGACTGGAAGAAGATGCTGATGAAGCAGTCCTTCGAAGTCATCATCAGCACGGCCAGGCGCCACGCAAATGAGATGGAATCGCAAGAAGTCGAGGAGACTCTTCAAAAGCTGGAGACGCAAGCGTGAGAGTGTCGGTACTTGCTCTGATTCTTGCAGGCCTGCAGGGGCGCAGTTCGGCACAAAGCCTGCCTGAAAGTCGGTCCCCCGAGATCGTCTACTATGCCAACGCGTACGCCGATCACTACCATGTGCCGCGCGCCCTTGTGCATGCGTTCATTACGCAGGAGTCTGGCTGGAATCCGAATGCCCTGTCCAGTAAAGGGGCGGCCGGCCTTATGCAGCTGATGCCGGGCACCGCGGCGAGGTTCGCCGTGCGCAACACGCACTCCATATCGGACAACCTGAGTGGCGGGGTCCAGTACCTTGCCTTACTGGGTTCGATGTTCCGCGGAGACTGGCGTCTGGTGACCGCAGCCTACTACTGCGGGGAGCACCACATTCAGCGGAAAGGTCTCAAGTACCAAAACCCTGAAGTGATCGCGTACGTGCTGTCGATCCAGCGCCTCTACGAACGAGAGCTTCGCTTCCACCAGAAATTGAAACCCTAAATGGAGGGAACGCCCCAATGACTCGTCGAGTATTTCATGCGCTTGCTGCCGTCGCGCTCATGGCAACAACGGCCGGTGCCCAGCAATCTGCACCAGCCCCCGACACGGGAGAAACCAGGCGGGACGTACAGCCGATCATCTCGGAGGTCACAGTCTCAGCATCGACCGTCACGGATGTGCACCTCCAGCCACTCTTCACGACGACGATCCGATTGCCAGATGCCGTTTCCTCTGTAGCTGTCGGTGCCCCAACCTTGTTTTCGGCTGAGCATTCGGATCAGGAACCGAAGCTGGTCTACGTAAAGCCCTCCACAGCGAAGGCGAGCGAAAGCAACCTGGTCATCACGATGGAGAACGGCGAGACGATCAGTCTCAGACTGCTGTCCGACGGAGCCAATGCTACACATGCGCCAGTCGACTTCATCGTGGACTACAAGCCGCAAGCGAGCTTCTTCATCGGCTCTGTAGATGGACCGCCGACCCGCTCGAAACCAAAAGAGCAGAAGAAGAGCGACCCGCTAGATCAAGTGCTTGATGGCCAGTCCCGCGTGGCGACCCCTTTATGGCAGGCTGGCGTAGCCGACCCCAAGAAGGGAACTCCGGTGAAAGAGCCACAGTCGATCGAGGGGGCTCTGGGCGAAATACGTGACCTTCAGGGTTCCATGCTGGTGGCGTACTCCGTTCGCAATCAAAGCGACCACTGGGTGGAGGTGCTCCCTCCACAGATAGAGATGACGAGTCCGGGCGCCAAGGACCAACTGAAGAAAAAGGCCAAGAAGCAGGTTGTGATGGCTGAGCAAGTGCCCATTGCCGGCTTCCGCGTGAACGGTCGCCGCCTCGCACCAGGACAGAGGCTGGACGGGGTGGTTGCCTTCTCTCGTCCCGGCTTCAAGCAGAGCCAGGAAAGGCTGCTCCTACAAGTGGCCTCGGCAAATTCTGTCGACGAACCCCTTCTATTGACAGTTCCCTTCGTCGCCCCGGGAAA
>CAXTRM010000291.1:2209-4184 GCA_964246625.1 uncultured Acidobacteriaceae bacterium
GTTTGGCATGATCTCTACGAAAGGCAAGATCAAGACGAAGGATCCTAAGGAGGCGGGCAAGGCGAGCCTTGGTCGGGTCGTAACGCCAACCGCACCAGGGCAGATCATCCCTTCGGAGAATGCTGCGGCTCCAATCGCAGCTCAGGCCAAGAGCGGCGCCCTCGACGCGCACGATATCGAGAAGACCAGAGTGGCCAGTATGGCAGCGCACAGCCTCAACACTGCAACCGTAGGGGGCGTGGCACCGGGGCCGGTGAAGAACGGTTCAGTCAAGCAGCTTGGACAGATCAATCAATTCCAGCAACCCGATACGGATCCACAACACCTCCAAAACTGGGCCCCGGACGCCTACCAGAATCAGGCTCATGGTCAGAATGCACCAACGGCGCAAGCGACGCAGGAGGCGCGGCAAGAGCAGGAGGAGTACGGCAAACCGTCTATGGTTTTTGTCGCGCACCAAAGCAATAATGCGGACAAGTCGTCAGGCCTGCTTCGCCCCCAGGTCGACAACTTCGGGTTAGCATCTGGGTACCACGTGGGAGCCCGGCTCGAATCGATGGCCAGCACGGCACTGAATGCTCCGGTGACAGCCGTCGTGGAGTACAACTACCAGCGCGATGGAAGAGTACTGATACCTGCAGGAGCTCGAGCCATAGGCAAGATCTCACAGGCCGATGCTACTGGAATCATGAACATCACATTTACCGCTATCGAGATGCCGGGCGGAGAGACTGTTCCGATCTCCGCGATCGGTGCAACCACTTCGTTGCAGGCCCTCAAGGGGCAGGTCACAGGGAAGAACGTCGGCCGGAGTTTGGCCGTTCGCTCCCTGGCTGGATTGGGTGAAGCTGGGGCCATGCTTATCGGCCAGGGCGGCGTCAACAGTTCGGTGAGTGAATCAGACATGATCCGGCAGAGAGCCGCTGAGAACATCGGTAACGGTGCAGATCAGCAGGTGACCAGCCTCATCACGACGCAGCACATCGTAGTGAGCGTCCCTGCTGGAACCGAGATCTACCTTATCTTCACCAAGCCACAGCGCGTGAATCCGATGGCAGCTCAGACTGTTGACCCGTCAGCAACAGCTAACTAGCAGGGAGCTTGTGATTTGCAGTGAGGGGGGACCGGCTTGCCGGTCCCTTTTACTTTCTGCCGCACATACAGGCCGCCGCGCAAACGGGCAAAACTCCCTACATTGCCCTTTTGCGCAAACGGGTAAGACTCGGCACATTGCCCTTTTGCGCAAACGGGGAAAACTCCGCACAAGGGGCTGCCTCTGGGCGTTTTCTCTCTGATGCCGCAGGACGGGATGGGGTTGACGTCTGTTTTTTCGGGTCGCCGACCTTTCCAAAGGGTTGGACTGGGCGAATCAGAGCGACAACTCCTTCACAAAAAGCGGGCCTACAGTGCCGAGCAGCATTTGATCGAGTTTCCGAGCGGTCCTATGTTTCTCTCGCGGCGGTAATCCCGCCGAGGAGGAATCACCCTATGCTCACACTTCTTCGTCAGGGCCAAGCCGCAATCAAGCGTCGGCTCGGTCGCTCCGCTCATGCCTTGATGCTCACACTGACCCTCATGTTTGCGGGGATGGCCGTGATGGCTCCCGCGGGCGCGATGGCCCAGAACCTCGGAACCGCACCTGCAGTCGGACAGGCCGTCCAGGGTCAGACTGCGGCGCAGCCTGAGGGCACCCTCCTCAACGTTGTGAACTGGGTCGGAAACGTGATTTGCCCGGTCGGTGCAGCGCTCTTTGTTGTTGCGGCGGTGATTCAGTACCGCGGGGGCCGCGGGTGGGCGCCGAGTGCAATCACCGCGGTCTGCCTCTTGATGGTGTCTGCAATCACGCGGCTTGCCGAGTACTTCATCCAGAACGGACAGCAGGTCGGTTAAGAACATGCAAGCGCCACTGGTCTTTAGAGCGATCCTCGGGTTCCTTATCACGTTGGCTGTGCCGGCATCACTTGCTGCTTTTGTG
>CAXTRM010000292.1:0-3746 GCA_964246625.1 uncultured Acidobacteriaceae bacterium
GCCCGAGATCGAGGCCAGCGATCTGGAATGGACGCTGGTACGGCCCGGGCACTTGGTAAACGGCGAGCGGACCGGCACCGTTCGGCTGTTTACGCCGGGCGAGGGGGAGATCGCACACAAGATTACCCGTGCCGACGTGGCTGCCTTTATGCTGGACGCGCTGGCGAAGGGTGCCTTTATCCGGGAGGCGGTCAACATCGCCTCGAACTGAAGGAGGGCACAGGTAAGCTGGGTGGGTGCGTGCCTTTGCCCTTTTGCTTCTCTTGTGGGTGCTGTTCGGCCGGTTCTGTTTCGCGCAGGTGGGGGAGGCGGCCGCACCAACCCCGCCCAGGTCGACCGCGGATGTGCTCGAGTTCACCAACGGGGACAAGCTTACGGGCAAGCTGCTGAACGCTTCGGGCGGCAATGTGACTTTTCACAGTGACATGGCCGGGGATCTAACGGTTCCCTTCAGCAAGGTGAAGCAACTCCACTCAGGCTCGGAGTTTGTGGCGTTGCGAATGGGCAGGCCGGGCCAATACCAGCCTGTCGCGTCAGGAACGGTCACCTTTGAGAGCAACCAGGTTCGGCTGACCCCGGAGACGGGAACCGCGAGGGCGCCGGAACAGGTGTTGCCCACCAAGAATCTTGGTTTTCTCATCGATGTGGCGACCTATGCGAGGGAGGTGGATCACCATGCCGGCTTCCTGGCGGGGTGGACTGGCTCGGCGACCGCTGGATTCACGCTGGTGCGTTCCACGCAGTCAAGCACCACATTTACAGGCGCGCTCAACTTCGTGCGGCAGATCCCCACCGTGTCGTACCTGCCGCGCACTCACCGAACCACCCTGGAGGTCACAGAGACCTACGGCACCAGCACGACCCCGACCATTCCGCCGACCACACCACCCTCGCCCGCGGATGTGGTGCAGACCAGCATCTTCCATGCCGGCGCAGAGCGCGACCAGTACCGCAGTCCGCGCTTTTACCTGCTGGCCGACACGGACTTCGATCACAACTTCGCCTCGGGATTGCAGCTTCAGCAGATCTATGGTCTCGGCATCGGCTGGACGCCCGTGCAGCAGTCCCGGCAGGAGCTGGACGTGAAAGCCGATGTGCACTACGAGAAGCAGCAGTTCATCCAGAACCTGGACACCGCCCCACCAGAGAACGAAGAGATTGTCGGCTCGATTTTGCAGGAGAACTACCGGCGCAACCTGCCGCATAAGGTGGTGCTGACGGAGTGGGCAAATGTGCTGCCCGCCTGGAACGCTTTGCAGGCCTACTCTGCGAATGCCTACGTTGGAGTGGTTCTTCCACTGTATGCACGCTTCAACGTGAGCCTGTCTGCGACCGATAACTACATCAACAACCCCGCGCAGTATTACCGGCCAAATACGGTGCAATATGTCACCGGGGTGACCTACACGTTCAGGTAGCCGTCTAAACCCCGCCGCCGATGCCGTGCAGGGATGTTCTAATGGATTTACGGGGTAGGATCGCGTCGCAAGTTGAGGCGCAGGAGTGCAGCTTGGTTGTTGGTTTGTGGGGAATGATGCGGTTTCGTCCAGGGCGTTTGCTGGCGATCGGTTTGGCACTGGGGGCGAGTTCTGCCGGTGCTTCGGCTCAGATCAGCACCAGTCGCGCGGTTCAGCTTCAACGCCAGGAAAGACGGACGCACCGGGAAACGAATGCAAGCCGGCAGGCTCGCATCCAAAGGACGATCGAGGCAACCTATGCGCACCCGTGGGAGGTCTTCGGCGGTGGCGGCTTTTTGCGCTGGAGCACGGGGGATTACACGCAAAAAAGCAACCAGGTGAGCTGGGTCGCGGGAACTAGTTACTTCCTCAACCCCAAACTTTCGATCCTCGGCAACGCCCAGGGCTCCTTCGGCCACGGAAGACCGTTGCGCTTCAACCCCGAAGCGGCGCCCATCGGCAACCCACAGATCAACGAGTACTTCTTCACGGGCGGTGTTAACTACCGCTTCTATGCCAAACAAAAGCTTGCGTTGAGCGCACAGGGCACGGGGGGCGTTGCGTGGGGCATCTTTTCCAGTGGCTCCGCGTACAGCTACTCCGCGTCGCAGGTCGGTTTCTGGAATGATGGCATTCGGCCAGCGTTTACTGTCAGCGTCAGCGCAGACTACAACATCTATCCCAACCTGGCGTTTCGTGTTGCGCCCACATACGTGGGGAGCACCTTTGGTGGGACCGTGCAAAACAACCTGGGCCTAAACGCAGGTATCGTGTACCGTTTCGGATCAAGGAAGTAAGCGCTCAGGCGCCCGGGGTTCATATGTCCAAGGGTTGGGAGTCCAAAAACGTCGAGGAACAGCAGGCGCAGGCCGAGAGCGCTAGGCCCGGCAGCTTGATCCAGGACGCAGCAAGCGGGCGCGGCGAAGCGGAACGTACCCGCCGCATCCAGGAGCTCGAACTGCAACGGGAGCGCGTGCTCAGCGAGAAGACCTCCATTCCCCATAGACGAAGCGCCCTCCAAGAGGCCCTGGCCACTATTGAGCGCGACCTGCAACTGCTTGGGTGGTCGATCAAGCTGTAGCTTCGGAGAGCTTAGACCCGGACAAAGCGGTCCAGGCGAAAGCCCGGGTGCCGTGCGGAGTATTCGACCTGGAGCCTGGGTTCTTTGCGCAGCCGGTGATGCACCTCGTCGCCCGCTTGGAGGTGGTCTTCCGACTGCCCCAGCCAGTGGCTTCCCAGCACAATGGTGCCCTGGTCCATGCTGTCCACCAACGTGGCGAGCAGCCTGCTCCACTCTTCGGGCCGGAAGTAGTACCCAATCTCACTCAGAATCACCAGGTCGTAGCCGTCAAGCCGGACTGCGTCATTCAGAGCGGCGCGGGTGATGTGGACGTTGGTCAGGTGAGCGCAGCGCCGTTTGGCGTGCTCCACCGCGGTCCCGGAAAAGTCGCTGGCATCGACCTGCTCGGCGAGGCCGGCCAGCTTAATGGTCAGTGTCCCGATGGAGCAGCCTGGTTCAAAGGCGCGCCGGTAGCGGCGATGCGCCAGGGCAGCCAGGATCGTCTCAAACCGTCCCTGCTCGTAGTCACTCTTTGCGAAGTTCCAGGGATCGCCGTCCTGTGCGTACCGCTGTTCGAAGAACTCAGCGCTCGTCTTGTCCGTGGTCATAGGAGGCTCCTTGAGGCGGGCTGCGCTAGCTCTTCCGCGACAGGACGTAGGGGTTCGCCTGCGCTGTGGGGGTGATCAGGATGGTTTGTATCTCCACATGCGGCGGCCGTGTCGCAGCCCAGACAAGGGTTTCCGCGATGTCGTCGGCTGTCAGTGGATCGAGGCCCGCATAGGTCTTCTTGGCACGCTCCGCATCCCCGTGGAAGCGCACATTGCTGAAGTCCGTTTCCACCAGGCCAGGGTCGACGGAGGTCACACGAATCGGGGTGCCGTTCAGGTCGAGGCGCAGGCCCTCGGTCAAACTTCGCTCGGCTGCCTTGGTCGCGCAGTACACATGCCCGTTGGGGTAGGTGATGTGACCCGCGATGGAGCCCAGGTTGATGACGTGGCCGCGCCCCCGTTGCACCATGCCGGGGACAACGGTTCGGGTCACGTACAGGAGGCCCTTGACGTTGGTATCGATCATCTCTTCCCAGTTCTGGACATCGTCCTCCCAAAGCTTGGTCAGGCCTCGGCTCAGGCCAGCGTTGTTGATGAGGAGGTCGATCGGCTGCCATGCTTCCGGCAGGGTGTTGATGGTGCTTTCGACCTCGTCCCGGTCCCGTACGTCCAACTCAAATG
>CAXTRM010000292.1:3907-4140 GCA_964246625.1 uncultured Acidobacteriaceae bacterium
CGCGGCGGTTCTGGGCCCGTCCCGCCGCGGACCCGTTGTCGGCCGCGAAGTTCGTGGCCCCGAAGCCGGCTGCGGTGATGTTGTCCTGCGGCACGCCGTTGTTCACCATGAAGTCATGCACTGCATCTGCACGGTTTTCGCTGAGCTTCTGGTTTGTGGCGGGCGATCCCGTGGAATCAGTGTAGCCTTCCACCTGCACCTTGAGGCCCTGGTAAAGCTCCAGGATGGTGGCC
>CAXTRM010000293.1:0-3359 GCA_964246625.1 uncultured Acidobacteriaceae bacterium
TTCTTTGTAAGCGCTCGTTAGAAGTGTCATGTTCCCGCCCATTAGAACTGTCAGGTTCTAAGGATGGCGTGGACGAGGATGAGCGAGCGCGAGGTTCGGCATATTCGCATGGGTCATGCCGCTGCATCTCGGCTGCTCCCTGTCGACACTGTTCCATTGGCAGAGGTCCATCTAGTGTCACTTGCATGGCCGTAGAGGTTCAGGTCTGTCAAGTTCCTGAGATGGCGTGAGCGAAGCTAGCCGAGCACACGTTCCTTGCCTTGAAGCGCTCGAATCCTGGAGCTACGGACCGCAATGGGCGTGGTTGCGACGGGAGCACAATCGACGACGAGTTGCTCCGTCCTATGCACGGGCAAAACGTCTGAACTAGTCGACTTTGCCGCTCGAACTCCTTGGAAGACGCGATCCCTCCACCCGGAGGTCCAGGCTGCGTACAGGTCGGCCTCACGCTGTCAGAGTAGCGCAGAACGCAAAAAACCCGTGTTGGATTTGACCGTATCGCGTAGCGATGAGTTTGCATGAATGGCCGAAGGCGTAGAACCCTGACCCGATGGCGAAGATGCATCGAAAGGAGAAAGTTCGGAGACGCATTTGGCGCAACAAGGATCTGTTCAAGATCTCGGCACTTGGGACCTCGTGAAACAGTCGGTGGCTGGCTGTAAGGTGGACTACACCGCTGGCAGTCTGAACCGCATCATCATCCTGCTTGCCGTTCCGATGATGCTGGAGATGGTGCTGGAATCCGTCTTTTCGGTTGCGGACATCTTCTGGGTGAGCCGGTTGGGTGCTGATGCTGTCGCTTCTGTTGGACTTACAGAGTCACTCCTAACATTGGTCTTCGCTATTAGCTCCGGTCTGAGCACCTCGGCCACGGCACTGGTGGCTCGTCGCATCGGAGAGAACGATCCGGACCGGGCCGCCCTCGACTCTGTGCAGGCAATCTTGATCGCCATTGCTGTTTCAGTGCTGCTCGGCGTTCCCCTTTTCTTCTTCGCACCCAGGCTGCTGATCCTGATGGGAGCCACGCCGCAGGTGGCAAAGATCGGAGACGGTTATGCGCGCATCGCCCTGGGTGTCTGTGGCGTCATCATCCTGCTCTCCCTCAACAACGCCATTTTCCGTGGAGCCGGTAACGCGGCCATCGCCATGCGCCTTCTTTGGGCAGCCAATGGCATCAATCTCGTTCTGGATCCGCTGTTCATCTATGGCATTGGACCTTTTCCGAAACTGGGTGTGACGGGGCCTGCAGTCGCAACCCTGATTGGACGGGGCGTTATCGTTCTGTACCAGTTCTACCGGCTCGCCAAGGGAACGGATCGCTTCCGCATACGCCTAGACCAGCTTCGTTTCCATGTCGGAGAGGCCTGGAATTTTCTGCGCGTGTCGTCCATGGGGATGTTGCAGTTTTTGCTGGAACAGGGCAGCTGGCTGGCGTTGGTGCGTATCGTGAGCCTGTTTGGGGCGGCTTCGATCGCGGCCTACACCATCAGCTTCCGCATCATCGGCTTTGTCCTACTTCCCTCAATCGGCTTGAGCAACGCTGCGGCCACCCTGGTCGGCCAGAACATCGGGGCTGGTCAGCCGGATCGAGCGAAAAGCTCTGTTTGGCGCACAAGTGTGCTGAATGTCATCTTCCTTGGCACAGTCAGCCTGTTCTTCATCATTTTTGCTCATCCGCTCATCGCGCTGTTCTCGCATGACAAGGCCGTGACGCCTACCGCGGTACAGTGCCTTCGCTTCTTCAGTAGCGGAAACCTGATGTTTGCGTTTGCGGCAGTCTTTCTGCAGGCCTTCAACGGTGCCGGAGACACAGTAACGCCTACCTATATCAACCTCGTCGGTTTCTGGATCATCGAGATCCCCCTCGCCTGGTGGCTGGCGCGACACACCCGTCTCAAGGTGGAAGGAGTGTTCATTGCAGTGCTCATCTCGCAGGCCATTGCTTTAACGTGTAGCGGTCTGCTCTTCATCAGGGGTGGCTGGACCAAGGCAAAGATCTGATCTCCTCATTCCTCGGTCTTGACCTGCGCCACCGCAGGCCAGAACGGTGCGCGAAAGCGACTAGGCTTGCACCTCCACAAGGCACCGGAACAGCCGTCTGCCGGGAGAAGCCTTCCACATAACCCTTGCCTTTGCGCGATAAGGACAGCCATCGTCGGCCCGAAGTGACCGACACACAAGAGCTCAATAACGTTGACGACTCGGACCATAGAACATATCGCCATCCTGATTCCCGCACGCAATGAGGCAGCGTTGATTGAGCGGTGTCTTGTCTCGGTACAGCGCACTAGGCGGGGACTTCCGAAGCCCATCACCACGGACGTTATCGTGGTGTCGGACAGCTCCACCGATGACACGGCAGCCCTGGCAGGCGGTGTCCTCGGCCGGACAGGGTACGTCACCTGCACACAAGCTGAGAATGTGGGCCTTTCCCGTGCCTTGGCGGCAAGGCATGCCCTTGGGCGTTTCCAGGGTGACCCCTCCCGGTGCTGGTTAGCGAACACGGATGCAGACTGTGTCGTTCCCCCTGACTGGCTGAGTCAACACCTGATCGCTGCCGAGAGCGGCCTCGCTGCGGTAGCCCGGATCATCGACGTGGACACCTTAGCGGAGCATGGTCCCGTTGTGCCGGAGCGCTTTCGCCGCACTTATCTGCTCCATGACGATGGAACACATCCCCATGTGCACGGCGCCAACCTGGGCGTACGTGCCGATGCCTACCTCCTTGCAGGGGGCTGGGCGAACCTGACGTGCGCAGAGGATCACGATCTCTGGCATCGCTTGAAGGCCGGCAAAGGCCCATGCCTCTCGCTGTCCTCTTTGAAAGTTATAACCAGTGGGCGCCGTCAGGGACGGGCACCTCAGGGTTTTGCCGACGCTCTCGCCGCACACAACGGAGCATTCGCGTGACCGTTCTTGCTCTGCGACACCGTCTCGAAGTCGTCTGCGCCGAAACGCTGCCACTGCCAGGCCATGGCGAGACGGCGGAAAGACATCGACGTCTCTTCGAGATCGCTCGGGAGGACGTTAGCCTGGCGAAGCTGGCCGAGGCACATTGGGACGCCTTGGCGATTCTTGCCGAAGCCGGCCGAACGCCCGTTCCAGGCGCGATCTACGGAGTTTGGGCCTCCGAGATCCCCAACCAACCTTTACGACTCGTCGATGGCTCGCTTTCGGGGCAAAAGGCCTTCTGCACGGGCTGCGGTCTGATAGATCGCGCCCTGGTGACTGTTGGCTCGCCTGACAACCGACTCCTTGACGTGGACGTGCGACTAAGTGGAAAAGTACAGGTGGACCTGTCAGGATGGCATCCTACCGCCTTCCGGTACACAAATACCGGAGCCGTCGCGTTTGAACAG